>DASYZD010000149.1:0-9488 GCA_035946655.1 Allostellaceae bacterium | reverse complement strand
AATCAGCGGGTCGCAGGTTCGAGTCCTGCTGCACCCACCAGCATTTCAGATTGCTAAGATCACCCGACTCCCGGCGCACCGCGGCGGTAACCCGCACGGCTTGCGTGCCCTGATTGACAAGAGTATCTAAGGCCCCACCGAAACTGGAGGACAGCGATGGCCAGCCCGATTTCCGACGCCCCGGCGGCCCCGAGCGAGGCGGTGTCGCCGATGCGCATCAACCACATCGTCCTCAACGTGCGCGACATCGAGGAGTCGCATAAATTCTGGACCGACATCGTCGGCCTGAAACAGGTCGCCGCGCTGCGCCCGCGCCCCGACGTGCCGAACCTGCCGAAGATGCGCTTTTACAGCGCGGTCGACGACGGCCAGGTCACTCACCACACCGTGGCGCTGGTGGAAAGCCCGAACCTGCCGCCGCCGCAAGAGTGGATGCTGGCAAACGGCACCGTCGCGATCAACCATGTGGCAATGCAGATGCCCAGCCGCGAGGCGTGGCAAAAGCAGCTGGCCTTCCTGCAGAGCCGCGGGATCAAGTTCAACTGGCGCGTCAACCATGGGGTGACGCACAGCGTCTATATCAACGACCCGAACGGCTACGGCGTCGAATTCCTTTACGAATTGCCTCGCGAGATGTGGGAAAACGACATCCAGGGCGCGATCGATTTTCTGGAGAACCTGCCGACCGAGGGCCCCGAAGCCCTGGTCGACCGCACCGACAGCCCCGCCTTCGGGCAGAAAGCACCGGCCCCGGCCGAATAGCCGCGGGCGGAGTTCGATCGGGGGCCGCGCCGGCCCCTCTCGCCTCCCTCTCCCCCGCACGTGGGGAGAGGGAGCCACGCGCGCCGTAACGGCGCGGGAACGCTAGGCCTCGACGTGACCGGCGGGAGCCTTCTCGTCCTGGTGGAAATCGAACTCGACCTTGGCGCCGCACGGATCGTGGAAGAACAATTGCCAGATCCCGCCGCCGGCGAGCCGGCGCAGTTCATAGTCGATCTTGCGGCTTTTCAGCTTCTTGACGGTGCCGGGCAGATCCTCGGCGCTGAACGCCATGTGGTCGAGCACTCCGGCGCGGTCGCCCTCGGGCAGGTGGTCGCGATGGATCACATGCAGGATCGGCGTGTCGCCGGAATAAAGCCACCAGCCCGGAAACTGGAAGGGCGGCCGCCAGCCGACCTTAAAACCGCCGAGAAAATCGACGTAGAATTCGCGGGTCGCCTCGAGGTCGTCGCTCAACACCGTAAAATGGTTCATCGCCGTAGCGGGCATAAGGTTTCTCCCTGACAATCCGGAGTGGTTGTTCCGCTGCAACAAATGGTCGAAGGCCGGCGCCACGTCAATCGGCGAGCGCGGCGTAGACGGCCTGCTCGAAGGCGTCGAGCAACGCCAGCGATTTGGCGTCGGCAAAGGGGAGGAGCTGCATCAGGATGATCCCGGCGACGCCCGATTGGGGATCGATCCAGAAATAGGTATTGCCGAGCCCGGCCCAGGCGAGGCTCCCACCACCGCGCCCACCGGGCACCGCCGCGGTCGAGATCATGAAGCCGAGGCCCCATTTCTTGACCATGCCGGGAAAGAACTCGGCGTCGTTGGACGAGGCCGGCACCGCGGTCTTGAGCGCGCGCACATTCAATTCGCCGATCGCGTTCCGCGCCATCAGCGCCACGGTCTCGGGCTTGAGGACCTGGCGTCCACCGGCCCGGCCCTCGTTGAGGAAGACCCGCTCGAACGCGATATAATCCGCCGCGGTGCCGTAAAGCCCGCCGCCGCCCATCTCGAACTCCGGCTCCTGTGGCATCTCGAAGGGGATCGGCGCGAGCGCGTCTCCCTCGCCGCGGGCATGCATGCCGACCAGCCGGGCGCGGTGGTCCGGGGTAAGCCTGAAGCCGGTATCCTTCATACCGATCGGCCCGAACAGATGCTCGGCGAAATACTCGCCCAGCCGCTGTCCGCTGGCGCGCTCGACCGCCTTGCCGACCCAGTCGATGCCGATCCCGTAATCCCATTTCTCGCCCGGTTCGAAGACCAGCGGCAGGGCCAGTGCGGCGTTCTGGCAGGAGATGATGCCGGGTGTGCCGGTCTTTTCCAGGTACCGGCCAACCTCGGCGTTCCAGATGTCGTAGACGAAGCCCGAGGTATGGGTGATCAGATGCCGCAGAGTGATCTGCCGGGTCGCCGGGCGCAGCTTTGGTTCGCCCGCCGCGTCGAAGCCTTCGAGCACCTGCGGCACGGCGAGCTCCGGCAGGAGCCCGGCGATCGGCCGGTCGAGCGCGAGCTTACCCTGCTCGACGAGCTGCATCGCCGCGGCCGAGGTGATTGCCTTCGTCATCGAGGCGAGCCAGAAGACGGTATCCGCGGTCATCGCGGCGCCGTCGGGCAGCACGCGGCGGCCGAAGGCGCCCTCGTAGACCCGGCCGTCGCGGGTGGCCGCCATCGCGACGACGCCGGGAACATCGCCGCGGCCGATCGCAGCCTTCAGAACCTCGTCCACGCTCGTCAGTTGAGCCATTATAACCTGCCTCCCAAGAGTCCCTATCTATTCCGCGCTGCGGTCATCCATCCGAAACACGTCAGCGCTGCTACGGCGTCGAGGAATGGCGATGCAAGCATGGTGGCCATGATGCCCCCCCGATGAGCTATTCTATCCGCAGCATCCTATGCACCGCAGCTGCATTCGAGGTGAAAGATCCGCGCCGCGTTGTCGCCGAGGATGGCGCCGCGCTCGGCCGCGGTCAGCGGCGTTCTATCGACGATCTCGCAGGGGTCGGGATCGCCGATCCCGAACGGGAAGTCCGAGCCGAGCATGATCTTGTCGGCGCCGGCAACGTCGCACAAAAAGCGCAGCGCACGCGGCTCGAACATCACGGTGTCGAAATAGAGTCGGCGAAAACCCTCTTCCGGGTCGGCGTAGTCGGCGTGGATGACCTGGTTGCGCTTGAGGCGCCCCAAGGCATAGGGCAAGGCGCCCCCGGCATGCGACAGCACGAGGCTCATTCCGGGGTAGCGGACGAGGTGCCCGGAAAACAACAGGCGCGCCACCGCGATCGTCGTATCGGCGAGACGGCCGACGGCGTTGATCAGGTCATAGCCGTCGAGCCGTTCGTCGCTGCACATGTAGTGGGGATGGAGGAAGATCGCCGCATGCCGGGCGGAGGCCACCTCCCAGAACGGATCGAGGCTCGGGTCGTCGAGATTGCCGCCGATGCCCTTGGGCTGGGTCGCGATCATCGCGCCCTTGAACCCCTGATCGAGCGCCTCGTCGAGGACGCGCGCTGCGAGCGCGCCATCCTGCAACGGCACGGTAGCGAGCGCGGAGAGCGCCGGCAGCGCGGCGGCGTCCTTTGCCATGTGCTCATTATAAAACCGCGCCCAATCAGCGCCCTCCGCGCCCGCCAGCTCGTAGCCATAGACATCGGTCCAGCCGCCGACCAGCTGATGGTCGACCCGCGCCGCTTTCAGCCAGTCGCGGCGCTGCGCCAAGTCGGAGAGGCGCGGCTGGATCGGCCGTCCCGGCGCCCCGCCGGCAAAGGCCATGCGCGGCTGGGCGCCCTCGGTGTCGAGCCGCACCGACGGGAAGAGCCGCCTCTCGCTGCGCAGCGCGTCGATGAGGGTGCCCGGCACGACATGGGCGTGGGTATCGATGATCATCGGCGCCTCCCTCTCACGGCGAGCGACGCGATTCGATGCGCTTCTAGGCCGCCGCCGCTCGACAGGATCGAGAGTGCTGCCTCGTCGTGCTCCTCGCAAGCCTAAGGTTCGACGAGGGACCACGGGCTTTGGGCGATTCGCCTACCCGCGCGGCAGTGAGGGCACGCCCGATCGACCCTTTATCGGGCGCCTGCACTATCGCGGCGGTGATGCTGACGTACCCCTTCGCCGTTTTGCGCTCGCCGCCGGCCTCGCCTATCATTCCGCCGCCCGCCACTCTCTGACGAGCCCCCATCATGGTCGATCCGGATTTTCTCGCCCGCCATCTCGACCGCGTCCTCGATGACGCGACGATCCCCGAACTGCCCAACCATTACCGCGGCAAGGTGCGCGACAACTACGATCTGCCGGACGGGCGGCGCCTCATCATCGCCACCGACCGGCTCAGCGCCTTCGACATCAACATTGCCGCGATCCCGTTCAAGGGGCAGGTGCTGACCCAGATCGCGCGGTTCTGGTTCGACCATACCGCCGACATCTGCCGCAACCACGTCATCGACTATCCCGATCCCAACGTGCTGTTGTGCAAGCGCCTCGACATCCTGCCGGTGGAGATCGTGGTCCGCGATTATCTCGCGGGCACGACCGCGACCTCGGTGTGGTCGATGTACAAATCCGGGCGCCGCGAGATTTACGGGCTCTGGTTCCCCGACGGCCTGCGCGAGAACGAGAAACTGCCGCAGACGATCCTCACCCCCACCACCAAGGCGCGCGACGGCGAACATGACGAGCCGGTGACCGCGGCTGAGATCCTGGAGCGTGGCGTGCTCAGCCCGGCGCAATGGCAGGAGCTGTCGGCAACGGCGCTGGCGCTGTTTGCCCGCGGCCGCGATCTCGCGGCCCAACGCGGCCTCATCCTCGTCGACACCAAATACGAGTTCGGGCTCGACCGCGACGGGCAGATTTTGCTCGCCGACGAGATCCACACCCCCGACAGCAGCCGCTACTGGTTCGCCGAAAGCTACTCCCGCCGGTTCGCCACCGGCGACGCACCCGAGAGTTTCGACAAGGATTTTGTGCGGCGCTGGGTGGCGGCCCGGGTCGATCCCTACCGCGAGCCGATCCCGCCGATCCCACGCGAGATCATCGCCGAAGCCGCGCGGATCTATGTCGGCGTCTTCGAGACGATCACCGGCGAGAGCTTTGCCCTCGCCCAGCCGGAGACCCCGGTCCTCGAGCGCATCCGCGCCAATCTGCGCCGGTATTTTTGAACCCGCGCGCAGCTCGCGACCCCCTTGGAATGACGGCATGTTGCGAGCCAGCCCGGCGTCGCCCCTCCGGTCATCGACGGGTAAAGCGGTGGTTGAATTCGAGGGCACCCTCCATTAGCCTCCGGGTTGGCGCTGTTAATGATTGATCTTAATGCGAATGTTTTGGGTTCGATCGCGGTTAAGATGGCGCCGCATCGCGCGAAAAAGCTGAGCAACGAAATCGAGCGGCATCAGTTGGTTGGGGAGGCCGATCATGGGGGTGGGACGTGTTGAACATCGCCAGGCGCTTCGCCGGTCGCCCGCATGCATAGCGAGAACCGGGTTCGGAATACCCGCAGCGCGCCTGAGGCCGGCGCCCGGGAGCACCCGGCGGCGATGCGAAGCCGGGGGACCATCCGACATGGTGCGATCCGGGCAGAGCCTGCAGGGGTAACCTGAACCAAAGGGGTAGTCGCGGTTGCTTGACAGCGCCGGGCTATCGCCGGAAACAACGTCGGAACTGGTCTTTGCGGCTTGGGGTGTATAATGAAGGGGAGGCCGTGCGGCCAGCCGTCACCCGGTGTTCCAGCCACGCAACCGAATCTCTCAGCGCCATGAGTGACGGATCGATCGCGATCATTGGCGCCTCGTGCCGCTTTCCGGGAGCATCCGGCCTGGAGGCGTTCTGGGAGCTGTTGACCTCGGGCGCCGATGCGATCTCGCAGGTCGATGCGAACCGTTGGTCGACGCGGTTCTACTACCACCCGACGCCTGGAGAGCCGGCGAAGAGCTACACCTGGGCCGCCGGGTTAATCGACGATATCGACCTGTTCGAGCCGGCCTTTTTCGGGATCTCGCCGCGCGAAGCCGCGCAAATGGACCCGCAACAACGCGTGCTGCTCGAGCTTGTGTGGCACGCCACCGAGGATGCCGGGATTCCGGCGAGCAAGCTCGCCGGCGGCGCGACCGGGGTTTATATCGGCGCATCCGCCACCGACTATCGCGATCTGCGCCTCGCCGACCCGGCGAGCGGCGATTCCTATTTCATGACCGGCGGGACGCTCAGCATCCTCGCCAACCGCATCTCCCATGTCTTCGACTTGCGCGGTCCGAGCCTGACCATCGACACCGCCTGTTCGTCGTCTCTCGTAGCCCTGCATCACGCCTGCGAGGCGATTCGCGGCGGGCGGATCGCGAGCGCGATCGTCGGCGGCATCAATCTGATGCTGGCGCCCTACCCGTTTCTCGGCTTCTGCCGAGCCTCGATGCTGTCGCGCCGTGGCCGCTGCTTTGCGTTCGACCAGCGCGCCGACGGTTACGTGCGCGGCGAAGGCGGCGGCGCCATAATTTTGAAGCCGCTGCACCAGGCATTGGCTGACCGCGATCGCATTCGTGCGGTGATCCTCGGTACCGGCGTCAATTCCGACGGTCGCACGATCGGATTGTCGCTGCCCAGCGAAGCGGCGCAGTCCGCCCTCATTCGCGCGGTATACGCACGCGCCGGCGTTGCCCCCGACGATCTGGCGTTTTTCGAGATGCACGGCACCGGCACCCCGGCGGGCGATCCAATCGAGGCCGCCGCCGTCGGGCGCGCGCTCGGGCAGGCGCGACGCGAACCGCTGCCGATCGGCTCGGTCAAGACCAATATCGGTCATCTGGAGCCGGCCTCGGGGATGGCCGGGCTGATCAAGGCGGCGTTGGCGCTCGAGCGCGGCAGCGTACCGCCGACGCTCAATTGCGAGACACCAAATCCCAACATCGCGTTTGATGCGCTCAACCTGCGGCTTGTCCGCGCGGTCGAGACCATCGGCGCCGGAAGTTGCGCCGGGGTCAACTCGTTCGGCTTCGGTGGCACCAACGGGCACGCGGTCCTGACTGCGCCGCCACAGCGTGCGGAGGCGGTTGGGTCTGCTGACGCCCGGCTGCCGCCGTTGATCATCTCGGCGCGCACGGAAGCCTCGCTGCGCACCTTGGCGCAGGATTGGCGCGACGCGCTTACCGCCACCCCCGCGGAGCGCACCCCGTCGCTGCTGCGCGCCGGCGCGCGGCGCCGCGATCAGCATCCGCAGCGCCTGGTCGCGCTGGGCGAGGACCAGAGTGGCATCATCTCCGCGCTGGGCGACTTCATTGCCGGGACGGACAGTCCCGCCGTGATCACCGGAACGGCGGTGCGTGACGGCAAAGTCGCGTTCGTGTTCTCGGGAAACGGTGCGCAATGGCCCGGGATGGGTCGCGATGTCTATCACTCGAGCCCGGCGTTCCGCGAGGCGATCGCAGAGGCCGATGGCGCGTTGCGTCCCGCGCTTGGCTGGTCGGTCGCCGAGATGATCGAGCGCGGCGCCGAGGCCGAAGAACTGGTCCACGCCGATATCGCTCAGCCGCTGCTGTTTGCGATCCAGGTCGGGATTGTCGGCGTGCTGCGCGGCCTCGGGGTCGAGGCGGCGGGCCATATCGGTCATAGCGTTGGCGAGATCGCCGCGTCGTGGGCCGCGGGCGCCTTGTCGCTCGGCGATGCCGCGCGCGTCGTCGTGGCGCGCAGCCGCCAGCAGGAACGAACGCGCGGTCAGGGTCGCATGGCGGCGCTGGCGCTGGGGGGCGCGGCTGCTCAAGAGCTACTCGACGAACTCGGCAGCCCGCTTGAGGTCGGTGCCATCAACGCCACCCAATCGGTGACGCTCTCCGGTTCCGGCGAGGCGATCGAACGGCTGGCCGCGGAAGCACGGCGCCGCGGCACTGCGTGTCGCGTTCTCGATCTCGATTTCGCCTTCCATTCCTTGGCAATGGACCCGATCCGCGACGATTTGCTCGCCGATCTCGTCGGCCTGTCGTCCGACGCGCCGCGGGCGTTGCTCGTATCGACGGTCACCGGCGATCCGGTCGCCGCGGGCCTTCTCGACGCCGATTACTGGTGGCGCAACATCCGCAGCCCCGTCCGCTTCACCGATGGGATGGCGGGCCTCGTCGATTCCGGTTTCCGGTTGTTCGTCGAGATCGGCCCGAACCCGGTATTGCGGGCTTATCTGCATAGCGCGTTGCGAACGGCGGAGGGCCAGGGCCGAGTCCTGGCGACGCTGACCCGCAAGCACGGCGGCGCGGACCCGTTTCCCGAGATCGCCGCTTCTTGCCATGTCGCGGGATCCGACATCACCGGGGCCGGCCGGTTCGACGGCGCAGCGGATTTGCGCGGGCTCCCGCTTTATCCCTGGCAAAAGGAGCGCTTCTGGTTCGAGCGAACGGTCGAGGTCACCAATCCGGTCGATCCCTCGTTCGACCATCCGTTGCTCGGCTTTCGCCAGCACGGGCCGGTACCCTTTTGGCTCAATCACCTCGATCCGCAGGTGCTGCCGTGGCTGGCAGATCATGCGATTGAAGGGGTGCCGGTGCTTCCGGCTACCGCGGTCCTTGAGATGGCGCTCGCCGCGGCACGGCTACGGCGGCCGGATGCGCGCAGCGTCGAGGTCGTCGATGTCGAGTTGCGCCGGCCGCTGCCCTTCGACAAGGGGCGAACTAGAGAAATCCGCACCGTCGTGGCCGGAGAGGATGGCGATTGGGAGTTGAGCAGCCGTCCCCGCTTGTCGGATGAGCCGCTAACCGTCCATGCGGTCGCGCGTCTTGCAACGGCCGGGGACCGTCAGGCCGCGCCGCTGTTCAGCGAGCCTAAGCACGCGCGTGGCGAGGTTGACGCCGAGACCCTTTATCGCCTCGCCGCAGGGCTTGGGCTCGATTACGGGAGGCAGTTTCGCACGGTCACGCGCATCGAGCTGTTGGGTGGAGACGAGGCGCTGGCACATCTCGATTCGTCGGTCATCGACGAGAAGCTCGATCGCTACCTGATCCACCCCGCCTTGGTGGATGGTGCGTTGCAGGCGTTGCTGGCGCTGATTGCCGATCGCCACGCCGACCTCGAAGGCGCCAGTTTTCTACCCTGGCGCTTCGGACGGGTGCGTATCGCCGCGACGTTCGGGCGACCGGCGGCTTGCGCTCGGCTGCGCGTGACCCGCCTCGGTACCCGATCGGCCTCGGCCGATATCGCCCTATACGACGCGGCCGGCGAGGTCGTTGGCGAACTCTCCGACTGCTGGTTCCGGCGGGTCGAACTCACCCGTCGGCTCGCTCCCGAGGACAGCGCCTTGCGCATCGATCTGATTCCGGCACCGCTCGCCGAACCGGCGAGTCCTGCCGTTCTGGGGCGGATCGAGGAGATCGTCGCGCAGTTCGTCAACATGCCGGCGGATCCGGCCGCCCGGCATGACGAGCACGCGTTGCTGCTCGATGCGTTGATCGCGTCGGTCGCGCTGCAATCGGTGGTGACGATCGTCGACCCGGATGTACCCTTCGCGATCGAGGATGTGATCGAGGCCGGTGCGATCGCTCCGGGTTCAGCGGTGTTGTTCGAATACCTGCTGCGCTTACTGACCCGCTTCGGCGCCGCCTCGGAAGTTGGGCTTTTGTGGCGGCTTGCCGAGGCCAACGATCTTCCGGACATCGCCGAGGTTTGGCGTCTACTGCTCGCCGAGGCACCCAAACTGGTCGCCGAGCTCGCCCTGGTCGCGGCGTTGGCCGAGGAGCTGCCACGGCTGCTCGCCGATG
>DASYZD010000148.1:0-2660 GCA_035946655.1 Allostellaceae bacterium | reverse complement strand
GTGGCGGGCCTCGATGACGTGGCGGAGCCTCTGGCCGCCCAACTCGGCCGGCAGCGGCTTGAGGAACGCCGCCAGATCGGCCGCTTCGAAGGCTTTGCTCGCCGCGAATTGCCAGAGGATCGGCCCGAGCTTCGGCCCCAGATCGAGGAGGCCGCTGGCGAAGAACCGCGCCAAATAAGGTTCGGCGCTCGCCAGCTCGCCGCGATGGGTGAGGAAGCGCGGGGCCTTCAGCGAAAAGACAAAATCCTCGGGGGTTTCGTCATGCCACTTCTTGAAGCTGGCCGGGGTCTGGATGCGGTAGAAGGTGCCGTTGATCTCGATTGCCGTCACCTGCCGGCTGGCATAGGCCAGTTCTTCCGCCTGGCGCAGCCCCTCGGGGTAGAACGCGCCTCGCCACGGCGCAAACACCCAGCCGCCGATGCCGACCCGTATGGTGCCAGTGTTCCGTATCGCCATCAGACCAGTTCGATGCGCGCCCGGTGTCCGCTGGCGGCGGCGAGGCGGCGGTCATGCGTCAGCAGCGGCGCATCGAGCATCTCGGCCAGGGCAACGTACGCCGCATCATATGCCGTCAGGTTGTTCCGCAGTTCCCAAACTCGCGGCAACAGAAAATCGTGCGGGTGACGATGGAGGGGCAAGTCCATAAAATCCACCAGCGCCGCGACAGCCCGCTGGGTAGTTATTTGACCATTCAGGACATAGCGGCGAATTACTTGGGCGACCTCAATATCGAGCAAGTGGGGAGCGTGCAGCGTTTGGCGCTGGTTGAAAAGCATGGTGCTGATGGCCGCTTCCAAGGGGGTGCCAAGCAAAGCTTCAAGCAAGGCCGAGGCATCGACGACGATCATCGGCTGTCACGCTCGGCACGCACGGCCTCCGCGGTATCCAGGGTCAGGTTTGTGCGCGGCCGGTTGTGGAGCCGCGCCCGCATCTCCGCGGGCGTCGGGCGTTCGGCGACTTCGCGGATCTCGCGCAGTAAATAATCCGACAGCGACATGCCCTCGCGCGCCGCCCGAGCCTTGAGCTCCCGGTGCAGGGCGTCCGGCACATTACGGATCTGGATCATCGTGCTCATGCTGATATGATGATCACATGTTGGCCACATGTCCACCGGCAGATTGCGTCGCCGCACCGGGCGAGCCTATGCTGACCGCGCGATATACGGCGGCGATCCGCCGCACAACCAGGAGAAACAGCCATGCCAGTCAAAGCCGGAGTGGTTCGGGTCGGGTCGCGGCCAACGCGCAGAGGCGCCGCCGAGACCTTTACCGGTGTCGTCTTCCAGGACCCGGTCCTCGTCGCCGAAGCGCCGTCACGGATGGGCGGGTCGGTCGTCTCGTTCACCCCGGGCGCGCGCACCGCGTGGCATGCCCACCCGGTCGGACAGACGCTCTATTGCCTCTCCGGTGTCGGCCGCATCTGCTTTGAGGGCGAGGCGCCGCAGGTCCTCCACCCCGGCGACATCGTCAACATTCCCCCCGACACGATGCATTGGCACGGCGCGTCGCCCGACCGCCTGTTCGCGCATCTGGCGCTGTCGGAAGCGGGCGAGAAGGGCCAGGGCACCGCCTGGGGCAAACACGTCACCGACGCCGAATACACCGCGCCGGCGACCGGTGGGTGAGCGCGGCTAGGGCGCGTCGCCCGACTCGCTCCGTTGGGGGTTGAGGGCGGCGCGCCAGCGGGCCAGCGCCGCGCGCAGGCTCGCCGCCAGTTCGCGGCGCACCGGGGGGCCGAGAAAGTCGCCGATGACGAGGCTCCGGCCGTGCGAGGCGACGAGGAGCCGGTTCGAGTGATCGGGCCGCTCCTCGAGGATGACGCGCAGCCAGAACGGCTGAAAGCGCCATGTCGCGCGCTCGCCATAGACGTCGACCCGCTCGACGGTGAAGTCGTCGGCAAGGAGGCGCAGCACCTCGCGCTGGCGGGCGCTGCGGTAGCTGAGGCGAAAGGCGAGATAGAGGAGCGCCACAACGAGCCCGAAAAAGCCGCAGATCGGCCAGGCGCCGACCGCGACAAAACCGATGCTGACGCCGAGGCTGAGGAGCGCCAGGAGCGCCATCATCACCCGAAAGCCGCGCGGCGGCAGGCTGCGGTGCGGCAACAGCACGCGCTCGTAAAAGAGCCCGCCCGGCAGCTCGGCCGATGTTGCGTCCGCGCTCATCGAACGAACATAGGACAGCGCAACCATTGGCGCCAAGCCCGTCAACGCCGCATCGGGCGGAACTAGCCGCTTTGTAAAGGGAGGGCCAAGCGATGACGATCCTCGTTGAAACCCACCCAGAGTATCGCGTGATCACGCTCAACCGGCCGGAGCGGCTCAACGCGCTGACGGCCGAAATGGCCGACGCACTGATGGCCGCGCTCGCCGCCGCCGAAGCCGATCCAACCTGCCGCGCGCTCCTCATCACCGGCGCCGGTCGCGCCTTTTGCGCCGGACAGGATCTGACCGCGATCACCGGCATGGCGGCGCCCGAGATCGGCCGGCTCCTCGACCATTACAACCCGGTGATCCGGAAGCTGCGCACCCTCGCGCTGCCGGTCGTGTGCGCGGTCAACGGGGTTGCGGCCGGCGCCGGCGCCAATCTGGCGCTGGCCTGCGACATCGTGCTGGCGGGGGAGGGCGCCAGCTTTGTCCAGGCGTTCGCCCGCATCGGCCTCGT
>DASYZD010000147.1:0-2722 GCA_035946655.1 Allostellaceae bacterium | reverse complement strand
GATTGTTCCCGGTAAGCCGCGGGAACAGCGGTTTTGGTTGGACTGTCGTCCTAATTGATCGCTCGTCAATCTGGACGCACCCCATTCAAGGGGGGGCGCGCTCATTTGCCGCAATGCATAAGAACAGCTTGGACGAACCTCGCGAATACCTTTCGTGGCAGGCCCTAGGGGAGTCGAACCCCTCTTCCCAGATTGAAAATCTGATGTCCTAACCGATAGACGAAGGGCCCGCGTCGAGGAGCGAGGTGGCGGGATATATCGGCCGGCCTATGGCCGTGCAACCCTTGCCGCCGCGGCGCGATCAGGCGCCGGCGGCGCGCCTCGGATCGGCGCCGTCTTCGACCTCGAGCTGCACGCTTCGGCGGCCGTTCCAGTCATCGGCTTTCAGCCGGCCGACGATGTGCAGCGGCCCGCCCGCCAGCAGTTGGCGGCCCAGCGGGCTGTCCGACGCCCGCCACGCGATCGCCTTGAGGCCCCGGCCCTCACCGTCTGAAAGCCGGCAGCGAAGATGACCGCCGTTGAGGACGGAGGCCATTTCACTGCGCACGCCGGCGAGCGCCACAAGCGGTTCGGGAGCGCCGGGTCCGAACGGCGCCAGTTGGGCGAGCTCATCGCTGAGGTCGCGTGTGGCGCCGGCGGTTGAAACGAGCGCGTCGATCTCCACCATGTCGGCAATGGCGGCGGAGGCTTGCTGCAGCGCCAATCGCTCGACCAGGAAAGCGCGAAAATCGGGAATCGCCGAGGGGCGGATCGTCAGACCGGCGGCCATGGCGTGTCCGCCGCCGGCGAGCAACAACCCGGTCTCATAAGCGTCCTGCACGGCGCGCCCGAGGTTGACCCCGGGCGAGGAGCGCCCCGAGCCTCGGCCGATGTCGGCGGCGCGGTCGATGCCGATGACCACAGTGGGCTTGCGATAGCGTTCGCGCAGGCGGCCCGCGACGATGCCGATGACCCCCGGGTGCCAGTCGTCGCCGGAGACAACCAGCGCGGCCGCCTGAGGATCAAAGTTGGCCCCATGCTCGATCGTGCAGATGGCGGCCTCGACGATCTCCTTTTCCACCTGGCGGCGGCTGGCGTTGAGCGCGTCGAGCTCCTCCGCCAAGACCCGCGCCTCGGTCGGATCGTCCGTCGACAGGAGTCTGGCGCCCAGATCCGAACGTCCGATTCGTCCGCCGGCGTTGATCCGCGGCCCCAGAACAAAACCGGCGTCGAACACGGTGGCCGGTCGAAGGGGCGCTTTTGCGGCCGTCATCAGCGCGGCAAGACCCGGATTGGCCCAGTTCGACATGGCCTTAAGCCCCAACGAGACAATGGCGCGATTGAAGCCGGTCAGTTGGGTGACGTCGCAGACTGCGCCCAGGGCAGCCAGGTCCAGCCATTGGCGGATGTCCGGTTCGGGCCGATCCTCGAACAGGCCTCGCCGGCGACCTTCGCGGCCCAGCGCCGCCAAGAGCACGAAGGTGACGCCCGCGGCCGACAGCACGCCCTGACCTGAGCCGCAATCGGGCCGGTTGGGATTGACGATCACCGCCCGCCCGACCGGCGCCTCGCGCATCAGGTGATGATCGATGACCACGACCTCGAGGCCGAGTTCGTCGGCGGCCGCCATGGCGTCGAGCGCGCTCGTGCCGCAATCAAGGCAAATGATCAGATCGGCGCCCGCGTTGCGCAACCGCCGAAACGCCGCGGGCGTGGGTCCATAGCCGTCGGCGACCCGATCGGGAATATGGATGTCCGCCTCGCATCCCACCGCCCGAAGCCAGCGGACAATCTGAGCCGCGCTGGTTGCGCCGTCGACATCATAGTCGGCGAAGATGACGATCGTCTTGTTGGCGGCGATGGCGTCAAGGATCGTAGTCGCGGCCTCGTCCATGGCCGCAAAGCTGGACGGGTCGGGAAACTGGTCTTTCAGGCGCGGTCGCAGAAACCCCTCGGCGTCCTCGGCCGCGGTCAGCCTGGCCGCCAGCGCCTTGGCCGCCGGTGGCGACAGACCCTCACGGGTCTGAAGCGTGCGCATGATCGTCGGGTCGGCCCGGCGTTCGCGCCCTCCGCGGTTGGTGAGTGAGCGTTCGACACCCAGAAACGTCCCCGCGTCCGCCGCCAGCGGGCTCATTCCGCGCGGCGTCGCATGCGGATCTCGCGCACCGTACCGGCGTGAGAATCCATCAGCAGACTATGGGTGCGGACAAAGCCTTCGGCGAGCTTGACGCCGGACAGCAGGGCCCCGTCGGTAACGCCGGTGGCGACGAAGATCGCATCCGCGCGCACGAGTTCATGCAGGTCGTACTTGCGGTCGAAGTCGGTGATCCCCTGTTTCCTGGCCCGCGATTTCTCGTCGGCGTTGCGGAACACCAGTCGGCCCTGAAACTGACCGCCGACGCACTTTAGCGCCGCGCAGGCGAGGACTCCCTCGGGCGCGCCGCCCTGACCGACGTACATGTCGATCCCGGTCGCCGGGTCGGCGGTGTTGATCACTCCGGCAACGTCGCCGTCGGTGATCAGGGACACCCGCACGCCAGCCTCGCGAAGCGAGCCGATGATCTCGGCATGGCGCGGACGATCCAGGACGCACACCCTGAGGTCGGCCAGATCGACTCCCTTGGCCCCGGCCACGGCGCGGGCGTTGTCGGCGGCGCTGCGGTCGAGATCGAGAATGCCGTTCGGATAGCCGGGACCGCAGGCGATCTTGTCCATGTAGGTGTCCGGGGCGTTGAGCATCGAT
>DASYZD010000146.1:0-23948 GCA_035946655.1 Allostellaceae bacterium | reverse complement strand
GGTATGACGGCCCGCATCGGGCCCCAAAAGCGGCCGATGAACACACTCTTGCCGCCATGCCGCTGGAAGAACAGGATCCCGTTCAGCAACAGTTCGGGATTGCGGCTGAACGGCCAGAGCTGGGCCATGCCGCCGCCAAAGTGGCGGCCGATCCAATAGGACACAAAATCGCCGAGCGCGGCGCCGACGATCGACCCGACGATCACCGGCACATGGGGGAGCGCGCCTGACTTCATCAGCGTGCCGGCAGCAATCAGCAGCGTCGTCCCGGGAAACAGCAGGCTGAAAAACGCGAACGATTCAATGAACCCGGTGATGAACATGACAGCGATCGCCCAGCTCGCATGCTCCCTGATGAAGTCGAGTAACGGCTGGGCCAGATCGTCCATGCGTTCCGTCGTCGGCGCGGAGCCGGGCCTCGTATATTCTCAGGCCAACCCGCCCGGCAAGGCTCCTCGAAAAATCCGGCTGGTCAGAGGCCGCGCTGCTCGGCGCGGTGCGCCGCAACCATGTCCGCGAGGCTGGCAAAGCGGAAATCGTAATGGACGGTGCCATCCGGCGCGGGTGTCGCACCCCAGCCCTGACTACCCCGGCGCCGGTCGATCCAGGCCGATTTGAGCCCGCAAAGATTGGCCGGCAGATGGTCGTGATAAAGGCTCTGTGCGACATGCAGGATCTTGTCCGGAGGGTGTCCGGCCTCGGCCAGGCGGTCGATGAGGTAGCGGAAATTGCGCAGGTCGGGCTTGTAGGAGCCGATATCCTCGGCGGTGTAAATCTCGGCAAACCCGCCCCCGAGCCGCAGATTGCTGCGGCTAAAGCTGGCGCGGTCGACATTCGACAGGATGACGAGCTTGTAATGGCGCGCGAGATAGGCCAGGGCGTCTGCCGAATCGGGGAAGGCGGGCCAATCGCCGGCCGAGGCGCCGAAGGTGCGGTCAGCCGTGGCATCGGGCGCGGCGTTCCATTCCGCCGCGAGCCGCCGATGCACGAGGGCGAGGAGCTCCGAATAGACGAGGTCCGGCGTAGCGGCCTCCTGCGCGGTTTCGTACCGGGCGAAGGCGGCAAGCACCGCCTCGCGCGCGAGGGCCCCGCCGGCGCGGGCAACGAGCGGCTGCAGCGCCGCCCAGAGCCCGCTCTCCCAATCGATCAGCGTGCCGTAGCAATCGAAGCTGAGGACGGTGAAATCGCTGAGCCGCATCGGCATAACCTCGTCATTGCGAGCGGAGCGGCGCAAATCTGGGGCCGGTGATCCGCCCGGATCGAGATTGCTTCGTCGCTGCGCTTCTCGCAATGACAGTAACGGTACGCCGGCGCGCTCCCTCCCGCGCAGGCGGGGAGGGCAGGGGTGGGGGTGTTCAGGCGAGGCGAGGGCGTTCGTTGACGGCGAGGACGCGGATGCCGGTATCGTCGATGCGGAGCGTGCTGATTGAGCCCTGGCCCACCTCGATCCGGCTGTAGTGATCGAGCGGCATGCCGAGGGCGAAGAGGAGGACGGAGCGGATCACATCGCCGTGGCTGACCGCCACCAGGGATTCTTCGGGATGGCGCTCGCCCAATTCCATCAGCGCCTCGACCGCGCGGCGCTGTACTTCGCGCATGCTCTCGCCGCCGGGGATGCGCGAGAGGCTGCGCTGCGTTCGCCAGGCCTCCCAGCGCGGATCGGCGCGGATCGTATCGAAGGTCGCGCCGGTCCACTCGCCGAAATCGAGCTCGATCAGATCGTCGCGAAACTCGATCTCGAGCCCGAGCCGGGCGGCAAGGATCTCGGCGCTCTCGCGGGTGCGCTGCAAGGGGCTGGCATAGATCGCCGCGACCCGATCGCCGGCGAGGCGTTCGGCGACCGCGGCGATCTCGGCCCGGCCGCGGGTCGTCAGGCCGACCCCCGGCATGCGCCCGACGAGCACCCGGCCCTGTTCGCGCTCGCCGTGACGCAGCAGGTGGAACAGCGTCATGCCTTTCAATTCGCCTCGGCTAGCGCATAAACCCCGCGCTCGAACCGGCCATAGAGTCGCACCGCGGCGGGATCGACGAAGGGCAGGATCTGGGTCATGATGACGCCGGTGACGCGGCGTAGCGGATCGAGCCAGTAGTAGAGATTGCCGGCCCCGGCCCAGCCTACCGTGCCGGCGCTGCGGCCGTTCGGCCCGGGTTTCACGTTGATCATGTACCCCAGCCCCCAGCGCAGCGGCGCGCCGGGAAAGAAATCGACGTCGTTCGACACCTCGGGGATGCAGCTCCGCAAGACCCCGGCCGGGATGTCGCCGATCTGGTTGCGGTTCATCAGCGCGACGGTTTCCGGCTTCAAGATGCGAACCCCGGCAAGCTCGCCCTGGTGCAGCAGCATCCGCAAAAAGGTCAGGTAATCGCTCGCCGTCGAGTGAAGCCCGCCGCCGCCGGCGTAGAATTCGGGGGTCGACAGGGGCGGCAATGGCTGCGGCACGAGGCTGCCGTCGGCCTGGCGCTGATGGATGCTGGCCTGGCGCGCGCGCTGCTCGGCCGATGGGGCAAAACCGGTGTCCTTCATCCCGAGCGGCGCGAAGATGTGTTCGCGCAGGACCGCGTCGAGCGACTGGCCGGCGACCGCTTCGATGATCCGCCCGACCCAGTCGATGTTGATGCCGTATTCCCATTTCTCGCCGGGATCGAACATCAGCGGCCGGCGCAGCGCCGCAAGCCTGCCCGACATCATGCGCGGCGCGCCGGTGGCGTCGACATAACGCAGCGTGTCGGCGTTCCAAAATTCGTAGGTGAACCCGGCGGTGTGGGTCAGCAGGTGCTTGAGCGTGATCGGACGCCGGGCCGGGCGCAGCAGCGGCGCACCGGCGGCGTCGAAGCCTTCGAGGACTTGCGGGGCGCCGAGCGCCGGATCGATGTCAGGGACCGGCGCGTCGAGGCTCAGCTTGCCCTCCTCGACGAGCTGCATCGTCGCGACCGAGGTGATCGCCTTGGTCATCGAGTGGATGCGGCAGACCGTGTCGAGCGTCATCGCCGGCCCACCATCGAGGCTGCGCACCCCGAACGCGCCCTCATAGACCGGCCCGCCGGCATCCGCCGCCATCGCGACAACCCCCGGCACCTCGCGCGCCGCGGCCGCGCCGCGCAGCACGCCGTCGATCTGTCGCCTCGCTTCTGCCCGACTGGTCATCGCACTCGCTCCCAACGTGTCGCCCGGGCGAAAGCGGGGGCCGACCTTTAGGTTTGGTCATCCGTTCAACGATGGGTGCCGGCCTCCCGCCGGGGCGACAGCGTAGTCAGGCATTTGGGGCGCGGCGAACATTGCCGCTCTGCTCGGGGATGCCGGTCTCTTCGTAGCAGACTCGGGCAAAGGCGGCGACGCCCTCGCGGATCTCCTCTTTGGTAGTCAGCGCAAAGCAGAGGCGGAGGCGCGACTTGGCGCTGTCGCCGTCGACCGCCCATTCGGGGCCGGGGTTGAACGCGATGCCGGCATCGAGCGCGGGCCTGACCAGCTTGCGCACATCGACCTGGTCGGGGAGCTTCATCCAAAGATAGATTCCGCCTTTCGGGATCCACGGTTCGCAGGTGGTGCCGAACTCGCGTTCGAGCGATTCGACCATCGTGTCGAGCTTGCCCTTGAGGGTGCCGCTCAACTCGTCGACATGGTCCTGGAAATGCGCCGAGAAATATTCGGCGACAACCATCTGTTCGAGCGCGCCGGTATGGCTGAAGCGCTCGGTCTTGATCGCGATCATCCGGCTCATGAACTCCCAGTCGCAGACGACGTAGCCGAGCCGCAGCGCCGGTGAAAGTGTCTTTGAGAATGAGCCGATATGGATGACGCGCGAGGGGTCGAGACTATAGATCGCCGGCGGCGCGTTCATCCCGCTCCAGGTCAGGTCGGCATAGCACTCGTCCTCGAAGATCGGCACGCCAAAGCGGCGCGAGAGATCGAGCAGCTGATGACGCCGTTCGAGCGGCAGGATGCTGCCGGTCGGGTTTTGGATCGTCGGGGTCGTGCAGATGTATTTGGGCGTTGTGCCCTGGCGCTTCAGACCGTCGAGAATATCGGCGAGCGCATCCATGCGCATGCCGTCATCGTCGAGCGGCGCAGCGACCATCTTTACCCCGAGCCGGCGCAAATTGTTGAGATAGCCCTGATAGGTGAACTCTTCGAGGATCACCGTATCGCCCCGCTCGACCAGAACCGCGTTGACGAGATCGATCGCCTGCCCCGAGCCCTGGGTGATCAGGACGTCATCGGGTCCGGCGGCGATGCCGCGCCAGCGCTTTACCTTGTCGGCGACAAACTGGCGCAGCCCGGGATAACCCTGCGGCCCTTGCCCCATCCCGTATAGTGCAAGCTCGCGGCCGTCGCGGCGCAGCACCGCCGCAGTCGCCGCGATCAACTCCTCGATCGGGATCAGCGTGCGGTCGTTGTGGCCGCCGATGAAATTGTACTTGGCGTTGCCGCCCCAGCGCGGCGCCGGCGGCGGCACTTGTCTGCTGATGAGATGGGGGTAGGCGAAACCGGCGCTCGTCATCCTCGATATCCCTTTCTCTGTGCGCTACCGCGGCAACACTATTCCGGAAGGTTGGCGAGATAGCGGCCGTAGTCGTTGTTGCCGAAGCGGTGCGCCTCGGCGAGCAAGCGATCCCGTCCGATATAGCCCATATGATAGGCCACTTCCTCGACGCAGGCGATCTTGAGGCCCTGGCGCATCTCGATCGTGCGCACATATTCGCCGGCTTCCAAGAGATCCTCGTGCGTCCCCGTGTCAAACCATGCATAGCCGCGTCCCATGCGCACGACCGACAGCGTCCCGCGGCGCAGATACACATTGTTGACGTCGGTGATCTCCAATTCGCCGCGCGCCGAGGGAGTGAGCCCGCGCGCGATCTCGACGACCGCGTTGTCGTAGAAGTAGAGGCCGGTGACCGCCCATTGCGAGCGCGGCCGGGGCGGCTTTTCGGTGATCGAGACCGGCTTGCCCTGAGCGTCGAACTCGACCACGCCATAGGCCTCGGGGCGGCGTACTTGGTAGGCGAAAACGGTCGCGCCAGGGCGCGGCTGCGCGGCCTGCTGCAAGAGCGGCGACAATCCGCCGCCATAGAAGATATTGTCGCCGAGGATCAGCGCGACCGGCCCCTCGCCGATGAAATCGTGGCCGATGATGAAGGCTTGCGCGAGGCCCTCGGGGCGGGGTTGCTCGGCGTAGGAAATCGCCACGCCCCAGCGGCTGCCGTCGCCCATCAGCGCCTCGAAGCGGCCGCGCTCGGCCGGGGTGGTAATAATGAGGATGTCGCGGATCCCGGCCAGCATCAGCGTTGTCAGCGGATAATAGATCATCGGCTTGTCGTAGACCGGTAAGAGCTGCTTACTGGTGACGAGTGTTGCCGGGTAAAGGCGGGTGCCGGACCCGCCGGCCAGAACGATCCCCTTCATGGCTCACCCCGCAGCTTCGGCCCGGCCGCCGACGCCGAGCCGGGCGCCGCGGTAACGCTTGGACCAGATCGGCTCCCACCACCGGCGGTTGTCGAGATACCATTGGACGGTCTTGCGCAACCCCGTCTCGAAGCTCTCGCGCGGCTGCCAGCCGAGTTCGGCGCGGATCTTCCCTGCATCCATCGCATAGCGCCGGTCGTGGCCGGGCCGGTCGGCGACAAAGCTGATCAGCCGGGTATGCGGCCGATGGGGCGAAGTTGGCAACAGCTCGTCGATGAGATCGCAGAGTGCGGTGACGACCTCGAGGTTGGTGCGTTCGCCGTCGCCGCCGATATTGTAGCTATTCCCCGGCCGCCCGCCGGTCAAAACGGCATGAAGGGCGCGGGCGTGATCCTCGACATAGAGCCAGTCGCGGATATTGTTGCCGGTGCCGTAGACCGGGATCGGCTCGCCCGCGAGCGCCTTCAGGATGGCCAGCGGGATCAGCTTTTCGGGGAAATGATAGGGGCCGTAATTGTTCGAGCAGTTGCTCATGACGCAGGGCAGCCCAAAGGTCTCGTGCCACGCCCGCACCAGATGGTCGGCCGCCGCTTTCGATGCGGCATAGGGCGAATTGGGCTGATACTGGCTTTTTTCGGTGAACTTGCCGTCGGGCCCGAGCGAGCCGAACACTTCATCGGTCGAGACGTGGTGAAGGCGAAAGCGCCTCGCCCGCCCGGCCGGCAGGGAGCGCCAATATTCGAGCGCCGCCTCCAACAGCACGTAGGTCCCCTCGATATTGGTCTTGATGAACTCGCCCGGGCCATCGATCGAGCGGTCGACGTGCGATTCCGCGGCGAGGTGCAGGATCGCCTCGGGCGCAAACGAGGCAATCAGCGCGCCGATCGCTGGGCGGTCGGCGATATCGGCCCGCTGAAATGCGTAAGCCGGGTGTCCCTCGATAGCCTGCAACGAGGCAAGATTGGCGGCATAGGTCAGCTTATCGACATTGAGCACGGTGTCGCCCATTTCGCCGACCAACAACCGGCATACCGCCGAGCCGATGAATCCGGCCCCACCGGTCACCAACACCTTCATCGCAGCGCACTCGTGCGGTGGACGTTGGAGGTTAATACCCTAAACGTCAGCCCAACGCCAAAGAACCGGGGTCGCCCGGCCGCGGCGCCCTGTCGTGCAGCAGGCCGGCGGTGAAATCGGCCAGGTTGCCGCCGGTAAAACGGTGTCCGGGAAGCCCGGCGGCGGCGGCGGCGGCGAGGTCGCTGTCCTTGTCGCCAATCAGAAAGCTCGCCGAGCCGTCGACTGGCCAGGCGCGCATCAGGTCGAGGATCATCCCCGGGGCGGGCTTGCGCCAATCGCTGGCGCGGCGGTATTGGGCGACGGTCCCCTCCGGGTGGAACGGGCAATAGCGGATGTCGTCGACGTGGCCCCCCGCGGCGGCAAGCCCGTCGGCACGGTGGGCATGCACGCGAGCGAGGTCCGCCTCGCTGTAACGGCCGCGGGCGACGCCGCCCTGGTTGGTCACGATAAAGACAAACCGCCCGGCGTCGTTGAGCGCCTTGACCGCCGCGCGGGCGCCCTCGATCCAGCGAAACCGCTCGACCGACCCGACGTAACCCTCGTCGTGATTGAGGACGCCGTCGCGGTCGAGAAAGGCCGCGGCCCGCCGCCGTCGCCGTGGAATCTCCGGGCGGGCTCGCGCCAAGCCCGCAGTGGTTCCGATTTCGGCGAAATAACGATCGAAGCACACACCACGCAGCTGCCCGGCCGCGGCCAGCTCGGCGAAGCGGTCAGCCCCGAGCTCGGTCTGCCGTCCGAGCCGATCGACGACGGCGCGGCGCAGCGCGCAGATCCCGCCGCTGACCAGCGCTGGCCCGCTTTCGCCCGCGGGCGCGGCAAACCCGACGATGCGGTCGCCGGATAGTTTCACCGCGCCCAATCGCGCCGCATCGGGAACTTGCCGCAAGGCCAGGACCGCCAGCGCCGTGGGCTCCCGAGCCAGCCGCACGGCAAGCTCCAACACGTTGATATCGAACCACGAACTGCCGTTTAAGAGGATGAACATTTGATCGAGAAGGTGACGCGCGTGCCACGGCGCACCGCCGGTCCCAGGCAGGTCGGGCTCGGCCGCAACCTCGAGCCTCAGCCCAAAGCGCGCCTTGAGCGGGGTCGTCGCCGCGTAGTTGGCGATCCGGTCGGCGGCAAACCCGGCGAGCAGCAGTATTCGCCGGATGCCATGGCGGCCGAGTTCGAACAGCAGGAGGTCGAGAAACGGCGCCCCATCGACCTCCAGCAGCGCCGTCGGCAGTTCGCCGCTCGGCGCCCCGCGCCGGGCCTCGCGCCCGCCACACAGAATGACGGCTTGCTCGATCATGCCGGGCCACTTGTCTTCTCGCTGACCGTCTGTCAAGCACCGTGCCCGATTTTCATGGACAGCTCGGGAGCGATTGTCGAGATTTGCGATGTCCTGCGACCCTGTCCAGCTTCGGTGAAACCGTAAGGATGTCCATCCCGATGGCGATGCCGCTCGCCGGGTGCGCCCAGCCGTCCTGTGGCGGCAGGTTGGCGCGCGGCCCGACAGCGCAGCTGCGCCGCTGATGCGCGCGCCCTACCGGGTTGTGGTGATCACCGGGGCATCGAGCGGGCTGGGCGCCGCGCTCGCTTTGTCCTACGCCGGGCCGCAAACGGTGCTTGGGCTGATCGGCCGCAGCGCCGAGCGCCTTGCCGCGACGGCGGCGCGGTGCCGCGAATCCGGGGCGAGCGTCGAGAGCGCCCAGATCGATGTCGCCGACGGCGCCGGCCTTGCGACCTGGCTCGAGGCATTCGACGAGGCCCATCCGGTGGAATTGCTGATCGCCAATGCCGGCATCTCGGCGGGCCCGGACCCGGGTGGTCCGGGCGAACCCGCGCCTGTGACCCTGCGCCAGCTCGATGTCAACCTCGCCGGCGCGGTCCATACGATCGCACCGCTGGTGCCGCGGCTGTGCGCGCGCGGGCGCGGGCGCATCGTCGCGATCGCCTCGGTCGCCGCCTATCGCGGCCTGCCCTACAGCCCGGGGTATTGCGCCAGCAAGGCCGGGCTGCGCGCCTATGGCGAGGCGCTGCGGCCGCTCTTGTCGCAATACGGCGTCGGGGTGACGGTTGTCTGCCCGGGGTTTTTTCGCTCGCCCATGACCGACCGCTGGGAGGGTCCCACCCCGTTTCTCGCCACCGGCGAAGTTGCCGCGCGGCGGATCAAGCGCGGCATCGACCGTGGCCGCTCGCGGATAAATTTCCCCTGGGCGCTCGTTTTCGGCATGCGCTTTTGCGATCTCGCGCCGGCCTGGATCGGGGACCGCATCATGCGCGGTTTTCATTTTCACATCCGCTCCGCCTGACACGATGGGAGCGGTCGGGCTGGTGCATCTTGCCGCCGGCGAATTCCTCGCCCTGTTGGCATGGCTGATGCCGCGCCATGTTGCGCGCGCGCGCCGCGCCGCGCCGGCAGTCGTGCTGCTCGATCTGGCGCCGATCGTGCTCGGCGCGGGATTATTGGGTCTGGCCGCCGGAAAGCCGCTGTTCGCCGGGCTTGTCACCCTGGCGCTCGGCGCCGGGTTCGCCCTCACCGATTACACGATGCGGCAGACGCTGCGCGAGCCGGTCGTGTTTTCGGCGGCCTCCGAACTGCCCCAGGTGTTCACCCACCCGCATCTCTATCTGCCGTTCGCCGGGCCGGTTCTGGTGGTTGGAGGCGCGGCGGCGGCGATTTTGATGGCGCTGGCGTTCCTCCTCGCCGAGCCGCCGCTGTGGACCCCACATCCCGTCGACGCGCTCCTCGCCGTCGCTCTCCTTGCCGCTTGCCTCTGGCTTCTCGCGCGGGAGCCGCTGCTGGGCGCCGCGGCGCGCGCGCTGCGCCGGCTCGACCCAACTGGCGAGCCGTTCGCCGACGCCGCCGCGCTCGGCCCGTTCGCCATGCTGCTGGTCCACGCGACCATCGCCCGGGCCGAGCGCAGCGCCCGGCAGGTTGCGTTGGCAGCCCCGCTGGTAGTGCGCGAGCCGACCCGCGGTTCGGTCGGCGCTCAGGTCGGCGGTTTGGGTGGACCGATCATCATCGTGCAGTGCGAATCGTTCTTCGACGCGCGACGCTTGTCGCCGCGCATCCCGTGTGACCTCTTACCCGGGTTTGACGCCTGTTGCGCCGCCTCGGCGGCGTACGGCCGGCTTGCCGTGCCGGCCTGGGGCGCCAACACGATGCGCGCCGAATTCGCGGTTCTGACCGGGACCCCGGAGAGCGAACTGGGCTTTGACCGGTTCAATCCCTATTACGCCCTGGCGCGGGTGCCGATCGAATCGCAGGTCTGGCGGCTGCGCCGGGCCGGGTATCGCACGATCTGCCTGCATCCGTTTGACCGCCGCTTCTTCCGGCGCGATCTGGCGATGCCGGCGCTCGGCTTCGAGCGGTTTCTCGGCCGCGAGGTGCTCGGCGGCTCGGCGGTGCCGCCCTATTGCCCGGACCCTGAGTTTGCCGGCCAGATCCTGCGCATTCTCGCCGAAGAGGGCCCGCAGACCTTGATCTTCGCGATCACGATGGGCAATCACGGGCCGTGGCCGGCAAGCGGTCCGCCGATCGACCCGGCGGTGGCCGCGATCTTCGACAACGGGCAGATGCCGGACCACGGCGAATTGCTGCGCTATCTCGACGGCCTGCGCCGCTCCGACGCGATGCTGCAGGTGCTGATGGAGGGACTGGCGCGGCACGCCTCGCCATCCGTCCTCGCCTTCTACGGCGATCATCTGCCAAGCCTCGGGGCGGCGTTCGACCATTTCGGCTTCGACGAGTGGTCGAGCGATTACGCGATCTGGCCGGGCCCCGGGGCGCCGCAGCGGCGCGACCTGCAGGTGCACGACCTTCTTCGCCTGATCGTCGATGCGGTCCTCGGCGCGGGTCCGGTGTCGGCGCTCGATCTGGGCGCTTGCCGTCCGAGCGGTCCGTGCCGAGGCGTCGCGCGATGAGCGCCTTTGTGCCGCCCTACCCGGCCCGCCCCAAGGAGCCGCTCCCGCCGCTCGCCGCTCTCGCCACCGCGCGGCGCAATTTCATCGCCGTCTTCGAGGACAAATGCTTCGAATACCAGTTCTTTTCGACCCGGCTCCTGGCGCGGCGGGTGTTTGTGTGCAACAGCCCCGATACGGTGGCGCAGGCCTTCATCGCGCTGCATGAGAGCTTTCAGCGCAAGACCCCGCAGATGCGCCACGCGCTCTCGCCCTTGCTCGGCGACGGCCTCTTCATCAGCGACGGCGATCTGTGGTCGCGGCGCCGGCGCATCGTTGCGCCGATCATCCACGCCTCGCGCCTCTCACTATTCGCACCGACGATGGTCGAGGCCGCCGCCGAAACCGCCGAACGGTGGACGGCGCTGCCGCGCGGCACGCCGATCGACGCGCTGCGCGAGATGGCGACGCTGACCGCCGAGATCATCTGCCGGACGATTTTCGGCCCGCGCCTCGGCGCCGAGCATGCCACCGAGATCGTCGCCTCGTTCAGCGCCTATCAGCGCCAGGTATCCCAGCTCGACCTGACCTATCTCCTGGGCCTGCCCGATTGGCTGCCGCGGTTCCAGTCGCCGGCGGTGCATCGTGCGGCCAAGCGCATCGACCGGGTCCTCGATGACATCATCCGGCGCTGCGAGGAGCGCCTGGCCGGCGGCGAGCGCTCGATGATCGGCATGCTGCTCGAGGCGCGCGACCCGGAAACTGGGGCCAAGCTCGACCGCGAGGCGCTGCGCAACGAGGCCGCGGTCATCTTCATGGCCGGGCATGAAACGACCGCCAACGCGCTCGCCTGGACCTGGTTCCTGTTGTCGCAGGCCGCCGAAGTCGAGGAACGGCTGCACGCCGAGCTGGCCCAAGTATTGGGCGGGCGCCTGCCGACCCTCGAGGATGTGCCGCGGCTCGTCTACACCCGCGCGGTCTTCGAGGAGGCGATCCGCCTCTACCCGCCGGTGCCGCTCCTTGGGCGCCAGGCGTTGCGGGAGGAGCGGATCCGTCACCTGACGATCCCTGCCGGTTCGCTGCTGATCGTCGTTCCGTGGCTCCTCCACCGGCATCGCCAATTGTGGGACCAGCCCGACCACTTTGTTCCCGAGCGTTTCCTGCCGGAGAATGCCGCCGCGCGCCAACGCTACAGCTATATCCCGTTCAGCGTCGGACCGCGGGTGTGCGCCGGTCAGGCCTTCGGCTTGACCGAGGCGATCCTGTGCATCGCCACCCTCGCGCAGCGCACCCGGCTGCGCCTCGCCCCGGGCGCGATCGTCCAGCCGGTCTGCCGGCTGACATTGCGGCCGGGCGATAGCCTCCCGATGCTGATCGAGCCGGTACCGCCGCAATGAGGCGCATGGCCCGAATTCGCGGCCGGGCCGGCTATGACGCGAGGCGACGGCGGTGGCCGGCCCGGCGTCGCAGTCCATAGGCGTAGCGCACGGAGGCTCTCGGGTGGGCAATCCGATCGGCGAGCGCGACCGGACCGCAGACGATCATCGGATAGTCATATTCGCCGGGGATCTCGATCGGCATCAGGAATTGGAAATGCATACGGAAGAAATTCCACTTCAGCTTCCGGTAGGTTCGCGGCGACAGCGTCTCCTTGAAGGTCGGCGAGCGGATCTGCGGGTTGGTCTGCGGCCTGCCGCCCAGATCCAGGCCCAGATCGCGGATCGGCTCAAAGCCGTAGGCATTCAAGACGTCCTGGGGCGCCTGATATTCGACCCAGAGGAGCGAGGTTGCGGTTGCCAGACGGACGATCGCCTGGCGGAACCGCTCGGCGTTGCGCAGGTATGCGACGACCGGCAATTCGGCGCCGATCGTCAGGAGCGCCACGGCCGGCCCATGCTTCCCGAAATCCGGATCGCGGGCGAGCGCGCGCGCCACCACCTCGACCGCGAGAATCGATCCGCTGCTGTGACCGACGATCAGGACTTCCTGTGCCGCGGTCTGGCGCACCGCCGCGACAACCCTCTCCCCGAACGAATCGAGCCGGGCATCGATATCGGCTCGCTGTCCGGTCCCGTGCTGCCAGTTGAAGATCCAATCGTCGAGCAGGTGGTAGACGAAGGATCGCTTGAGGAAGGGCTGGGCCACGGCGATGGCGGCGACGGCGAGCGCGAGGGCAGCGAGCGCCTTCACTTCGGGCGCCAGCGGCATCGGCGGCACGATCGCCCATGCTGCAACGTAGCCGATCGCGAGCGCCGGGAAGATCAGGCTAAACAGGGCAACCCAGGGGAAGATGACGAGGCAGGCAAAGTGCCAGTCGAGGCGGAAAAGTTTGGGGAGGAGGCCATCGCGCAGCACCCCGAGCATGCAGGTGACGAGATTGGGGATGCGCTCGAACCAGTTGCGGCTGAAGTCGCGCTTGACGATATCGTCCCAGCGCAGCACCTCATAGACGGTCTCGGTCCGCCATGTTCCCCGGCTCGCGACGATGCGCCAGCGCAGCGACGGCACGGCATCGTCGGTCTCAATGGGCCCGATGGTCCGCTCGATGCCGAACCGCCGGCGCAGCTGGCCCAGCCCGATGCCCAACACGCGGCGGTATCTGGTGTCGGCCTCGGCATCGTATCCCGGACAATAGAACACCAGCCGCTGGGTTACCGGGTGTCGCATCGGCGCCGATGTCTCATCCGGCTCGCGCGAGAGGGGTTTGGCGCGGTTCGAGCGTCATTCTGATGCCGCGACCCGGGCGCAAATTGGTCCAGGCGATCGGCTCGACCCGCTGGCCGGGGATCAGACAAAACCGGAAGCGCCGGACGAGCACCGCTACCGCGATCAGGATCTCGACGATGGCGAGCGAGGCACCGATGCAGACGCGGGGGCCGGCCGAGAACGGCAGGTAGGAATAGCGCGAGCGCGCCGCGACCGGTTCGGCAGCGAAGCGTTCGGGGTCGAAGCGGTCGGGATCCTTCCACAGCCGGCGATGGCGGTGGACGACCCAAGGCATCACCGCAACGACCGATCTCTTTGGGATGCGATGGCCGCACACCACATCCTCGGCCGCGGCGACGCGCAGCATGACCGGCAACGGGGGATAGAGCCGCATCGTCTCGTCGATGACCTTGCGCGTATAAACGAGCTTGGGAAGGTCCTCGGCGCTTGGCGAGCGCTCGCCCAGGACCTCGTCGAGCTCGGCGGCGATCCGCTTCTCGGCCCAGGGATGCAGGGCGAGCAGATACCATAGCCAGCTGTAGACGTGCAGCGTGGTGACCGAGGTCGAACAGAGGGTCAACACCTCGTCTTCGATTTCCGCGACGCCGAGCCCCGCGTCAGTTTCGCGGTCGCGGGCATTGGCGAGGCGCCACAGCAGGTCCCGAGCGCCGGCGTAGGCCGCGCTGCGTCGCGCCGCGATCATCGGTTCGAGCAGCGGGTGATAGGCCCTCGCCTCGGCTCGGCCCTTGCCGAAGCGGTCAAGGACGCGCAGCCAGCCCGGCATCATCAGGAAATCGAACAGCCCGTACTCGCCGGGGTGATGCACCAGGTGGTGGACCATCGGCTCGACCGCGGGGTCGTCGCCGGCCAATATCCGGGAGGTCGCGCGGACCAGCAATTCGTTGAAGGTCGCGCTCAGATGGATCGCCTGCCCGGGCGGCAGCCGGGCCAGGCGCTCCGCCAGTTCCTCGGTCAGCGCGACCACGGTGGGCATGTCGGCCAGCGCCGCGCGCCGGTCGAGCGTCGGATTGAGCATGCGGCGATGACGCCGCCACACCTCGCCCTCGGCGCACAGCATGCCGGTGCCCGAGCCGAACGCGAATACCCGGCGGATCGGCTCGATGCGCGGGTAGTTGTCGAGATTATCCTGCAAGACCCGCTTGATCCCGTCGGGATCGCTGATCACGAACAGGCGGCCCCAGAAGAACCGGCGCTCGACGAACAGTTCATCGAACAGCCCCTCGTCCAACACCGCAAGCGAATTGGCAAACCCGACGCGCATCATCTGCAGCGTCGAAAGCGGGCGCGCCGGCCGCGGCGGCAGCGCCAAACCGGGCCGGCGCTCGACATCCTCGGCAGTGGTCATCCCGGCTTTCCCGTGTTCATCGCAGCGGCGGCGCCGACACTAACCGACCCGCTGCGGCGCGCAAACGGTGGCGACGCGCATGGAGCCGGCGGAGCGCGCGGCGATTGACAGCGCACCGCGCTAGCGCCGAACATCGCCAGGGAGCGTGAGTAGGACCTGGGCTGCCGAAAGGCTGATCGCGATGGAGATGCAAGACCGCGCTGTTGTCGTCACTGGCGGCGCCTCGGGGATCGGCAAGGCGACCGCCCTTCTTCTGGCGCGCGAGGGCGCCCGCGTCTTTGTCGGCGACATTGACGAGGCGGGCGGCCGCGCGGTCGTGGCCGAGGCGGCGGGCGAGGGGCTCGCGCTCGAGTTTCTGCCGCTCGATCTGACCCAAAGTGCGACAATCGCCGGATTCGCCGCGGCGGTGCACGTAAGCGTCCCGCGCGTGGACGGCCTCGTCAATGGCGCTGGCTGGGACCGCATCCAGCCGTTCCTCGAAAACCCGCCGGAAATGTGGGACGCGCTGATCCAGGTCAACCTGATGGGCGCGATCCGGCTGACCCGGGCGTTGCTGACGCCGATGGTCGCGGCGCAACAGGGCAAAATCGTCAATATTTCGAGCGATGCCGGGCGGGTCGGCAGCACCGGTGAGACCGTCTACGCGGCGGCCAAGGGCGGTCTCATCGCCTTCACCAAATCCTTGGCGCGCGAGCTGGCGCGGTACCATATCAACGTCAACTGCGTCTGCCCCGGTCCGACCGATACGCCGTTGTTCCAAAACCAGCCCGAACGCATGAAGGAAGCGCTGACCCGGGCGATCCCGTTCCGCCGGATCGCGCAGCCGCGGGAGATCGCCGAGGCGGTGATGTTTTTTTTGGGATCCCGCTCGGACTACATTACCGGTCAGGTGTTGAGCGTCAGCGGCGGCCTGACGATGGTCGACTGAGCGGCCACGACGGAGTCACCAGGGGAGTGAAAATGATGCGGGGATTGTCGATTGTGTGCCTCGCTGCCGCCGGGCTGATCGCCGCGGCCGCAAGCGTCTCGGCACAGTCGCCGGCCAATCAAGGCGCGCCGGCCAATCAAGGCGCCCAAGAGAATGTCCGCGCCAGCCAGCAATACGAGAGCCTGTTGTGCTCCAACCCGGCGTTCCGCGCCAAGCGCATCGCCCAGGAGTGCGGCCCGGTCACCGATCCGCAGCTGCATCAAAGCTGCCTCGCCTCGTTCGAATGCGGTGCCGCGATGCGGCATTCCAACCGGCCGCCGCCGTCCGAAACGGTCCGCTGACCAAAGGAGAGTTTCGCCATGGCCAATCCCGCCCCCGGCTATGCCGCAAAACCCGAGCATCGGGTCGACCTTGTGCCCGAAACCCGCCGCGTGCGCGTCACCGTTGCCGGCACCGTGATCGCCGACAGCATGGCGGCGCTGCGCGTCGAAGAAACGGGGCACGAGCCGGTCCACTATGTGCCCGAAAAGGATGTGCGGCTCGACCTGATGCAGGCGAGCGAGCACCACAGTTATTGTCCGTTCAAGGGCGATTGCTCGTATTGGACCGTCGAAGTCGACGGCGGCGGCGCCAAACACCGATCGGAGAACGCCGTTTGGGGCTATCGCACCCCTTATGACGAGGCGTCCGGGCTCGCCGGGCACTATGCCTTCTATAAGAGCCGCGTCGATGCGGTCGAGGTCTCGTGAAATGGTGCCACCGACACAGAATTGGCTGGTCCGAAAGCCGGTTGCCGTCTCGCGCGGTGGCGTTGTCGCGGCGCAAAACGGGGTCGCCGCGACGGTTGGCGCCGACATCTTGGCCGCCGGCGGCAGCGCGGTCGACGCGGTGGTTGCGACCGCCTTCGCGCTCAGTGTGCGCGAGCCGTGGAACAGCGGGCTCGGCGGGATCGGCTTTATGGTCGTCGTGCCGCCGGGTGGTGGGCGCGCCGAAGTTGTCGATTTCGGTCCGATCGCGCCCGCCGGGCTCGACCTCGCGGCCTACCCCCTCACCGGCGAGACGATCACCGAGCTCTTCACCTGGCCGCGCGTCGAAGATGACCGCAACATGCATGGGCCGCTCAGCTTCGCGATCCCGAGCGCGGTGCGCGGCTATGCGCTGGCGGTCGAGCGCTTCGGGCGCACGCCGTGGCGCGATCTGGTGGCGCCGGCGGTGGCGCTGGCGCGTCAGGGCCTTCCGGTCGACTGGTGGGTGACGGTGAAGGCCGCGACCGCCGCGGCGGATCTGCGGCGCTATGACGAAAGCCGGAACATCTGGCTCCCCGACGGGCTGCCGCCGGCCGCTCCGCCGAATGGCGAGCCGGCATCGCTCGGCCTCGGGCGGCTCGCCGATACGCTGGCGCGGCTCGCCGAAGAGGGGCCCGACGATTTCTATGAGGGCGAGATCGCCGCGGCGATTGCCGGCGACGTGGGTGCCGGCGGCGGCGTCCTCTCGTCGGCGGATCTCGCACAATGCCAGGCGCGCACCGTGCCCTCGCTCGAAATCCCCTATCGCGGCTACGGCCTGCACGCCGCGCGCGGGCTGACCGCCGCGCCGACCTTGGCGGACGTCCTCGACCGGCTCGCCTCCAAACGTTTTCCGCAGGCCCCCGACGCGGTCTATTTCGAAGCGCTGATCGATGCCTTGCAGCAGGCCTACCACGCCCGCTTCGAGGGACTGGGCGATGTCAAGCCAGCCGGCGAGAGCTGCACCAGCCACATCACCGCGATCGACCGCGAAGGCGGCATTGCGGCCTTGACGACTACGCTGCTCTCGAGCTTTGGCAGCCGCTATGTGCTGCCGCAGACCGGCATCCTGATGAACAACGGGCTGATGTGGTTCGATCCTCGGCCGGGCCACCCGAACTCGCTGGCGCCAGGCAAGCGCGCGCTGACCAATATGTGTCCGCTGGTCGGGGCGCGCGACGGCCGCGCCCGCTTCGGCATCGGCGCCTCGGGCGGCCGGCGCATCCTCGCCGCGGTGGTGCAGCTGGCCAGCTTCATCGTCGACTTTGCGATGACCCCCGGGGAGGCCGCGCACCATCCGCGCATCGATGTCAGCGGCGACAGCGGCATCGCGATCGACCGGCGCCTCGCCGAGGCCGTCCGCGATCGGCTCGCGACCCGCCCCGGCGCCGCCCTCGTCGAGCACACCGCGTGGCCCGCGCGCTTCGCCTGCCCCAACCTCGTGCTGCGCGGCGAGGACGGCCTCAATTACGGCGTCACCGACGTAATGTCGCCGTGGTCGGCCGCGGTCGCCGAACCGGGCAAGGAGGCCTGAGCGGCGAACTGCATTCGCCGCGGCGCGCGAGGAGAGATTTCGACCGCATCGGATGATTGCGCGCGCGGTTTACGCGGCTGCGACGGTCGCCGGTGCGGGGTCCCTGGGCAGGGTGACGGTCACCGTCGTGCCCTCTCCCGGCGCGCTCTTGATCGCGATTGTGCCGCCGTGCAGATCGATCAGAGCCTTGGTCAGCGGCAGACCGAGACCGGTCCCGCCGTAGCGCCGCGCAAACTGGTTATCGACCTGGCCGAAAATGGCGAACGCGATCGGGATCTCTTCGCTCGACATCCCGATCCCGGTATCGCTGACGCGGATCGAGATCGCGTCGTTGGGCGTCAACTCGACCGCCACCGTGATGCTGCCGCCCGGTTCGGTGAACTTGACCGCGTTCGATAACAGGTTGAGGAGAACCTGCTTTAGCTTGGCGCTATCGGCTCTGAGCCGCAGCGGCACTTCGGGCAGCTGCAGCGTCAACGACAGCTCGGCGCGCGCACACTCCCCGCGCATCATCTGCAAGGAACTGGTGATGACTTCGCCGAGATCGACCTCATCGAAGACGAGCTCGAGCTTGCCAGCTTCGCTTTTGCTCAGGTCCAATAGGCCGTTGATGATCGCCAGCAGGTGGTTGCCGCTCTGCCATATGTCGTGCGCGTACTGGACCTGAACCTCTTCGCTGAGACGGCCGACCGCATGCGACGACAATAACTCGGAAAAGCCGATGATCGCGTTCAGCGGGGTACGCAGCTCGTGGCTCATGTTGGCGAGGAAGGTGCTCTTCGCGGCGCTCGCCTCCTCGGCAGCGTGCCGGGCCTCGTCGAGCCGCTCCTCACGTTCCTTGACCTCGCTGAAATCGCTGATCACGAGGAAGAAGCCACCGTCCTGGGTGCGGCTGTGGCTGATGCGGATCCAGCGGCCGTCGGCGAGCCGATATTCGCGTTCGGCGGTGTCCTCGCCAAAGCCGAGCACATCGGCCGTAGGCTGGGCGGCGGGCGCGCCGAGCAGCGCCTCGACCCGACCAAAGGTCTCGCTGAATGTCGCATTGCCGCAGAGGCGGCGGGCGAGCATCGGAAAGAAGCTCGCGATCTGGCTGTTGGCGATGACGATCCGGTCGTCGGCATCGACAAGGAGGATCCCCTCGCGCGTGCTTTCGAGCGCTTCGACGAGGCGGTTCTGTGCGGAGCGGCGCTGCACCTGCTCGCGCTCGAGCATGTCGCGGATGCTCTGCTGCATGACCGACATCGAACGCAGCAAGAGGCCGGTCTCGTCGGCTCCGCCCAGCGGTATCGGCGTCTGCAGCTCGCCCTCGGCGATGCGGTCGGCGACGGAAACGGCACTCCTGAGCGGCCGAATGATCCGCCGCATCAGAAAGACGGCAACGATTGCCGAGAGGGCAAGCGCCGCCGCCAACGCGGCGAGGCTCGAATACCGGAAATTGCCGATGGCGGTGACGACCTTGCGCCGCTCAACGAGACTGTGCCCGGTGGCGAGCTCGGCCAGCGTGTCGAACCGCCCGATGACCTGGGCCGACAGCCTGTCGAGTTCGTCGGGGGTGGCGGGCGTGGCACGCTCAAGGCGCAAGGCGTTCCAGCGGGTTACCAGCTCGCGAATTTGCTGAACGACCGTCCGTTCGTCGCCGGGCTGCGAGCGGGCTGCCGCGACCGCCAGGTCATCATTGAAGGTGTGCGACAAATGGTCGATCCGGTCGTCGATCGCCGCCCGATCGGGTTCGCTCGCGACCATTCGCTGGACCAGCGCCTTATCCATCTCGGCAAAGTCAAGGCTGGCCGCCCGGTCGAAGTTGATCGCCATCAGCGGACGGTCATAGAGATCGACGACAAACCCGCCGGCGCTGTTTAGAACAAAAAGGCTGTATCCCCCGACCAAGGCGGTCAAGAGGCCCATCAGGATGAACGCGCCAAAAATGGTGGCGCCTATCGAGGTGGGTAGACGCACCCGCATCGGGATCCTTTCCAGTGTGAGCCGACCCTTCGTACGGTGGATTGGTTACCATTCGGTTGATGAGCCGACCGGCCGGGTTATATGACGGGTCAGCCACAGCAGCATCTTCGGGTCAATGTGACAACGCACCGGGAAGGTGCCGGCCTGGGTGCAGGATCTGCCCGGCGGCAAGCAGCCATTCGAATCCGCTCACCGCAACAGCGTGTGTTCAGATCGTCCGGCTTACCGCATACTAACGCGCATGAACGATGTTTCCGAACCAGTCCGCGCCCGGCCGGCGATCGTCCGCCCACGCGATGCGGCCTCGCTCATCTTGCTGCGCGGCGAGGGTCAGGGGCTCGAGCTTTTGGCCGGCCGGCGCCCCGGCCATGTCCGCTTCATGCCCGGCGTCTACGTGTTTCCCGGCGGCGCGATCGACCGCGAGGACCGCCGCGCGTGGCGCGTCGAAGTGGGGGGCGAAGCCCTGCCGCCGCGCCTGGTGCATTGCGCCCGCGCCGCCTTGCGCGAGACCTGGGAGGAAGTGGGGGTGGTGGTCGGACGGCCCCCTCCGCCGGACCGCCCAGCCGCGAGCGCCGTGCCTGGGCTGACGCAGATCGAGACCGCCTATGCCGAACGAGGTATCGCCGCGGCGTTCGATGTCTTGACCTATGTCGGCCGCGCCATCACCCCGACCCCGGTGTTCCGCCGCTTCAACACCCGCTTCTTCCTGGCCGAGGGGAGCGCCGTCTTTGGCGACCCGGTTTCATCGGACGAGCTCGAGGACGTTGGCTGGCATCCGATCGGCCGCCGCCCGCTGGTGCCGTTCCGCGACGTGACGCAGTTCATGCTGACCCAGGCGATCGCGCTGCGCGAAGGCCGCGCCCCGCCCGAGGCACCGCTGTTGTGCACGGTCGGCAGGGTGCGCCGCATTCGGGTCTGCCGCGAGGCGATCCGCGACGTTTGAGAAGCCTGAGCCGTCGATCCCTCAGAGCGGGCCGAGGCCGAGCCGCGGGATCTCGATCGCCGGGCAGCGGTCCATCACTACCTTGACGCCTGCGGCCTCGGCGCGCGCGGCCGCTTCGCGATCGACGACGCCGAGCTGCATCCACACGACCGCGGCACCGATCGCGATCGCCTGATCGACGACTGACCCAGCAAATTCGCTGCGGCGGAACACATCGACCATATCGATGGGCTCGCCAATTTCGGCGAGTGTGGCCAGGCAGCGCTCGCCGAGGATCGTGGCGCCGGCGGCAAACGGGTTTACCGGGATCGTGCGATAGCCCCGCCGCTGCAGATAGCGCATGACGCCGTGGCTCGGCCGGTGCGGCCGGGGGCTGGCGCCAACCACCGCGATCGTGCGCACGCCCGCGAGGATGTCGCGCAGATAGGCGTCGGGGTAGCTGTCATGGTCCATCTTCCAACTCTGCCTATTGCCAGGGGCGAGGGGAAGTGGATCATCATCCTCTCTTGTCGCTGGGGAGAACGGCGATGCTCTTCGAGACGCGGCCGCTGCATTCGACCCTGGCGTGCGAGGTCCTGGGGCTGCGCCTATGGGAGGCGCTCGACGCCGAGACCGTCGCTGCGTTGCGCGACCTGTGGGCGCGGTGGAGCGTCTTGGTCTTCCGCCGCCAGGCCCTGAGCGAAGCCGAGCTTGCGGCGTTTTGCGCGCTCTTCGGGCCGCTCGAGCGTACCGTGCGCACCGATTGGGCCTCGCCCGTCGTCCCGGAGATCGGGGTCATCTCCAACCTCAAGGACGGGCAGGGCCGGCCGATCGGCGGGCTCGGCGACGGCGAGATCGAGTGGCACTCCGACCAGTCCTACATGATCCACCCGGCAACGGGCGCGGCTCTCTACGCGCTGGAGCTGCCGCCCGAGGGCGGGACCACCTCGTGGCTCGATCTGCGCGCCGCCTATGCCGGACTGCCCGAGCGGCTGCGCCGTGCGATCGCGGGGAGGCAGGCGGTTTTCAGCTATGTGAAGCGGCTCGCCGGGTATCAGGAGAAGGACCGGGTGATCTCGGAAGACGCCCGGCAGAAGACCCCGCCGGTCATGCACACCCTCACCCACACCCACCCGCTGACCGGCGCGCCGGCGCTCTACCTCGATAGGACGACCACCATCGGCATCGCCGGAATGGATGAAGCCGCCGGCGCGACGCTGCTCGACGAGATCTATGAAGCCGCAACCCGGCCGGAGCACATCTACGCCCACCGCTGGCAGGTCGGCGACCTCCTCCTATGGGATAATGGCTTTACGATGCACCGCCGCGAGCCGTTCGATCCCACCGCGCGGCGCCTGATGAAGCGCACCACGATGATCCTCGATCCCGCCCGCCACATCGTCCCCGAGGGCGCGCTGGCGTAAGCGGTGGGGGACGCTGCTACCCGGGCCTTGTGGTCGCGGCGGCGCGCAGGTCGAAGCTCGGGTCGGCAGCCTCATCGGGGCTGATCTGGCGGCCGGCGGCGAGCAGGCGCCTGGCATGGGCATGGTCGGCCGGGCGATTGATCGATTCGACGCCGAGGAGCGTTTCTCCCCGGTAGCAGAACACCGAGAATTCGCCGCTCTCGATGGGCCCACGCAGCACCGTCCGGTCGTGCCCCTGGGTCAGCCCGGCGATTTGCAGCCTGAGCTTGCCCTGCTCGCTCCAGAACCACGGCAGCGCACTATAGGGATGCGCCTTACCGACCAGACGGTCGGCGACGCAGCGCGCGTGGTCGGCGGCGTTTTGCACCGCTTCGAGGCGGGTCATATGGCCCCCGGCGTGATCGCACGGAAAGACCGCGCAATCGCCGATCGCCGAGATGTTGATGTCGCCGGTCGAGAGCTCCCCATCGACGACGATGCCGTTCGCCACCTCGAGCCCCGCCGCCGCCGCCAATTCGCCGTTGGGGACGACGCCGATGCTGACGAGGACGAGATCGGCGGGCAGCTTGTCGCCGCTGGCGAGCTCGACATGGTCGACCCGGCTCCCCATCGGACTGGTGACGCGCCCTCCGATCCGTGCGGCCTGCGCGCCAAAGCCGAACTCGACCCCGGTGCGGGCGTGCGCCTCGGCAAAAAAGCGCGACGTCGCGACCGACACCACCCGGCCCATCGCCCGGTCGGTCAATTCGACGATGTGCACGTTCTTGCCGTGGGCGCGCGCAACCGCGGCGAATTCGAGGCCGATGAACCCGGCGCCGATCACCACGATGTCGTTCGCCGCGGCGAGCCGCTCGCGCAGGAGATCGGTGTCGGCGAGGGTGCGCAGAAATGCGACGCCGTCGAGCTCGATACCGGGAAGTGGCGGCACCCGGTTGCGCGCGCCGGTGGCGAAAACGAGATGGCGGTAATGAAGGCGCTCGCCCGAGGCGAGACGCACGGTTTTCCGGGCCCGGTCGATCTCCTCTGCCCTGGTCGCGGCGAGATAATCGATGCGGTGGTCACGGTAGAACGCCTCCGGCCGCATCAGCAAGAGGTCGAGGCCGATCTTGCCGTCGAGATAGTCCTTCGACAGTGGCGGGCGCTGATACGGCAGTGCCGGCTCGTCGCCGATCAGGGTGACGGCGCCCTCGAAGCCGTGCTGGCGCAGCGAGGCCGCCAGCTGGAAGCCGGCATGGCCGGCGCCGAGGATGACAACCGGTTGTTGGGGCATTCAGGCATCCGCCATCAGGTTTGCGTCTCCGGCAGGCGGACGACGAGCCCATCCATCTGCGCCGACACCACAAGCTGACAGGAGAGGCGGCTGTTGGGGAGGCGAGGGCTGGCCGTGCCCTCGAGCATCGCATCCTCGTCGGCGTCCATCGGCGGGCAGAGCGCCAGCATGTCCTCGCGCACATAAACATGGCAAGTCGCGCACATGCACGAGCCGCCACACTCGGCGACGATGCCGTCGACCCCGTTGAGCACGGCGGCTTGCATGACGCTGGTGCCGATGTCGATGTCGAGCGTCGTCGCTTTTTCGTCCTGGCTGATATACGTCACTCGCGGCATGGTTCTCTTCGTCCTCGCTCGGGGCTCTGGCGGGCCAGCCTTACGCAATCTCGCGGGTCCGGTCGAGCATTTTCCGAGCGGCGTTTTCGCCAGTCTCGTGCTCGTGTATAGAGGGCGGTGACAAAGCATTCTGGAGGGGCGTGATGAAAGACGGGTTGCGCGTATTCGATGCCGACACTCATGTCGAGCCGACAGCCGAAGTCCTCGACACCTATGTCGATCCCGCCTTTCGGCCGCGGCTTGCCGAATTGGCGCAATACCGCCAGCCGGTGAGGCCCGGTGCTCCCGGCGGTGCACCCGGCCGGCACGTCTATCGTTATGGCCAGATTTCCTACAGGCGGATCCTC
>DASYZD010000145.1:0-7763 GCA_035946655.1 Allostellaceae bacterium | reverse complement strand
GGCAAGGGCGAGTGCAACGCCTTTATCGACATGGGGGACCAGTTCATCAACCTGACGCGGGTTCCCGATTACCAAGTCGCCGGCCAGGAGAGGCGGCATATCGGGTTTGTCGTCGACGACCGCTCACGCATCATCGAGTTGGCTAAGGAAGCGGGTGCACGTTTTGTCGAGGGCCCTTTCCTCGATTTTCTCGATCCCTGGGGCAACCGCCTCGAAATCATCGAATATTCCAACATCCAGTTCACCAAGGCGCCCAATGTGCTGCGCGGCATGGGGCTCAAGCTCGCCAAGAACGCGAATGCGACCAAGGAGTTGGCCGAGAAAGGCATGATGCCGGAGTGAGAAGGGTGGGCGGGATGCAGCTGAGCCTCATCGTTCGAGGCCAGCACAACCCAGGCGACATCGCCTCCCATCTGCAGGGCGATCTGGAGCTGGTGCGGCGTGCCGACGAACTCGGGTTCGACGGCATCGTCAAGGGTTCGCATTACAGCGCCCACCCGTTCGAGTCGGTGCAGCAGATCCCGTTCCTCGCCTATGCCGCGGCGTTGGCGCCGAGGCTGCGCCTCATTTGCGGCCTCGTGCTGTTGCCGCTGCACAAGCCATTGGATCTCGCCGAGCAGCTCGCCACCCTCGACATCATCTCGGGCGGCAAGCTCGTCTTCGGCTGCGGCATCGGCTACCGCGACGTCGAGTTCAAGGCGTTCGGCGTGCCGCGCGCCGGGCTGGGCCGCCGCTTCGAAGAGTGCCTCGAGGCCATCAGGCGGTTGTGGACCGAGGATTTCGTCACGATGACCGGCTCGCATTTCGCGCTCGACCGCGCCAATTGCACGGTAAAGCCGCTGCAACAGCCGACGCCGCCCATCTGGATCGGTGCCAATGCCGATATCGCGATCCGCCGCGCGGCGCGGCTTGGCGATTGCTGGTACATCAACCCGCACAGCACATCGTCGACGATCGAGCGCCAGATCGGGCTCTACAAGCACGCGCTCGACGAATGCGGGAAGGCCTTCCCGAGCGAACTGCCAATGCGCCGCGAGGTCTTTGTCGCGCCGACCCGCGCCGAGGCGATCCGCCGCGCCCAGCCCTATCTCGAAGAGAAATACAAGGCCTATCGCGCCTGGGGACAGGACAGGGTGATGCCCGAGGGCGATGATTTCGACCACGAATTCGAGGAGCTCCTGGACGACCGCTTTCTCCTGGGCTCCCCGGCCGATGTCGCCGAGCAGATGATCCGGCTCAACCACCGGCTTGGGGTCAACCACATCGTCGCCTCGGTGCATTGGCCGGGGATGCCGAACAGCCTTGCGCTCGACCAGTTGCAGATCCTGGCGGAAGAGGTAATGCCCCAGGTGCGGCAGGGAATCTGAGCCAGCGCGATCGCCGCCGCGACGCGGGGGCTCAAAAATCGGTGCAGCGGCCGCCCACTTCCCAATCGCCGTAACGGGTCGGCTCGGGCCCTTTCGGTCCGCCGATCTCGCGCGGCCGCTTCGGCTGGTCTCCCGGGGGATCAGCCGGCTTTTCGACCGGTGTTTGCGAGAGCGGCGTCGCTTGGTCGTTCGGCTTTGCGCTCATGAGGGTACTATGGCGACCGCGCGATCCGCTCTCAACCACCGCGTGGTCATCCTTGCCATGCGCTTTTTCCGGAACGATGTCTCGGAGACGGCGTTACCGTGTAACCGCCCCTTCCGCTTCGTCCCGGCCCATGACAGCAGCAGAACCTTACGGCAGGACCTCGGCCCCTCTTGCAACGACTTCAGCCCGGCAGGTCGCGCTCGACCTGGTGGGTATGGTGCTGCACCGCAAACGGCCGCTCGACGATGCGATCGAGGAACACCCGGCGATGGCCGGGCTGTCGGCGCGCGATCGTGCGTTCGCCCGGCTCCTGGTCGCGACGGTGCTGCGCCGGCTCGGCCAGATCGATGCGCTGATTATGGGCTGTCTCAAGACACCGCTGGCACCGCGGGCGGCCGTCGTACACGACATCCTGCGGCTCGGGATTGTTCAGCTCCTGTTCCTGCGGACGCCGCCGCATGCCGCGGTCGCGACCAGTGTCGACCTCGCCCATGCCAGAGGGTTCATCTCCCACAAGGGCCTCGTTAACGCGGTGCTGCGCCGCTTGAGCCTCGAAGGCCGCGACCGGATCGAGGGCCAGGACGCCGCGCGCCTCAACACCCCGGACTGGCTGTGGCAATCCTGGCGCCGGGCATATGGCGAAGAGTGCGCGCGCGCCATCGCCGGCGCGCATCTCAAGGAGGCGCCGCTCGACCTGACGCTGCGCCGTGATGACGATTCGTGGCGCGAGAAGCTTCAGGCGGTGCAGCTGCCGACCGGGTCGCTGCGCCGGGCGGGTGGCGGCTCGGTGAGCGCATTGCCGGGGTACGCCGAGGGCTCCTGGTGGATCCAGGATGCCGCGGCCTCCCTGCCGGCGCGCCTGTTCGACGATGTTGCCGGATGCGCGGTGGTCGATCTTTGCGCTGCACCCGGCGGCAAGACCGCGCAGCTCGCCAACGCCGGCGCGCACGTTACCGCGATCGACCGATCGACCCGCCGGCTCGAGCGGCTGGTCGCCAATCTGCGCCGGCTTGACCTCGAAGTCTCGGCGATCTCCGCCGATGGCTTGACCTGGCGGCCCGAGCATCCGGCCGACGCGGTGCTGCTGGATGCGCCATGCACCGCGACCGGCGCCATCCGACGCCATCCCGATGTCGCGCATCTGAAGCACCCCGAGGATGTTGCCCGCCTCGCGGTCGTGCAGGAGAACCTGCTGCGCGCGGCGGTCGATATGCTGCGGCCGGGCGGCACACTGGTTTATTGCACCTGCTCGCTCGAACCCGAGGAGGGGCTCCAGCGGATCGAGGCGCTGCTGCGGTCGGGGGCTCCGGTCGAGCGTCACCCGATCGAACCCGCCAGGATCGGCGCGCCGACCGATTGGGTCACTCCAGAAGGCGATTTGCGCACCCTCCCCTGCCACCTCGCCGAATACGACGGGGTCGACGGTTTTTATGCCGCGCGTCTGGTAAAGTTCGACGCGCCCTGACTCGCGCGCCGCTGGAATCGGCCCGCGCATGGCTTGCGGGCGGTGTCTTTCCTTGTTACGAAGCGACATGGATGCGACCGCCCGACACGCCGTCCGCGGCTACCGCCGAGCGGCCAGTACTGCGGACGCCGCCATACCCGCGTCGCGCCGATGAAAACGGTTCCCAGTCACCGGGCGCGGCCATCGCAAGACATTGCAACCTACGGCACCGAGGTGCCCGATGCGTTCACCCGCTTGCGGCGGGACGCGTTGCGCGCGCTCGCCGCCGGCCCGTTTTATCGTCATACGCTGATCGGCCCGGTGCCGGCCGATTTGCGATTGAAACTCAACGAGCGCTGGCCGGGCGATGCCAAGCGGGGAGCCGCCATTCTCGCCGGCGAGATCGAATTTTTGGGCGAGCTGGTGCGCCATCCGCTGCCAGTGTGGTTTCCCCCTGATGCCGGACCCGGCTGGCTCGCGGCGTGGCACGGGTTCGGCTGGCTCGCCGATTTGATCGGAACCGGCGCCGCGGCGCGCGACCCGGCACGGGCGCTGGTCCACAGCTGGCTCACAGACAGCGCCGCCTGGCACCCGATCGCCTGGCGTTCCGATGTCGTGGCGACGCGGATCTTTGCCTGGATCATCCATTTCGAGGAGGTGGCCGGGCGCGAAGCCGATCGACCGCTACGCCGGGCGATGCTGGCGAGCATCGCGCGGCAGTTGCGGCACCTCGCCCGCACCGCCGCCTGGGAACTCGCCGGCCCGGCGCGGCTGCGCGCGGTAAAGGGCCTCATCGGCGGACTGGCCGCGCTCGGCGGCTCGCCGAAGCGGATGGCGCGGGCGCTGCGCGTTCTCGAACGCGAGCTGTCGATACAGATCCTCTCTGATGGCGGCCACCGCAGCCGCAATCCCTCGGTGCAGCTCACGGTATTGCGCGACTTGATCGACATCCGCGCGGTGCTGCGCGCCGCGCAGGTCGCCATCCCCGCTCCGCTGCAGCACGCAATCGAGCGGATGGCGCCGATGTTGCGCTTTTTTCGCCACGGCGATCGCCGTCTTGCGCTGTTCAACAATTCGGTCGAGGAGGATGCGGTCGTCGTCGACCTCGCCTTGACGCGCTCGGAGACGCGGGGCCAGCCGCCGATGCCGGCGCCACAATCCGGCTTTCAGCGCCTCCAGGCGGGGCAGAGCTTGGTAATCGTCGATACCGGCAAACCGCCGCCGCGCGGCTTCGACGGGGAGGCCCATGCCGGAACCCTGTCGATCGAGCTGAGCCAGGGGCGCGAGCGCATCATCGTCAATTGCGGGGGCTATCGCGGCACCAAACCGGCCTGGCGCCGGGTCGCGCGGTCGAGCGCGGCGCATTCGGTGCTGGTCGTTGGCGATACCAACGCTGTCGAGCTGCAGGCCGACGGCTCGCTTGGCCACGCGCCGAGCCAGGTGCGCTGCGAGCGCGCCGAGGAGGGCGGGCATCAATGGATGGCGGCCGCCCATGACGGGTATCGACCGCGTTTCGGCGTGACCTACGCGCGCGAGCTTTACCTTGCCGCGGACGGCGACGATCTGCGCGGCGAAGACAAGCTGACCGGACGCTCCGGTGCTCCGTTCGCGGTGCGCTTTCACCTGCACCCCGCGGTCGAAGCCTCGCTCGCCGAGGATGGCGGCGGTGCGCTGTTACGGCTGGCGAGCGGGGCAGTGTGGCGGCTGCGCGCGTCGGGTGCAGAAATGGGCCTCGGCGAGAGCATCTATCTCGGCACCGGCGAATTGCGCAAAACCCAGCAGATCGTGCTCAACGGTACGACCGGCCCGAGCGGCGCCACGGTGCGCTGGGCGATCCGGCGCGAGCCGAAACCGTCCGACCCAGCGCGCAAGGACGAGACCTAGCCGCCAATGCCTGGGGAAAAATTCGGTTATGTCGGCAAGGACCGTGCCGGCCCCTCACCCTCCCACGCTTCGCGCGGGTCCCTCCCTCTCCCCGCAGCCGCGGGGAGAGGGTTGGGGTGAGGGGCCGGCACTGGCCGGTCAACCTGGCCCGCTACTGTTCGCGGCGGTCATCGTCGCGGCCGGTCTCGCTGCCTGCCTCGGTACCCGCGCGCTGATCCCGCTGTTGCGTCGGGCTGCTGTCCTCGACCATCCGAACGAGCGGTCCCTGCACGCGGCGCCGACCCCGCGCGGCGGCGGGATTGCGCTCATCGGCTCGATCCTCGTTGCCTGGCTCGCCCTGATCGTGGCCGGAGCGGTCGCGCCCAGGCTCGTCATCATCCTGTTCGCCGCGGCGCTGCTCGCGGCGGTATCGTGGATCGACGATTTGCGCTGCTTGTCGCCGGCGATCCGGCTGTTGGCGCAGTTCGTCGCGGTCAGCTTCGGCATGCTGGCCCTGATGCCGGCGGGGCCGGTGCTTCAGTTCTGGCTGATGCCCGGTTTCGACGCCGTCGCTGCGGCGCTTTTGTGGCTGTGGTTCGTCAATCTGTTCAATTTCATGGACGGCATCGACGGGCTGGCGGGCAGCGAGGCGGCGGCAATCGGCATCGGCCTCTTGTTGTTCGCCGGGGTTGGCGCGGGCAGCAATCCCGGCCTCGTCGGGCTATCGGGCGCGGCGGCGGCGGCGGCGCTCGGATTTCTCGTGTGGAACTGGGCGCCCGCGCGCATCTTTCTCGGCGATGTCGGCAGCGTACCGTGTGGTTATCTGTTGGGTTTTCTGCTGCTCGATGTCGCCCGGCGCGGGTACTGGAAGATCGCGCTGATCCTGCCGCTCTATTTCCTTGCCGACGCGACCGTAACGCTGTTGCGCCGTCTGCTGCGCGGCGAGCGGGTCTGGCAGGCGCATCGCCAGCATTTCTATCAGCGCGCCGTGCAGCGCGGCCTCAGCCATGCCGCGGTGGTGCGGCGCGTGATCGCCGCCGACCTCGTCCTGATCGGTTGCGGCTGGGCGTCGGAGAATGGCTGGGGGTCGGCCGGCGTCGCCCTGGCGGTGGTCGTCGTGACGGCGCTCCTTGCGAACTTCGGCGGCGGACGGCGCCGCCGCGCCGAGTGACGCTTGCCGCCTGGCGGGGGGCGTCTTATAGAGGCCCCAGAACCGCGCATCGATGAGGGGTTGGCATGACCGCCGAGCCGCGACCGATCCGCCGCGCGCTGATCTCGGTCAGCGACAAAGAGGGGCTCGCGCGCTTTGCCGGCGAGCTTGCCGCGCGCGGCATTGCCCTGGTCTCGACCGGCGGCTCGGCGCGCGCGCTCGCCGAGGCCGGTCTCCCGGTCTCCGAGGTCGCGACGCTGACCGGCTTTCCCGAGATGCTCGACGGCCGGGTCAAGACCCTCCACCCAGCAATCCATGGCGGCCTTCTCGCGCGGCGCGACCGGCCCGATCACCTGGCGACGCTGACCGAGCATGGCATCGCCGAGATCGACCTCCTCGTCTCTAACCTCTATCCGTTCGCCGCGACGGTTGCAGCGGGCGCCGGGCGCGAGGAATGCATCGAGAATATCGATATCGGCGGCGTCGCGCTGATCCGCGCCGCGGCAAAGAACCACGAGTTCGTGACGGTCCTCACCGATCCCTTGGATTACGATCGCGTGCTGGGCGAACTGGCGGCGTCGGGCGGCGTCAGCCTCGATACGCGCCGCCAATTGGCGCGCAAGGCCTACGCGCTGACCGCCGCCTACGACGCAGCGATCGCGGCGTGGTTCGCTGACGAAGAGGGGATTGCCTTTCCCGAGACCCTCGTCATCGCCGCCCGGCTCGCCGAGGAGACCCGCTATGGCGAGAACCCGCACCAGAAGGCGGCGCTCTACCGCACCGACGAGAAGCGCCCCGGGGTCGCCAGCGCGCGCCTCGTCCTGGGCCGGGAATTGTCCTACAACAATTACGGCGATGCCGACGCCGCCTTCGAGCTGGTCGCCGAATTCGGCCGCCCCGCGGTCGCCATCATCAAGCACGCCAACCCGTGCGGCGCCGCGGTGGCAATGAGCCTGCGCGAGGCCTGGGAGAAGGCGCTCGCCTGCGATCCCATCAGCGCCTTTGGCGGCATCGTGGCGGTCAACCGCCCGCTCGATGCGGCGACCGCGGCGGCTATCGCGCAGATCTTCGTCGAGGTGGTGATCGCGCCCGACGCCGAACCGGCGGCCTCCGAGCTCCTCGCGCGGCGGAGCACGCTGCGCCTCCTCTTGACCGGCGGCCTCCCCGACCCGAAGGCGCCGGGCATGCATTTGCGCTCGGTCGCCGGCGGCCTTCTATTCCAGGAGCGCGACCGCGTCTCGATCGCGGCCGACGCGCTCGAAGTGGTGACCAAGCGCAGGCCGACCCGGGCGGAGATCGCCGACCTCCTGTTCGCCGACACGATCGCCAAGCACGTCAAGTCGAACGCGATCGTGTTCGCCAAGGGCGGCGCCACGGTCGGCATCGGCGCCGGGCAGATGAGCCGGGTCGACAGCGTCAAGATCGCCGCCCGGAAGGCCGCCGAGGCGGCCGCCAATGCCGGGCTGGCGGAACCCGCCACAAGCGGGTCGGTCGTCGCCTCGGACGCGTTCTACCCATTCGCCGACGGGCTCGAAGCGGCGATCGCGGCCGGCGCCACCGCGGCGATCCAGCCCGGCCGCTCGCGCCGCGACGCCGAAGTCATCGCCGCCGCCGACCAAGCTGGCATCGCGATGGTGTTTACGGGGCTACGGCACTTCCGGCATTGAACTGTTCTGCACCTGTACGCTCAATCGCCTGAACGCCATCATTGCGAATTTGGCGGAGATCGACTTC
>DASYZD010000144.1:0-1775 GCA_035946655.1 Allostellaceae bacterium | reverse complement strand
CAGCGGGCGTTGACCATCGCTGCGACAAAGCTCTGCCGGCCGAGGGAGGCGGTGTACCAAGTCGGCCGCGGCAACGAGCCGATGATCGAGGTCGGCAGCATGATGTCGGCTGAGGCCCGGTACATGGTTCTGTCCTCCCCGCTTTGGTCTAGCCGCCCCTGCGGGCGATGAAGTCGAGGGTCGCCGCGGCGGCCTGGTCGGCGTGGGTGGCGGCGACGTGATAGGAGTTGCCGGGCAGGACGACGAGTTCGGAGCCGGCGATCTGTTGCTGCCAAGCGCGCGTTGCCTCGACCGTGGCGAGGCCGCTCTCCTCGGTGGTGATGACAAGGGTCGGGCAGGCGATCTTCGGAATGTCAGGGCGAATGTCGGCGCAGGCGATCGTCCCCATGAAGCCGAGCTGGGTCGACAGCGCGGTGTGCCCCATGAACCTGCACCAGAACTCGAAGCCCTCGGCCGGGAAGGCGCTGCCCAGCCGGTTGGCCATGTTCTGCCGCGCCCAGTGCTCGACCCCGTTGGTTTCCAGTTCGTGGATCACCTCGGGGGCGTGCTCGGCGGCGCCCGGCCGCAACGGCGGCGGCGAGCCGACGATCGTCAAGGTCTTGATCCGCTCGGGGCGGCGGGCGGCAAAGGCGCGCGCGACCGTGCCGCCGATCTTGGCGCCGACCAGATGAAAGCGGTCGATTGCGACGTGGTTCATCAGGAGGCAGAAATCCTCGACCAGCCGGTCGAGCGTCCAGGGATACTCGCGCGGCATCGCCGTCGAACGCCCGAACCCGCGCATGTCGGGGCGCACCACACGGTACTGCCGGGCGAGCTTTGGCACCCACGCCCACCACGCCAGCCCGCTCTCGGCGTTGCCGTGCAACAGGAGGATCGTCTCGGGCTTCTTCCACGGGTCGGTGAAATCGTCGACTTCGTAATGCATGTCGAGATCGGGCGAGGGGCGGAAATTCGGCATGGCGCATCTCCCAGGGCGGCGTCACTCCAGTTTAAGGCAACCTAGCCAACCGGCGCCATATCGGCTAATGCAGACGAAACGAGCGGGGGAGGATTGCGATGTGACGATGCGGGTCGAGGCGGACGAGGTGCGCGCCATCATCGGTCCGAACGGCGCCGGCAAATCGACGCTCTTCAACCTGATCACTGGGGTTCTGAAGCCGACCGAGGGCCGCGTGCATTTTGCCGGCGAGAGCGTGACCGGGCTGTCGGTGCCGCGGATCTGCCAGCGCGGCATCGCCGCCGCTACCTGACGGTATAGATCACTTCCGCACTCCCTCAGCCGCTATGCGTCCTTCGAGACGCGACCGTAGGGCGCTCCTCGGTTTGTGATGGGATTTAAGAAGGAGCGTCATCCTGAAGTGGCGCGAAGCGCCGTCTCGAAGGACGCGCAATCGTGCTGCATCCGGCCTCCTGCGGCGGGGCGCGGGGCGCGGAAGCGATTGCCCGGCGCGCTCGCCAATGCGATAACGCGGCGCCGCTGCCGACGACCCCGTAGCTCAGCTGGATAGAGCACCTGCCTTCTAAGCCGGTGGTCGCAGGTTCGAATCCTGCCGGGGTCGCCATTCCGGCGGTATGATTAGGACCGTCCATGATCTCGCTCCGGCAAGGCTCGGGCCGCCGTCGCGCGAGAGCCCGGGCCGCCGCGGCGCGATGATCCAATGATCGACCAGAGGAGATGGCATGAATGAGCGGTGAGCGGCGTTGGCGCCCGATGCTAGAGCATTGGGAGAGGCGGATAGGTTGCAGGCCGGATCGGATTGTTAGGGCTTTTGACC
>DASYZD010000143.1:0-10249 GCA_035946655.1 Allostellaceae bacterium | reverse complement strand
GGCGGTGATCGCCTGGCCGGTCGGCGGCGCCGTGGTGAAGGTGACGAGCCCGGTCGCCGGATCGACGCTGTAGTGCGAGGCCGGTTGCACGACGCCATTGAAATAGACCGCGCTGACGGAATTGGGCGCGACGACCGGCTCGGTGAATCCGCCAAAAGTCCGCACCAGCTGGAACACCGTTGTCGTCGAATCGCCGCTGCCAATCAGCTGCGCGGAAACGCGATCATCGGTCGGGTCGTCGAACAGGAACGGCTGAAACGCACCCTGCTGCTCCAAGAAGAAGCCGGCGAGGGTGCGCAATTCGTCATAGCCGAGGCCCTGGCCACCTTGCCCCCGAGCGTCGTGCTCGTCGCGCAAGAGGACAAAGGTCAGCGTCCAGGTCCAGATCGGGTTCACCTGGTCGATGACGCGCAATTCGCGCCCGGATATCGCCTTCTGGACACGGGTGGCAAAGCGCGGCGCCTTCGACACCGACCAGCCGAGGCCGGGAAGGGAGGGAAAGATCGCGGTCACGGGGCCTCGTCAAATCGTGCGTGGGGTCAAGGCGTTCGAGCGCAGCATGTTGCGCACGACCCCGGGATTGCGCGCCATCAGCCCCTTAAACCAGCGCTCGACCGCCGGGCCGTCGGAGGGGCCATGAAAATGCAGGTGCATATCGCCGCCCCCGGCGTCACCTGGGCCGCCCTGTGCGATCATGTTCTGGAGTCCTTCACTGATCGGAGCCGGCAGCACCATTTCACGCGAGTGCAATAAGGCCGGGGTCGCGCCGGCGAAATGAGGCAAGGCCCAGCCGCGCGCCGCGGAGGGCACGACGCCGCCGTTGGCAAAGCCCAGAACAGCGCCAATCCCGCCAAAGAAGCTGCCGATCCCGCTGAAGAAGCCGCCGGCGTTGGCGCCGGCGCTGACGATGCCGCCGGCGGCGCTTGCCCCGGAGAATGCGGAGCTGACCGCGCTGGTCCCGCTGGCGACCGCCGTCTCGGCCGTGTTGCCGAAGATCCCCGAGAGGAGTGCCGTGTGCGTCACCAATTCGGCGAGTTGGAGCAGCTGGTGGGAAGCAAAGGTTGAGAGCGCGGTGCCGAGATCATCTCCCGGTCGACTGCCCGGTACGAGCCCCGCCGCCGCTTTCCCGAGTGTCGATCCCACGAGGCCGACACCCTCGCCGACCAGCGACTGGTAGAGCTGCCTCCCGATGTTTTCCCCGGTCCCCTTGTGCAAGAGGAGGTCGGTCAACGCCCGTTCGAGGCTGCCGCCGATCGCGTCGAAGGCGTGCCTGAAGGATACGGCGATCTGCCCGGCGACTTTTTGCGCGGCTTCGGCGACGCGCATCTGGTCTTGCGCGAGCCGAGCCGAATAGCTCGCACTCAATTCCACCAACGCGCCGTAGCTCGCCGATTTCTCCGCTAGCGTGGCGGCATCGCCGGCAAGGACGGCCTCGAGCCGGGTGCGCTCCTCGGCATTGCGCTGGGCGGTGTATTCGATATCGAAGCCGAGCGCCTGATCCAGCGAGACCCTGCGCGCGGCGACCATCTCCCGCATGTTCGCCCTGAACGCGGCGACGGTTGCGGCACCGTTCTCCTGGATCGCCGCGTTGGCGTCGGCGAAGGCGGTCTTGAGTTGCGACACCGGCGCGGTCGCGTCGCTGACCGCCTGCTTCAGCGCGTTGAGCGCCGACAGCGCGCCGCCGAGATCGGCGCCAACCCTGAACTGCAACTCGTCGGCCAATTGTCACCTCGAATAAAGTCAGGGCATCGGGCGCCCCGAAGAGACGCCTCACAGGAGGCTTACAAATTTCTGGTAGGACTACTGCAGTTCGATCGACGAAAACTGCGTCCGCTTTCCCGCCGCTGCCGGGTTCTTGCCGCCTCGCCACTGGAGGAGGTTGGTGTAGCCGAGGGTGACGCCGCCGCAATAGGGCGCGCCGGCGGCATGCCACACGAGGCGGTGCAGCCCACCGAGATCCTCTTGCTGCTGCGTGATCCGGGGCTTCACCGAATTTTCGAAGAACTGGTAGAGATCGATCTTGCGGATCCCGGCGCAGCGCCGGCCGACCAGACGGGAGACGATGTCATAGAGGGCGCTTTGGTCGTAGTCCTCCTCGGTATGCGCCTCGATCAGGTTGAGCAGCAGATCGGATTCGACCCTGTGCACCCGGTCGTCGGGCCCGAGGTGGAGCAGGATGACGAATTGGTTCATCCGCCCCGGAAGCCTGGCGTAGACGGTGACAAGCCCGGGCCCGAGCGGCTTGCCGTTGACGTCGGTCTGGTGGCGGCGCGCCATCGCCGTGGCGAGAAAGCCCTCGTCGAGCGTCATCGTCGCTCTGAGGTTGCGGACGCACTCCTCGACGATGACGCCGAGACACCCCGGCCCGTCACCCGGCTCCGCGGCGTTGGCCGTCGCCGGACGGGTCCAGGCCACAATCCCAAGCGCCAAGCCGCAGAGATGCAGCCACCGCATCGCCGTCCCTCCGCGCCGATCGTCCGCGCAGAGGTTACCCGGCGCGGCCGCAGCTCGACAATAATGTCAGCCGCCTGCCGCGTTCTCGCCGCGGCGGGCGATGGCGAGGGTCTGGGCCCGGTTCTTGGCGCGCATCGTGTCGAGGTCGAGCGGCGACGGCATGCCAAGGTCCCCGCCCCGCCCCACCACGAATCCGGGCGGTGCGGCGGCGGCGATCTCCTCGATCGGCGGCGCGCTGGCCGGTGCCGGGCGGGGCATCCAACCGAGCATGCGCGCGATCGTCTGCAGCATCAGGTGCGCTGGCGGATTATCCTCCCAGCACCTGAAAATCTCCCCGGCATCGGCCAGCGTCATGCCGTCGATGACGCCGTAGGGATAAGAGCAGCCGGTGGCGAGAGCGCCGTAGACGGCGCTGAGCTGTTCCTGGGGACGTCGCCCGGGCTCGCCACCGGCCGGGCTTCCCCCACCGGGGTCAGCCCGGCGATGCGCAGGACAGCAGCCACCGCCGCGTTCAGTTCCTCGATGCTGGCTTCGAGATCGAGCACGGCATCGGGGTCAAGCTCGGGCTGGGCCGGCGCGAGCCCGGCGGTCACCACCCGGGCCGCGGCCTCGATCAAGGCGCCCCCCGATTTGCCGGTCATCTCGTCGAGCGCGTCGAGCAGATGGCGCAATTGGCCGAGCTTTAGCGGGCGGACTTCGAAGCGCCGTTCGCCCAGGGTGACGGTTTCGGTCATCGCGCCTACTCGTTGACGCTCAGCGTGCCGATCGTGCCGGTCGCATCGGCGAAGGCACTGAAATCGAATTCCTGGATCTCGTAATCGTCGATCTTGGTCGGCAGCGACAGTTTGGTCGCGGTGCAGGCGTTGAGGACCATCGCCAAACCGGCTGGTGTGCCCTGCGTCGTCTTGGTCGTGTAGAACGTCGCCTTGAAGGTCGGCGTGAAGCCCATGAACTGGTTGGTCAACACCAGCTTCTTGCCCGAACTGGCGATCGTGTAGAGGTAGCTGATCAGCAAGGACGCGCTCGCATCGGCGGCAGCGAAGGTGTAGATCCCGGTCGAGAGGTTGACCGAATACTGCCCCGCCGCGCTTGGGGTGGTGACGCGGGTGAAGCGGTTTCCGGCACTGGCGCCGGTGGCGTAAAACACGCCGAGATCGTCGACAAAATTCGCCGCATTGGCCACGGTCACGGTGTAGGGCGTGCCCGCCGGCACGATCGCCGCCTCGTTTTCCGAAACGGTCAGCTGGCCGGTCGCCGGCGTCTGCCCGAAGAACAGATCGCCGTAGATCGCGCCGAAAATCCGGGCGAATTTGGCCTTGCCGGTGATCTTGCCCTGACCGCGGGCGATATCGACGGGAAACTGGAACTGGCCCCACAATTCCTTGGTCTGCCAGTCCCAGTCGATTTGCACGTCCTGGAGGATGCCGAACTGGTCGGGTCCTATGCCCGAGCCGGTCACATCGGTGCGATTGCCCCACAGTGCTCCGGCGCCGAATGCGAGCTGCATGTCAGAGGACTCCTCCAGAGAGATTGGAAAGGCGCCGCTTCAGCTCTTCCTTGGCGGCAAAAGCGTGGTTCCAGGCCGAATTCACCTGGGCCACCGGCGAACCGGGAAAATGATCGGCCCACCACAGTTCGACGATGTCTGCAAAGGATCCGGTGGCGGACGGGGCGCCGGGCGGCGGCCCCGCAACCTCAGGGGCGGCGGTCTCTTCCATGGCTCAACTCCTGCTAAAGGCAGAGGATTTCGATGGGGATGATCGCGACCGCCTGGTCGCGGAGCACCCCTTCATCGCTTTCGATTTTGCCGGCGATGCGGGCGTGCTGGACCATCGCCGGCAGGCCGAGATCCTGCACCCCGGTGGCCGGCGATGGGGCCAGCGCCGCCTCGACGCCATCGACCAGCGGATTGAGCACCGTCGCTGGCGTCGCATACGGGTCGCTCGAATGCGCGTACACATAGAGCTCGACCGAGAGCGTCCACACCGTCGGTGCGCCGAAGGTCGCCACCGTCGCGACCTCGCTCTTCTGCAGCATGAACAGCGCCGGCTGTTCGACCGGGGTCAATTCGCTCCAATGGCGCAATCGCCGTTCGGTCGTGGCGAAATTGGCGGCGCCGGCGACTAGCGCGAACAGCGCGGCATAGATCGGCTCGCGCGCGATCATAGGCCCGCCACCATCAGTGCGGGGTCGGTCGCGGTGGCGGCCAGAGTGCGGGCAAAGCCCGAGACCGGCCCCTGCGCGCGGTATTGCGACAACAGCAGCTTTACGTCGTCGCTCATGTCTTGTTGAGAAAAGCCGACGGTCTCGCGTCCGGCCAACGCCCGCGACACTTCGCCAATGCGGGTGCGTTCGCGATAACGCTGGCACACCAGCTCAATGCAAGCCTGTGCGACGTCGGGTGGGGTGGTGGCATACCCCGCCGTGTAGCTGACGATCACATTTTGCGCCCGCCGGGTGAAGACATAGCCGCGCAAGGAGAGCTCGGTCGGGCTGAATACATACCCCACGCCATAACCGCCACCCTCCGGCGCCGGCGTTATCGCCAGCCCGTCGATCGACAATGACAGCACAGCCGTCACCGGAAAGTTGGCAAAGGCCAGACGTTGCCCGCCGCTGCCGTCGCGGACTTCCTGCCAATCGCCGGGCGCGATCTGGCGGTTGAGCCAGGTCTGGATGAACTGGCTTGCCGCGGTGATCAGCCGTGTCAAGAGCGCGTCGTCGGTGTCCGGGAACGCGTTCTGTCCGGTCTGCAGCCAGGCCTTGACATCGGCCAGCGCGCATAGGTCGCCGAACGCCATTAAACCCTCCGCTAGGGAGTTCTATCAGCGAGGCAGCGAGGCAATGAGATGTCAGCGATGTTCTCGCCGCCTCATTGTCTCGCTGGTGAACAATTTATCAGCCGTTGCCGATGTTGGTGATGACGCCCATCGCGAACGGTGCATAGACCGCCAGCAACTCTTCGGCGTAGACGCCGACCTGGCGCTGGCGGGTCACCACCGGCCAGTCGATCTGGTAGTAGTCCTGCCGGGTCTTGACCTCGGCTACATTGGGGACTTCGCTCGACTGGTACTGGATGGGCAGGTTTTCTGCCCAGCCGATGATCGTGCCGGCGGGGACGCGCGGATGGATGCGGATCGGAATGCGCAACCCGCCATTCATGGCGTACGGGTTGAAATAGAACGATACCGCACCCGCCGCCGCCAAATCGTAGGCGTTACCGTCGCCGCTCACCTCGTAGCGCAGCAACGGCCCCGAGGCGTTGGACAGCACCTTGTTGGTGATGTTCTTCAGCTCCTGCGCATTGACGTAGAGCACGGTCGGCGAGACCTCGAAATTGTTCCACATGGTCTGGAACATCGTGTCGATCTCGACGACCGAGCCGCGGCCGGACGCGGTCAGCGGCGTGCCGGTCCCTGCGGTGCCGGTTGCCAGGATGCTGACATAGGCGTTCGAGCCGGCTTTCAGGGCGCTGGTCAAGAGCCCGTCATAGGCGTAGCTCGGATTGGCCGAATTGTCGGCGGTGATCGCAGACACCGCCTGCTGGCCGCCCGTCAACGGCACCGAGAAGGCGGCACTGTTGATCGTGGTGATCGCCTGCAGCGTCTCGGAACCGGCGGTGCCGACATACCAGGCGTAGGCGACCGCGCCCGGCGTTGCGCTAACGCTGGCGAACAGCGTCTGGCCCAAGGTCACCGCCTGGGTCGTATTCGCGCTCTTGTTGGACGAGCCGCCCGACAACACGAATGTCTTGCCGTCAGCCCCGGTAATGGTCTTGGTGGTTGCGACGCCCGCGGCAACTCCGGAGTTCTGATAGCCTTCGAGGGTCAACGCTACGACGATGACCGAATAGGTCGCGCTCGGCAGCGTTGCCCCGGAACCGGAGGCCGACAAGGTCGGGGTCGCCGGCGTGCCCATTTGCAGCGAGGCATTGCCGGCCAGGATCGCCATCTCCTCTTTCAGCATCAGCTTCTGGAGGAGGCGGAAGGTCATGCGGGCCTGAATGTCTTCGAAATGACGGCCGGCGCTGATTGCCTCGTAGGTCGCCGCGTCTTCCTCGCCGATCGTCACAAAGGCCGCGGATTTCGACGCGGTCGTGTAGGACATCTGGCCAGAGCGCTGGCCCTCGGGGACCCAGCCCATCGAGTCGAAGCCGGAGCCGATCAGCGCGGTCACCTGGCGCCAGTTGGTCGCCGTGCCGGTGCCGCCGCCGACCCGCGCTATCGAGTTGCGGATCGGCGTCACCACGGGATAGAGGTTTTTCGCCGGCGCTTGCAGATCGAAGGCGACCAGGCCGGTACCGGTGGAAATCGATTTGGTGATCCGGTCATCAGGCGTGCGCAGCGCGCCCTTCACCAGATCGAGGGTGTCCAGGGTCGGGTTCATCATTGTGTCCTTCCGCTCGGGCAGCAAAAAAACCCGGCACCCATCCTTCTCTCCCCCGCATGAGGGGGAGAGTTGGACTGGGAAGCGCCGAGTTCGGGTTAGGGGTTCGGGGTTGCGGCCGCTATCGTGCGGCAAATCCCGCAGGCCGGCCAACCGGCGTGATCGGATTGGCGTGGGCTGCCTTGATCAAGGTCAGCGTGCGCTCCTCATCGCTCATTCGCGCGAGCGCGGCGACGACGTCCGCGGCGGGTGGGATCGGGCCGCCAGCATCCTCCCGCTTCGAGATGCCGGCAAAGCCGCGCGCGGCGGCCTGCGGCGGCAGCGGCGTGCGGGCGATCGCCTCGACCTGCTTTTGCAGGGCGTCGAGACGCGGCACGATCTCGCCGGCGAGCTTGGCAAAGCCGCTGGCGAGGATCGCGCGATCCGGCCGGCGCGCCTTGCGCAAAGTGTCGACGATGGCCGACGCGGCGAAATCGGCTGGCGCCGATCGCCCGCTGCCATCCATGAGCTCGGCGCTTTCCTCGGCGACAAGCGATTGGAGGAAGCCGCACAGTTCGGCAATGATCGCTTGCAGCCGTGGCGCCAGCGGCGAATCGTCGGCTTCGATCGCGGCCTCGACGGCGATGGTCTGCGAAAGCCAATCGAGGTCGATGATGACCTGCGCCAAGCGCTCGACCTCGGCCAGGCTCTTGCGCGCACTCCCGGCCGCACGGCCGTCCGCAGACGCGGCTGCCGGCGGTCCGGCGCGGTCGATCTTCGCCTGCCAGGCGGCGACGATCCGGGCCTTGATGCGCTCGAGCTGGCCATCGGTGTAGTGGCCCGCGTTTTGGGGCAGGTGAATGAACGCCCAGGCGGCGCGGATATGGCGCTCGGTGTCGATCGGATAGCGCTTCCTGGCGTCCGGTCGATACCCCGGGTCGGCATAATCGTGATCGCCATGAGGATCGTCAGCGGCGCTCCCGGCAGCATTCTCGTCATGGTCGCTTGCCGCCGTCGCGGCTGCGGGCTCGTGCCCTTCGAGGCAGCGCACCGCCTCCGCCTTCGCCAAATGGCGGTGACCGGCATTCCCGCAATCCCAGACCTGCACCGGCGCGCCGGTTGTCGCCGCATTCGTCGTCATACTGCCTCCTGTTGCCGGGCCGGTGGAAAGTTTCCAGCAATCGAACACCGCTTCCGGATTGGCCGGGCGGTCGACCACCGATATTTCGGTCAGGTGAAGAGCAGTGATCAGCCGCCGGTCGCTGGGATCGCGAGCGGTCACCCGGCCGCCGATCGAGAACCCCTTGTAGACGCCCTCTATGACCTTCTCCCAGGCATCGCCATCGACGATCTTGGCGCCGAGATAGAGGCCCTTGTCGTCGACCGCGGCTTCCTTGGCGACGCCGACCGCCGAGGGTTGGTGCATCTCGCGGATATTGGCGAAACGCATGTAGTCGTCGAGCGCCGCCGCCAACGCCTCGCGCGAGACGGTCTCGCCCTGGTCGTCCTCGGCCTCGGTCGAGGCATAGCCCCACACCATCCGCTGCTCGGCATCGACCTTGGCGATCGGCCAGTAAAAGCGCATCGGAAATCTCCCCGCCGCGGTAACGCCGGCGTGTTTAGTCGGTTAAGTCCCAGGTTGAGTTAACAACGGTGCCTTGGGCGGTCCCGGGCAGCTTGCGGCTAACGGTTGGCCGCATCGCGTGGCCCGGTCGCAGGCCGCCGCGCCAGCCAAGGCCAAGCCCATACGACTCCCCTCAATCAAAGCGATTTGTCGACATGGCCCGCGACGTCGGCGCCGGGCAGCCAAGCCTCGATTTTGGGCGCGGTGCGAAACCAACTTCCTCCTAAACCCCCTAGACGAGTTTGACTCACGGCGTGCCCCAATAGGCCGATTGGTTAGCGTGCAGCGCGGCGATCGTTGTTGATGACCAGGCCACATTGTCGGCAAAGCCCGCCTCGGTCAGCTCTCCGACGTTCCCGGTGCTGCCGTTGTTTTGCAGGACGAAAATCTTGCCGGCCGTGGTGTTGGCGCTCAGCGTGCCGGTCGTCGTGGCGCCATCGACGACGTTGGTCGTCGTGCCGGCGCCGCCAAGGATGCAGCCGAAAGCGTGCCAGTTGCCGTCGGAGGCCGTCTGGTTGATTGCGCCGGCGCTGCTTAGGCAGGCGTGGGTATTGGCCGACGTGTTCTTGCTGCGGTTGTTGCCGCCATCCTCCTGCAACCACAGGACTTCGGTCGTTCCCGACGAGCGGTTGCCGACCGCCGAAATCGAGACAAGTCCGGTGGCCGGCGTGAAATTCGCCGCCGACTGGAAGAATTGCGTGCCGCCGGCGCCCGATAGCGGCATCTGGATGCAGGGCAGCGTGGTGTGCAGGCAATTCTGCACCAGGACGGCCGGGTGTGAGGTGGCAGCAGTCGTGGTGACATCGCGCCCGCCGCCGGTCCGGTCATACACCGTCAGGACGGCGCAGACGACGCCATCGCAGAAGCCGGTCGAGCCGTTCCAGACCACCTTGCCGTTGTCGGCGCCGCTCGAACAGTTGGCGGTGACCCCGAGACCGCCGCTGGTGGCGACGATGACATCGCACGTGTGCGTGCTCGTCATGTTCTCGATATTGATCATCTTCGCCGTCGCCGCGGCGGCTTCGGCGGCGGTATAGGCGCGCAGCCCATACCAGGCGGTGAAGCTGGTGATGTCGCCGGGGCCGGTATAGCCAGCAGCCGCCGGCGCGTAGAAGCCGGGGCCGCCCACGGTGCCGACTTGCGCCTGGCCGGCAGCGACGCAGCCGAGGCTGATGACCGCGATAAAGGCGGCGAGCTTCAGGAGGTGCGCCACGGCGTTACGACCCGTGGCCGAAGAGGAACGCGTCGGTCGCGGCGCCGATCGTCGTCAGGCTGAGGCTGATCCCGGAGCCGGCGATCGCCTGCGTGCCGGTGTAGCTGTCGGCGCTGATCAGCGTCGCCGCCGACACCGCGGTGCCGTTGACGCTGACCTTGTTGGCCGTGGCGGTGATGACGTCGATGCGGCAGACCGTGCCCGAGGCCGGCACGATCGAGGCCGGGATCGTCACGGTGTAGGCGGCGTTGTTGTAGTAGACTTGCTTGCCGCAATCGGTGGCCAGCAACGTATCGGTCGAGCCGGCGGTGACGACGCGGCTGGCGCCGTTGACCTGGCCGAAGGTCTGCGCCGCCGTCCAGGTCTCGGCGAGGTTCAGTTCGGCGACGGTGCCGCTGTTGGCCGGCAGGCTCAGCGTAACCGTGCCGAGCGCTCCGGTCACCGGCTGCACCGTCACCGTGCCCGAGGTCGCGTTGCCCAGCACCACCGAACCGGCGGTCCCCGAGGCGCCGAGCGAGAGCGCGCCGCCCGCGAGCAACGCATTGGTGTCGGTGGTGCAGCCGCTTGACCCGTTGTTTGAGACGACCCCGGCG
>DASYZD010000142.1:0-6760 GCA_035946655.1 Allostellaceae bacterium | reverse complement strand
GTGTTCGCCGACATCGTGCCGCCGGCGCTGGCCGGATTGCCGCCGGATTTGCGCAAAAGGCTGCGCCTGTGCCAGCAGGCCCGGCCCGAGGATTGCAGCCGGGTCGTCGCCGCGTTCGAAGCCGCCGGCATCACCGCCGAGGTCGCCAGCTTCTTTAAGGACGTGCCAGAGCGCCTCGCGCGAGCCCAGTTGGTGATCTGCCGGTCTGGGGCGTCAACGGTTGCCGAACTTGGCGCCGCCGGCCGCCCGGCGCTCCTGGTGCCCTACCCGCATGCGACCGACGACCACCAGGCGGCCAATGCCCGCGCCTTCGCCGCTGCCGGCGCCGGCTGGGTCATCCCGCAATCGGCATTGAGCGCGCCCTTGCTGACGAAAATCCTGGCCGAGCGCGTCGCCGACCCCGCCGGGCTGGCCGATGCCGCTGCGCAGGCGCGCCGCTTTGCCTGCGACGACACGACCGATCGGCTCGCCGCGATCGTTCTCGCCTGGGTGCCGGGCATGGCCGGCAGGCCGGACGGCAACCCCGCGTGCGCCGGGGAGTACGCGGCATGAGATCGCTGCCGGAAGCAATCGGCCCCCTTCATTTTGTCGGGATCGGCGGCATCGGGATGAGCGGTATCGCCGAGGTGCTGCATAATCTCGGCTATCGGGTGCAAGGCAGCGATCTTGCCGAGAGCGCCAATACGCGCCGGCTTCGGGGGCTCGGCATCGCGGTGATGATCGGCCACGCCGCCAAAAACCTCGACAGCGCCGAGGTCATCGTCGTTTCTTCCGCCGTCTCCTCCGACAACCCGGAAGTCGTGGCGGCGCGGGCGCGGCGCCTGCCGGTGGTACGGCGCGCCGAGATGCTGGCCGAGCTGATGCGACTGAAATGGTCGATCGCGATCGCCGGCACGCACGGCAAGACGACGACGACCTCGATGATCGGCGCGCTGCTCGAAACCGCCGGGCTCGACCCGACCGTAATCAATGGCGGCATCATCAATGCTTACGGCACCAACACCAGGCTCGGCGCCGGTGACTGGATGGCGGTCGAGGCCGACGAGAGCGACGGCACCTTTACGCGGCTGCCGGCGACGATCGCCATCGTCACCAACATCGATCCCGAACACCTCGATTTTTACGGCGATTTCGCCACGCTCGCCCAAGCCTTCGAGACCTTTGTCGGCAATATCCCGTTCTACGGGTTCGCGGTTCTGTGCATCGACCATCCGGTCGTCCAGAGCATGATCGCCCGCCTTCCGGAGCGGCGCATCCTGACCTACGGCCTCTCTCCGCAGGCCGATATTCGCGCCACCAACATCCGGCTTGGCCCAGATGGCAGCTATTACGATGCGCTGATCACCGACCGGCTCTCCGGGCAGGAGCGGCTGCTCGCCGGCTTGTTCCTGCCGATGTTCGGCGAGCATAACGTGCAGAACTCGCTGACCGTTTTGGCCGTCGCCGAGGAAATGGGTCTGGGCGACGAGGTGGTGCGCGCCACCTTGCGCAATTTCAAGGGGGTGCGCCGGCGCTTCACCAAGACCGGCGAATGGAACGGCGTCACGATCATCGACGATTACGGCCATCACCCGGTTGAGATCGCCGCCGTCCTGAAGGCGGCGCGGGCGATCGCCGCCCTTGACGACAGGGGCGGCCGGGTGATCGCCGTCGTCCAGCCGCACCGCTACACGCGGCTGGCCAATCTGTTCGATGGTTTCTGCTCCTCTTTCAACGACGCCGATCTGGTGCTGGTTGCCGACGTCTACGCGGCCGGAGAGGCACCGATCGAGGGGGCCTCGCGCGATGCGCTGGTCGCCGGCCTCGGCGCCCACGGCCATCGCAATGCCCGGGCGCTGCCGGGACCCGACCGCCTCGCGCCGATGCTGCGCGCGTTGGCCCGGCCCGGCGACATCGTGGTGTGCCTCGGCGCCGGTTCGATCACCGGCTGGGCCAACAGCCTGCCCGACGACCTCGCCATGCTCGAAGCGCGGAGCCGGGTGGCGTGACGGCGCGTGCCGACACTCTGGCCGGCGGCTGGCTGGACAGCGACTGGCGGCAGCGTCTCCCGCCGGTCCGCGGCCGGCTGGCTGGCGATGCCCCGATCGGACACTTGACCTGGTTTCGCGTCGGTGGCCCGGCCGACATGCTGTTCCGGCCCGCGGACCAAAAGGATTTGGCGGATTTTCTCGGCGCGCTGCCGGTCGACATTCCGGTGACCGTAATCGGGGTCGGCTCGAACCTCCTGGTGCGTGACCGTGGCATCTCGGGCGTTGTCATCCGGCTGGGGCGGGGCTTTACCGACATCGAGACCGACGTTGACGAGGTGCGTGCCGGTGCCGGCGTGCTCGACGCCAACGTTGCTCTGGCGGCCGCCGAGGCCGGGATTGCCGGGCTCGAGTTCCTCTCCGGGGTGCCCGGCACGATCGGCGGCGGGTTTCCGACGAACGCGGGCGCCTATGGAAGCGAATTCAAGGATCTGCTGGTTGCGGCCGAGGCGGTTGACCGCGCCGGCAGGATGCATCGGGCGAGCGTTGCCGAACTTGGGTTTTCCTACCGCCATTGTGCGGCGCCGCCTGACTGGATCTTCACCGCCGCGATCTTCCGTGGGATGCCCGGCGATCGCGAGGCTATCGCGCTACGCATGGCCGAGATTCACCGGGCGCGCGAGGCCGCGCAGCCGATCCGCGCGCGCACCGGCGGCTCGACTTTCGTCAACCCGCCGGGGCACCAGGCGTGGCAGCTGATCGATCGGGCCGGCTGCCGCGGCTTGGTGCGTGGCGGCGCGATGGTCTCCGACAAGCACGCCAATTTCCTGATAAATACCGGCCACGCGACCGCCGCCGACATCGAGGGCCTGGGAGAGGAAGTGCGGAGCCGGGTCGGTGACCGGTTCGGCATCGCGCTCGAATGGGAGATCCGCCGCATCGGGCGGCGGGCGCCAGAGAGCGCGCTCGCGAGGACGGGATGAGGGCGCGCGCGGGACGTGCCGCACCGCCGCCCGTGCGGCGCCGGCGCCGGATCCCCCCCGCGCTGCGCCGTGCCCTGCCATGGGCGCTCCTGGTGGTACTTGCCGCCGGCGGTTACGGCGCGGTGGTGCTGAGCCGGCTGCCGGCGGGTGAGGCGATCGTCAGCCGAGCGGCCGATCGGGCCCTCGCGGCGAGTGCGGCGCTGGGGCTTGTCGTCGGCGATATCGAAGTCGAGGGTCGCGAGACCACCGACACCGCGACGATCATGGCCGCGCTCGCGGCCGAACGCGGCACTCCGATCCTCGCGGTCAGCCCACGCCGGGCCCAGCAGAAGCTGGAGAGCCTGCCGTGGGTGCGCTCGGCATCGATCGAGCGCCGCCTGCCAGGGACCCTCATCGTTCGGCTGGTCGAACGCCATCCGCTCGCGGTATGGCAGCACGCCGGCAAGCAGGAGCTGATCGATCGCGAGGGGGCGGTGATCCCGGTCACCGACTTGACCCGATTTGCCCGGCTGCCGACGGTGGTGGGCAAGGATGCCGCGAGCCATGCCGCCGGGCTCATCGCCATGCTGGCGCGCGAGCCCGAGCTTGCCGCGCGGGTGACCGCCGCGGTGCGGGTCGACGACCGGCGCTGGAATGTGCGGGTCGACAACGCGATCGACGTGCTGCTGCCCGAGGCAAACCCCGGCGATGCGTGGGCCCGGCTGGCGGCGCTCGAAAAGTCGGACAAGCTGCTGCAGCGCGATATCCGCACCGTCGATTTGCGGCTGCCCGATCGGCTGGTGCTGCGGACCGCTGACCCGCCGCCGGCGCCGGCCGCGCCGGCGAAAAAGGCCCGAGCGTCGGGAAAGAACACATGAAAAAGAAGAGCACAGCCGCGCCACACGACTCAGAGGGAAACCCCGGCGGCAACTCCCGGGGCCGCCGCCGGTCCAACGGCAACGGCGCTCATTCGCCCGCGAGCGCGCGTCCCAATCAGCGCCCCAATCATCGGCCCGGGCCGATGCGCCCGCGCGGCAGCATGATCGCGGCGATCGATATTGGCACGACGAAGACCTGCTGCTTTATCGCGCGGGTCGAGGACCAGCCGCGGATCCTCGGCATCGGCCACCAGATCGCGCGCGGGGTGAAGAGCGCCACCATCATCGATCTGGACGGCGCGGCCCATTCGATCCGCAATGCCGTACACGCCGCCGAGGAAATGGCCGGCGAAACGATCGGGCGTGCCGTCGTCAACCTGTCGGGCGGCCATGTCGCCTCACGAATCGTCAAGGCGGAAATCGGCGTCGCGCGGCGCGAGATCACCGACGGCGATATGCGCCAGGTCCTCGAACGCGGCTATCTGACGCGAGGATCGCCCGACCGTCAGGTCATTCATTCGATCCCGGTTGGCTTCTCGATCGATGACAGCCGCGGCATCCTCGACCCACGCGGGATGGTCGGCGAGCGGCTCGGCGTCAACATGCATATCGTCACCGCCGCCACGGCGAGCGTGCGCAACCACACCGCCGCGATCGGGCGCTCGCATCTCGAAGTCGAGGCGCTGGTCGTCAACCCCTACGCCGCGGGCCTGGCATGCCTGGTCGAAGACGAGATGGATCTCGGCGTCACGGTTATCGACATGGGCGGCGGCACGACGACGATCGGGGTGTTTTTCGGTGGCAACCTGATCTTCGCCGATGCGGTGCCGGTCGGCGGCCTCCATGTCACCAACGACATCGCCCGCGGGCTGGCGACCCCGCTGGCGCATGCCGAGCGGATGAAGGCGCTGTTCGGCAGCTCCATTTCCTCGACCCTCGACGAGCGCGAAATGATCGCCGTTCCGCAGATCGGCGAAGAAGAAGACGGCCACGTCAACCATGTGCCCAAATCGCTGCTCGTCAGCATCATCGCCCCGCGGATCGAAGAGACGTTCGAATTGGTGCACCAGCGGCTGGAGGCGAGCGGCTGCGACAAGATCGCCGGGCGGCGGGTGGTCTTGACCGGCGGCGCCTGCCAGTTGCACGGGGTGCGCGAACTCGCCGCGCTTATCCTCGACAAACAGGTGCGGATCGGCCGCCCGATGGGATTGCGGGGTTTGGCTGAGGCGACGCACGGCCCGGCGTTTTCGACCGCGGCGGGCCTGCTGATTTTTGCCTTGTCCGAACACGCCGAATCGCCGCGCCCGCCGCGTCGCGCGCCGCGCGGCATGTTCGATCGGGTTGGGCATTGGCTGCGCGAGAATTTTTGAGCCCGGTTGGAATTTTCTTCGGCTGCCTGTACCTGGGTTGCGACAAAACGGTTACTATCGGGCTGCGTCATCCGCCGAGCGAACTCGGAACCGGTGCCCTTCTCGCGCCGGCCGGCGGCGACCGCAATGAGGGGGAGCCGGACCGTTGGGGCCGGGCATGGCCACACTCGCGCAGGCGTGGAGGGCGTAGCATGATCAATCTCAGCATCCCGAAGGACGAGCAGGAGCTTAAGCCCCGCATTACCGTTGTCGGGGTTGGCGGCGCCGGGGGGAATGCCGTCAACAACATGATTCGCTCGAACCTGATCGGGTGCGAGTTTATCGCCTGCAACACCGACGCGCAGGCGCTGGCGCTGTCGACGGCACCCCGCAAGATCCAGCTCGGGGTCGGCGTGACCCATGGCCTCGGCGCCGGCGCCCGGCCCGACGTCGGCCGGGCGGCTGCCGAAGAAGCGGTCGACGACATCCTCGAATCGATGCAGGGCTCGAACATGGTGTTCATCACCGCCGGCATGGGCGGCGGCACCGGCACCGGCGCCGCCCCGGTGATCGCCCGCATCGCCCGCGAATCGGGGATCCTCACGGTTGGCGTCGTCACCAAGCCCTTCCAGTTCGAGGGCGTCAACCGCATGCGCGTCGCCGAAGCCGGGATCGAGGAACTGCAAAAATACGTCGATACGCTGATCATCATCCCGAACCAGAACCTGTTTCGCGTCGCCAACGAGCGCACGACCTTCGCCGATGCCTTCAAGATGGCCGACGATGTGCTGCATTCCGGGGTGCGCGGGGTAACCGACCTGATGGTGATGCCTGGTCTCATCAATCTCGACTTTGCCGATATCCGCACGGTGATGAGCGAGATGGGCAAGGCGATGATGGGGACCGGGGAGGCCGATGGCGAGCGCCGCGCGATCGACGCCGCCGAGGCTGCGATCAACAATCCGCTGTTGGAGGACGTCTCGATGAAGGGCGCCCGCGGCGTCCTCATCAATATCACCGGCGGCTCCGATATGACGCTGTTCGAGGTCGACGAGGCCGCTAACCGGATCCGCGAAGAGGTCGACCCCGACGCCAACATCATTTTCGGCTCGACCTTTGACGAAAACCTCGCCGGAAGGATGCGCATCTCGGTCGTCGCCACCGGTATCGAAGCCGAACTCGCGCAGCCGCAGGAGCGCCCGGATCTGAGTGCGCGCAGTAGCGATGGCGAAGCGGTTGTGGCCGATTCCGGCTCCGGCTATACCCAGCCGATGCTGACGCAGAACGCGGCCGCTCCTGCGGCAGCGCGCGGCGAGCCCCAGCTCGGGGCGTTGCGCGCTGACGTGCGCGGGCAAAATCCGGCGGAGCCCGTCCCGCCCGCAGCCGAGGCGGCAGAAAGTGCCGCGGTCAAGAGCGGCGCCTTTGTCGCACCGCGGCCGGTCGATGCGGGGCCGGTTCGCCCGGTGCCGATTGTGCCGGCGACGGCGGCCGTCGCGCCCTCCGGGTCAACCCCGCGGGGCGATGCCCAGCCCCGGCCAAAGGGCCGGGTGCCGAGCCTCATCGAGCGGGTCACCGGGGTCGGCCGCGCCCGACCGCCAGCGCCG
>DASYZD010000141.1:0-10485 GCA_035946655.1 Allostellaceae bacterium | reverse complement strand
GCCGACCTCTACGCCGCCGCCTGCGGCCGGCACGGGCATCGGCCGCAAGGGCTGAAATGCAGCTATTTCATCCATTTCGCCGACACTACAGCGGAAGAGGCCGCGGCCCGCGCCCGCCAGATCCGCTATTACAAGGAATGCGTCATCGAGGCTTTTCCGGGTGACCCCAAGACCGCGCCCCCGAGCTACCGCTACTTCGCCGAGATCGTCGACCGGCTGCACCAGGTGCGTCCACAGGATCTGGGCGAGAATTCGGTGCTGCTCGGCTCTTCGGCGCAGATCATCGACAGCCTGAAAAAGGTCGAGGCCGCCGGTGTCGCCGAGGTCATCCTCTACGTCAATGTCGGGCTGAAGCCGCACGCCCAGGTCAAGCACGAGATGGCGCGCTTCATGGCCGAGGTCGCGCCCGCCTTCGCCGGTGGCGGCGGCTGAGGGCCCCTGTCAGGGGCGCGGGTGGAGGCCGGCCGCGAGGCTCGTGCGGATCAGGTCGGAGAGGCTGCGCGCGCCCATCTTGTCCATGACGCGAGCGCGGTGGATCTCGACGGTGCGCGGGCTGATCCTGAGATCATAGGCGATCGATTTGTTGGGGAGGCCGCTGAGCAGCCCCTGCAGCACCTCGCGTTCGCGCGGCGAGAGGGTGGCGAGGCGCCCGGCCGCGCTCGCCGTCGCCGCATCATCCTGACCGCTCGCTGCGAGGCGCGCGAGACCCGCCTCGACCCCGGCGAGGATCGCCTCGGCCGCGAACGGCTTTTCGATGAAGTCGATTGCCCCGGCTTTCATCGCCTCGACCGCGAGCGGTACTTCGCCATGCCCGGTGATGACGATCAGCGGGAAATTGAAGGCGCGCGCGGTCAACAGCCGCTGCAATTTGAGCCCGTCCATCTCGGGCATGCGGATATCGGCGATGAGGCACCCGGGCCGCAAGCTCGGGGCGGCGGCGAGAAACTCGCGGGCGAGGGCAAAGCCGCGCACGGTATAGGATTTGGCTTCGAGGAGCGCCGCCAGCGACTCGCGCACCGCCTCGTCGTCATCAACGACATAGACCAGGTGATCACTGGCCACCGGCGGCCTCGCCTTCCGCTCCCACCGCAGGCGACACCGGGAGCGTCAGCCGGAACACCGTCCCGCCGGACGGGTTGGGCGCGGCCGCGAGGCGTCCGTGATGGGATTCAACGATCTCGCGGCAGATCGAGAGGCCGAGCCCCATGCCGGTCTTCTTGGTGGTGACAAAGGGCTGGAACAGCCGCTCGGCGATATCGTGGGCGATCCCCGGGCCGCTATCGGCGATTCTGACTTCGGCAATGCTTTCACCGGCGATGCCGAGCGTCACGACGGAGAGCTCGCGCCGCTCGACCCCCTCCATCGCCTCGACGGCGTTGCGCACCAGGTTCAGGACGACCTGCTGGATCTGCACCCCGTCGACGAGAACCGGCAGGAGGTTGCGGTCGAGATCGAGTGAAACGCGGACCCCTGATTGCCGGGTGCCAACGAGGGCCAAACCGAGCGCTTCCTCGACCAGCCGGTTGAGGCTCTGGGCACGCCGCTCGGTCTCGCCCTTGCTGACGAACTGGCGCAGGTTGCGGATGACCTCGCCGGCGCGTTCGGCTTGCGCCACCGCCCGCCCGATCAGATCGCCGGCCCGCTCCGTCGATTGCGGGTCGTTCTGCAGCAGCTGTCGCGCCGCTGCGAGATAGTTCATCACCGCGGTCAGCGGCTGGTTCAGCTCATGCGCCAGGGTCGAGGCCATCTGGCCCATGACGCTCAGGCGCGAAGCATGCAACAGCTCGGCCTGGAGGTCCTGGATACGGCGTCCCGCCGCCTCCCGATCGGTCAGGTCGTGGATGATCCCGACGAAGATCGTTTCCCCCTCGACCGCGGTTTCCCCTACCGCCAGCGACATCGGGAAGATCGTGCCGTCCTTGCGCCGGCCGGAAACATCGCGGCCGATGCCGATGATCTTCTTCGTCCCGGTGCGCAGATAATTGGCGATATAGGAATCATGTTCGGCGGCATAAGGTTCAGGCATAAGGATCTCGACGTTGCGGCCGACAAGCTCGGCCGCCTCGTAGCCGAACACCCGCTCGCTCGCCTGATTGACCGAGCGGATCACGCCAGCGCCGTCGATCACGACGATCGGGTCGAGCGCGGCCTCGACGACGGCGCGGAACAACAGGTCGGGCCGCTCTGCCTTGCGACGGGCCATAAGGCTTCGCACTCGCGTCACTTGCGTCGACCCTTGCGTTTCCCGGTGGCCGAGTATACCCCGTCGGGCGGGATCATCCGAAGAGGGAAGGCCATGCCGGTCCGCATCTATCATAACCCGCGCTGCAACACATCGCGCAACACTCTCGCTTTGTTGCGGGAAAAGGGGATCGAGCCCGAGATCGTCGAATACCTGAAGACGCCCTACACCGCCGCCCAGCTGAAGACCCTGCTCGGCCAGCTCAACATGCCTGCCAAGGCGCTGGTGCGCAAAAAGGAAGCCGCGGCCGCCGGGATCGACCCCGCCACGCTCTCCGAAGAAGCGCTGATCGCGGCGATGGTCAAGAACCCGATTCTGGTCGAGCGGCCGATCGTCGTCTCCGGCGGGAAGGCCGCGCTCGGCCGCCCGCCGGAAAAGGTGCTGGCGGTGATTTGATGTAAGCTATTGCTCTGCGTCCTTCGAGACGCCCGCTGCGCGGGCTCCTCAGGATGACGTTCTTATTTCAATATTATCAACAAGATACGTCATCCCGAGGCGGCGCAGAGCGCCGTCTCGAAGGACGCACGACCGGTCAAAATTCTGAAGCTCGGGCGAACGCTTCCCAGCCCTTGCGGCGCAGATCGCAGGCCGGACACGCGCCGCAGCCACAGCCCCAAGCGTAGCGATGGCTGCGGTCCCCCGCATAGCAGCTGTGGGTTTCCTCGCGGATCAGCTCCACGAGCGTCGCGCCGCCGAGCTCCCGGGCGAGCGTCCAAGTCGCGGCCTTGTCGCGCCACATCAACGGCGTGTGGATGACATAGCGCTGATCGAGGCCGAGCGTCAGCGTCGCTTGCAACGCCTTCAGCGTGTCGTCGCGGCAAACGGGATAGCCCGAATAATCGGTCTCGCACATGCCGCCGACGAGGTGCTTTAACCCGCGGCGATAGCCGGTGGCGGCGGCGAACGTAAAGAACAACAGGTTGCGCCCGGGAACAAAGGTGTTGGGCAGGCCGCTGGCGGCAAACTGGATCGCGCTGTCGCGGGTCAGCGCGGTGTCGCTGATCCGGCCGAGCACAGTGAGATCGATCAGATGATCGGGGCCGAGCTTCTCGCCCCAATGCGGGAATTCGGCGCGCAGCCGGGCGGCGATTCGCTCGCGGCAATCGAGTTCGACGCGGTGGCGCTGGCCGTAATCGAAGCCGATCGTCTCGACCGACGCGAAGCGGGCGAGCGCCCAGACGAGGCAGGTCGTCGAATCCTGCCCGCCGGAGAACAGCACCAAGGCTGCTTCGGGTTGAATAACCTGGCTCATAGCCACGACATGGGCGCTCGTCGCGCGCCGATCAACAAACCCTTGTTTCAAAAGTCATCGCGCGCACAGCGAAGCAATCTCCCTCGGCACCCGCTGGGATTGCATCGTCGCTCCGCTCCTCGCAATGACAGCCATGGGCTTATTGGTATAGTGCCGTGCCGCTCCAACGGAGGCGACATGACCAGCCTTAACGCCAACCCGTATCTCGCGCTCGGCGTGCGCCCGTTCATCAATTGCTGCAGCGTGCGCACGATGCATGGCGGCAGTTTGATGCTGCCCGAGGTCAAGGCGGCGATGGATGCCGCCGCCCGCCAGTTCGTCAACCTCGATGAGCTGATGGAAGCGGCGGGCCGGCGCATCGCGGAGTTGACCGAGGCCGAATGGGGGATCGTGACCTGCGGCAGCGCGGCCGCGGTCGCGCTCGGCACGGCGGCCTGCGTCGCCGGCAACGACCCGGCGCGGATGCTGCGGCTGCCCTTTACCGACGGCATGGTCAACCGCGTCATCATCCCGACAAAGCAGCGCTTTGCCTATGACCAGTCGGTGCGGATGATCGGCTGTCCGATCGTCGAGATCGACACCCGCGAGGACCTCGACCGGGCGCTCCTGGAGCCGGTTGCGCTGATCGTGCTGCTCGGCAAGCAGGAGCACCTCTCGGGTGTGCGGCTCGAGGAGATCGCCGCGGTTGCCCGCCCGCGCGGCATCCCGATCATGGTCGACGCGGCCTCCGAGCATATCGAGCGGCCGAGCCCGTGGCTGACGCGCGGCGCCGACCTCGTCGTCTATAGCGGCGGCAAGTTCATGCGCGGACCGCAGACGAGCGGCCTTCTCCTCGGCAACAAACGCCTGGTCGAAGCGGCCTGGCGCAACGGCTCGCCGCACCAGGCCCTGGGCCGGCCGATGAAGGTGTCGAAGGAGGACATCATCGGCGTCCTCACCGCGCTCGAATACTGGTTCGAGGCGCGCGACCCGGCGGCTGAGCGGCAGAAATGGTACGACGATTGCGCGATCCTCGCCGATCGCCTGGCCTCGTTCGACGGGGTGCGCGGCGAGGTCATCGAACCCGAAGGGGTCGATCGCGTGCCTCGCCTCCGCATCGTCTGGGACCGGAGCCGCTTCCCGCTCGACGGGCTGGCGCTACGCCAGGCGATGCTCGACGGCGAACCGCGGGTCATGCTCGACGACAACAGCGCGACGCCAAATTCGATCGCCGTCGACCCCTTCCAGTTGCAGCCCGGCGAAGCAGCGCTGGTCGGCGATGCGGTCATTGCGGCGCTGCGGGCGTCATTGACCAACCGGCCGGGCCCACCGTTTGCCGCGGTGCCGGAGGTCGCCGGTGAGTGGGAGTTGCGGGTCGACTTTCTGCAGGGCGCTCGCACCCACCGCCTCGCGCTCCGGCAGACGGGCTGCGACCTCGCCGGCGAGCAACGCTCGGCCCAATTCGAGGGGCCGGTCAACGGCATCCTCGACGCCGATCGGGTGTCGTTCAGCTTCGGCACCCGCCACGAGGCCAGCAACCTGTCCTATCGCTTCGAGGGCACGGTCGGGGATGGCGCGATGGCCGGCACCGTCGCGCTCGGTGCCGCCAGCGACCAGAATGGCGGGATCGTCAACCGGAGCCAGTTCGGCGCCGGAAGCTGGCAGGCCCGCCGCATCGCATGAGGCGACCGGCAGCGCCTCGACGTGCCCCAACTCGGCCTCCCGGGCTCCAGCCATCATTCGTTAACGGAGACGATGCAATCTGCTGGTAACTCGCGCTAAAAACCGCGGCAGGGAGAGGGGAGATGAACGTACTCGTCGGTCGTGGCATCGCCACGGTGGCTGCAATCCTGATCTATGGCTGGGTCAATTTCCTGATCTCTCCGGTAAGCACAGTGCTGTCGGGCGACGCCGCGGTCAGGCAGCTGCAGAACAGCGATGTGGCCTACGTCACCTCGATCTGGGGGATGCGGTTCTTCGGCAATTTCGGCCTCCCCTTCATCGGCTTATTGGCCGTGCTGGCGGCGATTTGGTGGGTGCCGGCGAGGCGCTGGCTGACCGCGACCCGCGGCGCGGCGGTGCTGCTGGCGCTCGTCGCGGCGGCGCCCGACGCCTCGGCCTACTACGACAAAAACGATTACACCGAGGCGATCTACATCCTGCCCAACCAATCGGCGTTCGTGATCCCCGACGCCGGGGCGAACAAGGACGCGCAGGCGCAATTCATGTCGCTCGATTACCTGAAGGCCAACAAGGTCGCCGCCAAGCGCGTCGTCATCCCGCACGTCAAGCTGAGCGGGTCCGGCGCTTGGTCGGACTTCTACGTTCCCTCGGCGCGGGTGATCATCGTCGATCGCACCCCCTACAACCGCGAATGGGTGACCGCGGCCAATCGCGGCACCTCCAATCGAAACGAGGGGATGCCGTGCCAGAGCTCGGAGGGGCTCAACATCACCGCCGGGATTTCGATCGGCGTCTCGGTGCGCGAGGAAGACGCGGCGCGCTACCTCTATTATTTCGGAACCGTCCCGCCCAAGGGCAACCCGTCCGAGCCCGCGGTCATCTTCACCTCGGTCTATAACGCGCGCAGCGTCGCCGACGTCATGGACAGGGTCGGGCGCGGCGAGGTCTTGAGCCTCGTTTGCCACGAGATCAGCGCCCGCACCCTCAACAACGACAACAAGGATGCCGGCGCCATCATCAAGAACGTCACGGCGGGGATGACCGCGTTTCTCACCGAGCGCGGCATCACCCTCGACTACCTCGGCTGGGCCGATACCTTCACGTTCGATCCAGCCGTGCAGCGGGCGATCAACGACAAGTTTACCGCCGACACCGTCGGTCCGGTTCTGAACACGCTCCAAGACCTGGCGAACGTCCGGATCAAGGAAGGTCTCGGCGAAGGCTTGGCGACGCGGGGACTGCCGGCGAACCTCGTTGCGATCCCCTCCGATCTCCTGGATTTCACCACCCTCCTCGGCGCCAAGGCCAGCGCAGCCGCCGCGCCGCACGCCGCTCCGGGAAAATGACCGCTTTCTCTAACGCGGCGGATTACGCCGCGGCGGTCCGCTGGTCGGAAGCGGGTCTCGCCCGATCGGCATAGAACGAGGCGTTCTGCCGGCCTTCGGTGCATTCGCGGGCGAAGCGGATCATGTGGTGGGCGACGAGCGCGGAGGCGATCAATTCGCCCACCATCCCGGCGCGCAACAGCGGCAGGGCGAAGCCCCAGAAGCTGCGGCGGTAATCGCCCCGGATGCCGATTTTGACGAAGATCTTGGCGAGGATCACCAGGGCGCGGCGCAGGTTGCCGGCGTTGAGCCGGGCGCGAGTCACTGGCAGGCGAATGCGGTTCGGATAGGTATGCCGGGCGTTCCAGGCAAAGCGCTCGAACAGTGCCTCGGGAGCGTAAGCGTGGCCGATCGCGGCGCGCCAGCCGGCGAGGACTTCGTCGTAGGGACGAGCGAAGACAACATTCGACTCGCCCTCGTTTCCCGGGCTCAACCTGCCGGTCGCGGCCAGCCGCTCCCATAGCGCGGTTTTCGGCAGCGCCTGTAATAGGTTGATCGTCAATACCGGGATCTTCGAAGCGTCGATAAAGTCGATGAGGCTGGCGTCGGTCTCCGGCGTGTCGGTGTCGAGCCCGAGGATGATCCCCGAGACGACTTCGATCCCGAAGCTGTTGATCGTGGCGACGGCGTCGAGGAGCGGCATCACCGAGTTGTGCGATTTCTGCATGGCGTCGAGCGCCGCCAGCTCGGGCGTCTCGATCCCGCAGAACACCGCGTAGAACGCAGCCTCGCGCATCATCGCCAGAATATCCGGGCACTGCGCGATGTTGAGCGTCGCTTCGCATGAGAGCTGCACCGGATAGCCGCGCTGCTTCTGCCAACTGATCAGATGCGGCAGGAGCGCGCGCGCGGCCTTTTTGTTGCCGATGAAATTGTCGTCGACGAAATAGACCGAGCCGCTGACCCCGGCGGCGAGCATCGCATCGAGTTCGGCGAGAACCTGTTCGGGGTCCTTCAAACGCGGCTGGCGCCCGTAGAGCGCCGGGATGTCGCAGAACTCGCAGCGATACGGGCAGCCGCTCGAAAACTGGACGCTGCCGAGAAAATACCGCCTGCCCTCGATCAGGTGGTAGGCGGGGATCGGAAAATCGGCGAGCGGCAGGCGCTCAGATGTCGTGAAGCGGCGCTGCGCGGGCGGCGGGCGCACGTCGGCGTCGAGCGCGCGGATCAAGGCGTCGGTCGCATCTCCGATCTCGCCCTGATGCAGGTAATCGAATTGCGGATAGTCCTCCGGGCAGGCCGAGACGCTCGGGCCGCCGAGGACGCTGGGCCTGTCGGCGGCGCGAGCGCGCGCGGCAATCCCGACGATCTCGCCCTGCTGGACATGCATCCCGCTGACGAGAACCGCATCGGCCCAGGCAAAATCGTCCGGTGTCGCTATGCGGAGGTTTTCATCGACGAGGCGAACCTCCCATTCCGCCGGCAGATAGGCGGCGACGACGAGGATCCCCTGCGGCGGCATGAACGCGCGCACCCCGTCCATCAGCGCATAGGCGTGCTGAAACGTGCCGAAGGACGGCGCATAACGCGGAAAGACGCAGAGGATCCGGCGCCTGTGGCGCACGCGAACCCGGCTTTTCATGCGCGGCACACACCTGTCATGATCGGCACTCGCCTAAACGCCATCCTGGCGCGAGCGTTCCGGCGCCGTTGAGGGAGAAACCGATGAGCCGTCTCTTTGGACCGATGCGTCAGGTGGGGATCGTCGTCAATGATATCGATAAGGCGATGCGCCATTGGGTCGAGGTGTGCGGCGTCGGCCCGTGGTTCTACGCCGAGCAGCTGCCGATGGACGAGTTCCGCTACAAGGGCCGCCGCTACGACATCAAGGTCTCGATCGCGCTCGCCAATTCGGGGGATGTGCAGCTCGAACTGATCCAACAGCGCTGCGATTCTCCGAGCCTCTACCGCGATTTCCTCGGCGCCGGCCACGAGGGGATGCAGCACTGGTCGAGTTGGCCGGTGAATTACCATGAGATCCGCGAGCGGGCGCTCAAGACCGGCTGGCAGATCGGCCAGGAGGGCGACACCCCGCGCGGCCCGTTCATCTATTTTTTGAACGAAGGCCACCCCGGCACGATCGTCGAGATGGCCGAGGCGACACCGACCCGAATGCGCATCTTCGACCAGGTGCGCGAAGCTGCCCTCACCTGGGACGGCAAGGACCCGATCCGGATGAATTGGCCGCAGGAATAGGTGCCTTCAGGGGGCGCCGCGTTCGGACGATACGCCGAGCACGTTGTGGGCCAGCCCGTGCGAGGCGCGTGCCAGGCGATCGTCGTTGGTCCACAAGGCCGCGCAGCGGTGGTGCTGGGCACAGGCGAGGTGCAGGGCGTCCGGCGTTCTCACCCCAAAGCGGGCGCGTAGCTCCGCGGCTTGCAGGTACACCGGCTCGGGCATCGCGAGCGACGCGAATTGATCGAACAGCGTGAGATACGCCTGTCGCAACACCGGATCGTCACGCTTGAACGGCGCGACCAGACATTCGCATTTGACCAGCGGCGATACGCCGAAGCGCTCATCGTCGAACTGCGCCACAAGGTGCGCGATCCTGTCGCCCCACAGCCGGTGTTTTTCGATCAGGTAAATGAGCAGGCAGGCGTCGAGATAAATCAATCCCACGCTTGTCTCTCTTCTTCGATAGAGGCGTCGATTGCCTCGGCGGTGCGCCGCGCATAATCGGGCAGCGGGTTAGCGTTCAGCCAATCGAGAATGGCTCGGCCCTTGCCCCGCTCCGCCGCTCGTGCGGACGTCTTTCCGGCGGGAATGAGGCGCGCTACCGGCTCGCCGCGATTGGCGATGATCACTTCCTCGCCGGCCTGCGCCGATTTGATCAGCTGCGACAACCGGTTCTTAGCCTCGAGTATATTGACCTGCATGTATCGGAGGCTCCATGGCAGTCCCGCTTATCCAGGCTAGAATATATGGCTGACTTGGCTAGGAGACAACGGCGCGGTCGCCCGCTCGGCGGTTGATCTGGGTCAATGCGGCGCGGCAGGCGGACGCCCAACCTTGGCGCAGTTCTAGCTGGGAGGTGCTCCAATGCGCGCCATAGATGTGATGACAACGAATGTGGTTACGACCGGTCCTGATACCTCGGTCCAGGCGGTGGCGACGCTGCTTTCCGAACGCGGGATCAGCGGCGTTCCGGTTGTCGATGCCGGCGGACGGGTGATCGGCATCGTCAGCGAGGGCGACCTCTTGCACCGCGCCGAAACCGGGACCGAGCGGCGCACCGAGCGGCGGCGCGCGCGCTGGCTCGATACGCTCGCTACCGATCAGGATCTGGCCCGCGATTACGTCAAATCGCATGGCCGCACGGTCAAAGATGTCATGACAGCGGACGTCATCTCGGTCGCAGAGACAACCCCGCTCGCCGACATCGCCGACCTCCTGGAGACGAAGCGAATCAAGCGCGTGCCGGTCCTGCGCGACGGCAAGCTCGTCGGCATTGTCAGCCGGGCCAACATCGTGCGGGCATTCGCGGCGACCAAGAGCGTGACGGCGCCCGAGGGCGATGCGGACGACCGCAGCATTCGCCACAGGCTGCTGACCGAGCTGCAGGGACAGGAGTGGGCGCGGGTGTGGGCGGCGGACATCGTCGTCAGGGACCGGGCCGTGCATCTTTGGCTCTCCGAGGATCAATCCTTCGAGGAGCGGCAGGCGTTGCGCGTTGCCGCGGAGAATACCGCCGGGGTGCGCAGCGTCGTAGAGCACATCGTCCCCGCCCCGGTGATGCCGGCGTTCTAGCCTGGCCGGGTCGTTCCGGCTCACGCTCAGCTGCCGCCGCGCCGGCCGATATCGCGCCGGCAGAAGCCTTCGGGCCAGTCGATGCGGTCGACGGCGCGGTAGGCGCGCTCGCGGGCAAGTGTGAGGTCGGCACCGCGCGCGGTGACCCCGAGGACGCGGCCGCCATCGGCGAGGAGACGCGCGCCGTCGCGCCT
>DASYZD010000140.1:0-7504 GCA_035946655.1 Allostellaceae bacterium | reverse complement strand
TCAGAACCGCGGGCGAGTGCGGCCGCAGCGCCAATGGTTCGTCGAGGCAGGCGTGCAGATCGAGGCCGGCGGCGAACTCCGACCCGTAATGCGGAAACCCCCAGCCCGGAAGACGCGGATCGAGGATCTTGAGCGCGACCTGGAGGGCCATGACCGGGCTAGCGCGGCCGGCCCCCGGCGCCGGGAACATGGGCGCTCGGCGGCGGGCCGAAATCGCCTCCGAGCGCGGCGGCGATCCGCTCCGCGAGGCGGGCGGCAACCTCGCGCTTGGTCATCACCGGCCAGTCCTCGACCCCCGCAGAATCGACGAGGTGGATCGTGTTCCGATCGCCGCCAAAGGTTCCGGTGCCGGGCGAGACGTCGTTGGCGAGGATCCAGTCACAGCCCTTTTTCGCAAGCTTGGCGCGGGCATGGGCGAGGATGTTCTCGGTCTCGGCGGCAAACCCGACGACGAGTGCCGGCCGGTCGTTATGACGCCGGGCGATGCTCGCCAGGATGTCGGGGTTCTCGACAAGGCGCAGCGACGGCGCGCCCTTACCGTTTTTTTTCAGCTTCTGGGCGCTGACCCCCTCGACCCGCCAATCGGAGACGGCGGCCGCCATCACCGCGATATCGACCGGCAGCGCCGCCTCGCTTGCCGCAAGCATCTGCGCCGCGGTATCGACCGCTATCAGTTTTACCCCGGCCGGGGTCGGCTCGTGGGTCGGTCCCGACACCAGCACCGTCTCGGCGCCGAGCACAGCCAGCGCAGCGGCGATCGCGTGGCCCTGCTTGCCGGACGAATGGTTGGAGAGATAGCGCACCGGGTCGATCGGCTCCTGGGTCGGGCCGCTGGTGACGAGTGCGCGCTTGCCGGCGAGGCGCCGGTCGGTGGTGAAAAACCGCGCGATCGCGGCGAGGATCTCGGAGGGCTCGGCCATGCGGCCAAACCCGACTTCGCCGCAGGCCAATTCGCCGGCGCCGGGACCAACCTGAAGGACGCCGCGCGCCTGGAGGGTCGCAAGGTTGGCTTCGGTCGCCGGATGCGCCCACATCTGCGCATTCATCGCCGGGGCGATCATGACCGGCTTGTCGGACGCGAGAAGCGTGGTGGCGGCGAGGTCGTCGGCCATTCCCGTTGCCATCCGGGCGATGAGGTCGGCGGTCGCGGGCGCGACGACGACGAGATCGGCCTCGCGCGACAGGCGGATATGGCCCATCTCGCTCTCGTCAGTCAACGACCAGAGATCGCCATAAACCTTGTCTTCACTGAGCGATGACACGGCAAGCGGCGTCACGAAGTGGTGCGCCGCCGCGGTCATGATGCAGCGCACCTGGGCGCCCTGCCCGCGCACCAGGCGGATCAGCTCGAGGCTTTTATAAGCGGCGATGCCGCCCGCGATGATCAACAGAATGCGCCGGTCGTCGAGCAACTCGCGCCTCCCTCTCCACGCCCCCAGTATGCTACCGCCATCGGAGCGACACCATATAATCAGGGTGAGGTGAGAATGCCCGCAAAGTTGACCGACGATCCGGTCTTGACCCGCTTGCGCGCCGCAGTCGGCGAGGCTTACGGCGACGGACTCGACCTGTGACGCCGCACACGCCTCACCGCATTACCTCCCAACCAGCAACACCCCGGCGATCACTGCCAGCGCCGCGGCGGCGAGCCATAGCGGCGCGACCAGCCAGGGCATGAGGCGGGCGCGGTGGGCGGCTTGGGCGGCGAGGCTTTCGGCGTGGAGGACGACGCCTTCGCGCGACCAGTCGCCCACTAGCCGGTCGAGGCTGCGCAACAGCCGCGGGATCGCGTCGATCGCCTCGAGAGCGGCGTCGATGCGCTCCCTGAGGCGCGCCTCGGGGCCGCGATTGTCGCGCATCCATTCTTCGACGAGCGGCCGCGCCAGGCTCCAGATGTTAACCTCCGGATCGAGCCGCCGCCCGACGCCCTCGACCAAGACCATCGTCTTTTGCAAGAGCAGCAGTTGCGGCTGGGTTTCCATTTCGAATTGCGCGGTGACCTGAAAGAGTTGGGCGAGGAGGCGGGCGATCGAAATCTCGTGTAACGGGCGCCCGAGGATCGGCTCGCCGATCGAGCGGCAGGCCTGGGTGAAAGCGTCGATCGAGCCCCGCCGCGGAACATAGCCGGCGTCGAAATGCACTTGCGCCACCCGCCGGTAGTCGCCGGTGAGGAAGCCGATCAGCATGTCGGCGAGATAGGTGCGGGTCTGGCGGTCGAGCCGGCCCATGATGCCGAAATCGACGACGGCGAGCGCGCCCTCAGCATCGACAAAGATATTGCCGGGGTGCAGATCGGCATGGAAGAAGCCGTCGCGGAACACCTGCTTGAAAAACGCATCGGCCGCGTTGCGCAAGATCGCGCCGATCGAATGACCGGCGGCGAGGAGCGCGTCCCGATCGTCGACCCGGATCCCGGTCACCCGCTCGGTGGTCAAGACGGTGCGCCCGGTGCGCTGCCAATCGACCCGCGGCACGCGAAACTCCGGGTCGCCGGCGAAATTCTCAGCGAGCTCGGAGGCGGCGGCCGCCTCGAAGCGCAAATCCATCTCGATCCGCACCGATTGCGCGAGGGTTTCGACGACCTCGACCGGCTTCAAGCGGCGCAGCGCCGGCCGGGTTCGCTCGATCAGACGGGCGAGCCAGCGGAACAGGTCGAGGTCGCGGGCAAAGGCGCGGGCGATCCCGGGGCGCAGCACCTTGACCGCGACCTCACGCCCGTCGGTCGTCACCGCGAAATGGACCTGGGCGATCGAGGCCGCGGCGATCGGAATCTGGTCGAAATGCGCGAACCGGCTGTCGAGCGCGCCCTCGAACTCGGCCTCGATCAGCGCGCGTGCCTGCGTTCCGGGAAACGGCGGCAGGCGGTCTTGCAGTCTTGCGAGGTCCGCGGCGATCTGGTCACCCAATAAATCGGCGCGGGTCGCCAGGATCTGGCCGAGCTTGATGAAGCTCGGTCCCAATTCGGTGAGGGCAGCGGCCAACCGCTCGCCCGGCCGGGCGGTGGGAACTGCGCTGCGGCGCCGCAGCAGCCGGGCGAGGAACCGCAACGGCGCGGCGCCGGGGAGGCGATCGAGCGGGAACAGCGCGTCGTGCCGCGCCAACGTCAGGCCGATCCGCAGGAGACGGGCGAGGTTGCGAAAGCTGCGCAAGAGCCCCCTACACCGCTGGGGTTCGGTCAGAGCCGCCAGGCCGAATGGAGCGCGGCGACGCCGCCGGTCAGGTTGCGGTAGCTCGCCCGCTCGAGACCGGCAGCGGCCATCGTTTCGAGGAGCGCGCTCTGCGGCGGGAAGCGGCGGATGCTCTCGACCAGATAGGCGTAGGCATCGCGATTGCCGGTGACCACCTGGCCGAGCAGGGGCACCACCTGAAAACTGTACAAGTCGTAGGCCGGCTGTAACAGCGGGGCGACCGCAGGGGCGAACTCCAGGCAGAGAAAGCGCCCGCCCGGCTTCAGAACGCGCCTTGCTTCGTCAAGCGCCCGCTCGATCCGGGTCACGTTGCGCAAGCCGAACGCGATCGTATAAAGGTCGAACGAGCGGTCGGCGAAGGGCAGCGCCTCGGCATCGCCGCCGAGCCACTCGATGCCGGCGAGAATTCCCTCGTCGAGCGCGCGGGCGCGGCCGACCTCGAGCATCTGCGGGTTGGCATCGCAGACGATCGCCGCGCCACCCGCTTCCGCTCCGGGCGGGGCCAGACGCGGTAGCGCGCGCCGCGCGATATCGCCGGTGCCGCCGGCAACATCGACAAGGCGCTGGCCCGCGCGCGGGTTGAGCACACGCACCATCTCGGCCTTCCACCAGCGGTGGATGCCGGCGCTCATCAAGTCGTTCATCAGATCGTAATGCGGGGCGACACTGTCGAAAACCGCGCGCACGAGCGGAGCTTTCGCCGCCTCCGCCACCCGCCGAAAGCCGAAATCGGCCTCGGCCTCGGGCGACCCGCCTGGGGAGTTATCGCTTGTCTCTGCGGCTCTCATCAGGCAGGAACAATAGCCCGTGGCGCGCCCCACGCAGTTAGATTTTGCATGCCCGAACTCCCCGAAGTCGAAACCATCCGCCGCGGGTTGGCGCTGCGCATCAGCGGCCGACGCATCGTACGTGCAGAATTACGCCGCGCCGATCTGCGCCGCCCGTTTCCGCCGATGCTGGCAGAGCGGCTCACCGGCGCGCACATCGGGGCGCTGTCGCGGCGCGGCAAATACCTCTTGATCGAGCTCGACGAGAAGGGGCTCCTCCTCCTCCATCTCGGGATGTCCGGGCGGATCACCGCGGCCGGGCTCGATGTTCCTGCGGCAAAGCACGACCATGTGATCCTGACCCTCGACGACGGCACCGTCGTGCGTTTCAACGACCCGCGGCGGTTCGGCCTGATCGACTATCTGGTGCGCGGCACCGAGGCGGCGCACAAACTATTGGCCGGGATGGGACCCGAACCGCTGGAGCCGGGTTTTGACCGCGCCTACCTCGAGCAGGCATTGGCCGGGAAGCTCACGACAATCAAGGCCGCGCTGCTCGACCAGCGCGTTGTCGCCGGGCTCGGCAACATCTATGTCTGCGAGGCGCTCTACCGCGCCCGGCTGTCGCCGCGCCGGCTCGCCCTGACGGTCATCGGCGCCCGTGCCGCGCGGCTCGCTGCGGCGATCCGCGACGTGCTCGGCGAGGCGATCGCGGCGGGCGGATCGTCGTTGCGCGATTATGTCCAGGCCAGCGGCGAACTCGGCTATTTCCAGCACCGCTGGGCGGTCTACGGCAGGGAGGGCGAACCCTGCCCGGGCTGCACTTGCGCCGAGGGCGTCCGGCGCATCGTCCAATCCGGACGCTCGACGTTCTTCTGCGCCAAGCGCCAGCGCTAGGCCGGGTCAGGGCGCCGTGGCGTCGGGCCGAGCGCCGCGCACCCGCCGGCGCGACTGCGCTTTGGCGAGTTTCGTAGCGGCATCGAGTTCCGCGGCAACTTTCTTCTCCTCGGCGACCACGGCTTCCTTGGCCAGGCGCAGGGCGCGCAGCCGCGTCGTCTTGGCGGCCTCGGCCGCGCGCGCGGCGCTGTCGGGCGGGACAAATTTCGCAGATTCTTTTTTTGCCATCTCAACTGCTCCTCAACGGAAACCGGTCATTCCCGGGCAGCGCGACACCACGCCGACGCGTGCGCCCGGCGATAATTGAGCCCACCCTCATCGGGTGGATCACTCCGACAGCCGAGCGAGATCGGCGAGCACCCCGGCGATCAGCTTTTGCCGGCGGGGGTCGCGCGCATCGGGCGTCGCGGCGTAGAGCTGGATGAGGTACCGCGCCTTAGCCGCCGCCTCCGCCCAGGTGCTCGCGTCGTCGGCCACCATGACGGCTTCAATCTCTTCCATCCGCTCGCGCAACGCCGCCTGATTGGCCTGAACCTCGTTCAGCAGCCGGCGAATTTCGGTCTGCTTTTGCGCCGCCATCCCGCGATGCTCGTCGAGATCCACCGGCTTATCCATCATGCCGCCTTCGCGCGCGGCCCCGCGGTGACACCGGACAGCAGCAGCGCCGCCGGCCGGTCATGGTTTCTTGGGCGCTGCGGTGGTGATCGTCGAGCGGGCGGCGGCAGCCGGCTTTTTCTTGGTCGTCGTTTTTGGCTTCTTCGCTTCGCGATTACTGCGTTTTTGTCCCTTGGCCATGTCGTTTCTCCTTTCTCCTGAGCGCCACGATTGATGGCGCCGCGCCAGCGTGCGGGATCGATCGCCTCATGTCCACCGCGCGACGGGATCGGCGTCGCCGACCCTCCACAACGCCCGGAAACTTCCACGCTACCACAATCCCCGCCATAACCGTAATCTGTTGCCACGGCCGCATTCGGACCCCGCTTGGTCGATCCGGCTCGGCACCGCAGATCAGACTTCGGCGAGAGGTTCAGATGAGCACGGAGTACGCCAATATCCTCGTCGAACGGCAGGGCCCGGTCGGCATCGTCACCCTCAACCGGCCGCAGGCATTGAACGCATTGAATGCGGCGCTGATCACCGAACTGGGAGCGGCGCTCGACGACTTGGAGGGCGACACGGGAATCGCCGCGATCGTTCTGACCGGTAGCGAGCGGGCCTTTGCCGCCGGCGCCGACATCAAGGAGATGGCCGAGAAGACCTATATGGAGGCCTACGCGCAAGACTTCATCACCGCGGGCTGGGAGCGCGTGGCGCAGTGCAGAAAGCCGGTCATTGCCGCGGTCGCCGGGTTCGCGCTCGGCGGCGGCTGCGAGATCGCGATGATGTGCGACATCCTGATCGCCGCCGAGAACGCCCGTTTCGGCCAGCCCGAGATCAACCTTGGGACGATGCCGGGGGCCGGCGGCACGCAGCGCCTGGCGCGCTTCATCGGCAAGGCGAAGGCGATGGATCTGTGCCTCACGGGGCGAATGATGGATGCCGCCGAAGCCGAGCGGGCCGGCCTCGTCAGCCGCATCGTGCCTGCCGACAAGCTGCTCCCCGAAGCAATTGCGGTGGCGACGCGCATCGCCGAGCTGTCGCAGCCGATCGCGATGATGGTCAAGGAATCGGTCAACCGCGCCTTCGAGACAACGCTCGCCGAGGGCGTGCGCTTCGAGCGGCGGCTGTTTCATTCGACCTTCGCCACCGAGGACCAGAAGGAGGGGATGGCCGCCTTTATCGCCAAACGCAAGCCGGCCTTCCGCAACCGCTGAGGGATTTTTCGAGATGAACGGGATCGTCACGGCGGTCAGCCGCAGCCCGACCCATAGCTTTACGAAGCCCACCGCGGAGAAGATCCGCCTCGTGGCGGGGCTGGGCGTCGAGGGCGACGCGCATCAGGGCGCGACGGTCCAGCACCGCTCGCGGCTCGAGCGCTTTGGCGGGACGCCCAATCTGCGCCAGGTGCACCTGATCCATGGCGAACTGTTCGACGAATTGCGCGAAGCCGGTTTCACGGTGTCACCCGGGTTGATGGGCGAGAACGTGACGACGCGCGGGGTCGATCTCTTGGGGTTGCCGACGGGCGCCCGGCTCCATCTCGGGCCGGCGGCGGTCATCGAGGTGACCGGGCTGCGCAACCCGTGCCGCCAGCTCGACAAGCTCCATCCCGGGCTGATGGCGGCCACGCTCGCGCGCGATTTGGCGGGCAACCTCGTTCGCAAAGCCGGGATCATGGGGATCGTCTTGGCGGGCGGCGAGGTCCGCGAAGGCGACCCGATCCAGGTCGAACTCCCGTCGCCGCCGTACCAGAAGCTCGCGCCGGTGTAGGCCAAGCTTCCTGCCCCGCCGTCGCGGTTCGTCATTCCCGCGCAAGCGGGAACCCAGGGGCGACCACTGTGCCCCGCTTACCGCTGGACCCCCGCTTCGCGAGGGCGACGGGTGGGTGCTTCAGGCCGGGATGCGCACCGGCAATGAGCGGATGCCGTGGATGAAGTTGGAGTAGGTGCGCTTGGCCGGGCCCATCACCTCGATTACCGGATAGCGCGTGATGATCTCTTCCCACAGGATGCGCAGCTGCAATTCGGCCAAGCGGTTGCCGACGCAGCGGTG
>DASYZD010000139.1:0-4847 GCA_035946655.1 Allostellaceae bacterium | reverse complement strand
GACGCCGATCGAAAACGCCGCCAGGAACAGGGTCACGACCCCGCTGCCGGCGCCGAGGGTCCCCTTGGCGAACGAGGGGAGCTGCGACAGGAACACCGCGCCGACCAGCCAGAACCACGACGCCCCGAGGATCGCCAGTTGGACGTCGCGCCGCTCGTGCGCGTGACGCAGGATGCCGATCGTCGCGGCAACCGGGTTGCGGCTGAGGCGCAGCCCGGGTGAGGGCGCCGGCGCGCGCGGCACGAAGAGGCTCGCCAGAAAGCCGCCGATCGCGCACAGGATGAGGAGCAGACCCGCGACCGTGACTCCCCTATGGACCGCCACCGCGAGGCCGCCGGCGATCGTCCCGAAAAGGATCGACAGAAAGGTGCCGCCTTCGAGCAACGCGTTGCCGTCGACCAGTTCGTCCGCGGCGAGTTGCTGCGGCAGGAGCGCATAGCGCACCGGGCTCGACAGCGTCGCCTGCACGCCCAGCATGAACAGCGACCCAAACGACAGCGCGAGACTATCGGTGAGGAGCGCCGCGACCGAGCCGAGCACGGTGACGAGCTCGGCGGCCTTGAGAATCTGCAACAGCCGGGCGCGCTCGAAGCGGTCGGCCAGCTCGCCCGCAAGCGCGGAAAACAGAAAATAGGGCGCGATCAAGGCGCCCCCGGCGATTGCGGCCAGCTCTCCCGGATCGAAGCCGGTGCGCATCGCCGTGCCGTAGGTCACCAGCATGACGAAGGCGCTCTTGAACAGATTGTCGTTGAAGGCGCCGAGGGTCTGGGTGGCGAACAACGGCATGAAGCGCCGCGCGCCCAACAAAGTGACCTGGGTGTTCATGATGCCACCTTTCGCAACGGCGCCGGCCTCTAGCCCCAGACTTCGCGGGCCACCTCGGCGACAAGGCGGAGCTTGGCTTTCTCCTCTTCGATCGTCAGCGCGTTGCCGTCGACGGTCGAGGAGAAGCCGCATTGCGGGCTGAGGCAGAGCTGCTCGAGCGGGACGTATTTGGCCGCGTCGTCAATGCGGCGCTTGAGCAGGTCCTTGGCTTCGAGCGCCGGGCGCTTCGAGGTGACAAGGCCGAGCACGACCTTCTTGGGTCCCCGCGGCACGAACCGCAACGGGGCAAAGCCGCCCGAGCGTGCATCGTCGTATTCGAGAAAGAAGCCATCGACCGCGAGCTCGCCGAACAGCGCTTCGGCGACATGGTCGTAGCCGCCCTCGGCGACCCAGGACGAGCGGAAGTTGCCGCGGCACATATGGGTGCACACGGTCATGCCGGCGGGCTTCTTGGCGAGCGCCTGGTTGATGAGACGGATGTTGGTGAGGTGCTGGGTGGCGCCATCGCCGCCGATGCCGTTGACATAGGCGCGCTGATTGGGGTCGTTCAAATAGGCCAGACTGGTGTCGTCGAGCTGGAGATAGGTGCAGCCCAGCGCATGGAGACCGGCGATCTCGGCGGCGTAGACCGCGGCGAGGTCGTGCCAGAACGCATCCATCTCGGGGTAGGCGGCGGGGTCAATGACGGCGCGCCCGCCGCGGTAGTGCAGCATCGAGGGCGAGGGGATCGTCAGCTTCGCCGTGCTGCCCGGCGGCGCCACCGATTTCAAGTAGGCAAAATCCTCGGCGAAGATCGTTTTATCGAGCGCGAGCTTGCCGGCGATGCGAAAGGCGCCGAGCGCGGCCTCGACCGGCCCCGCCTCGTTCCTGAACTGAATGCGCAGCGCCTGGTCGGTCTGGGCGACGCCGCCGATCTGATAGAGGAAATCCATGTGCCACGAGCCGCGGCGGAATTCGCCGTCGGTGACGCCCTGGAGGCCGGCTTCGCGCTGCATTGCGACCGCCTCCCTGATCGCCTGGTCCTCGACCGCGCGCAACTGTGCGGCAGTGAGCCTGCCCGCTTGATGCGCGGCCCGCGAGCGCAGCAATTCCGGCGGGCGCAACAGGCTGCCGACATGGTCGGCGCGGAAGGGTGGGGTCATGGTCGAGTTCATTGGAGCCTCCTCGGGCCCTCGGCGATTCGCGGGGCCGGCTATCTTAAGAGCAGCGCCACGCCACTGAGCAAGACCAGACCGCCGACAAGTGCGCCGAACCGGCGCGGATCGAGCCGCCGGGCGACCCGGTCGCCGAGCCACGAGCCGACAAACACCAGCGGCAATCCGAGCGCCAGCAGGGTCAGCGCCGAGCGGCCGTAAAACCCGAAGCTGGCATAGCCGGTGATGCGAATCGCCACCGACACCAGCATGATCATGCTCATGGTTACTCGGAAGACCTCCCTGTTCAGCCGCAGGACGTTGAAATAAACGACGTAGATCGGTCCGACCCCGCCCCCGAAGAGGGCGCCGAAAAAGCCCCCGCTAATGCCGGCGCCAGCGGCCAAGGCGCCATGCCACCGGGTCGGCAACACCGGCGAGGCGCCGCGCGTCCACAAGGCGTAGATCGAGTAGAGGATCAAGAACCCGGCGAGGCCGCGCCGCAGCGCGTGTTCGTCGAGCGTCTTGATGAAATAGAACGCCAATCCGATGCCGATCACCGTATAGAACGACACCAGAAAGAACTGACCCCAGGCGATCAGACCCCAGTCGCGGCCGACCTGTCGGGCCGAGGTGATCATCGTCAGAACGGTGGCCACCGCGACCGCCGTCGGCACCGGCAGGATAAAGGCGAGGAGCGGCACGGCAATTAGCCCGGCGCCAAATCCCGCGGCGCCGCGTACCGCAAAGGCGCCCACCAGCACGAGCGCATAGAACGCCAGGCCGAGAGCGGAGAGTGACGCCATGCTGCGAATTTCCCGGCCTGCCGGGCGCAATGTTCGGTCCCACGGCGGCCGGCTGCAACGAAATTTGCGCGCTATCGCCACCCGGCGTTGCGGGCCGGCGGGAACCAGGGGACAGCCGCCCGCCATCGCGTGCGCCCCGGTCGGCCCCATATGCTGCCGGTGCGGCACAGGACAGAGGCAGCATGAGCAAATACCGGATGGACATTTTCAAACCGGGCCGCAGGTTGGGCCATTTCGGCCCCTTGTTGTGGCGACGACGCGACATTTACGCAGCCGACGATGCGGCCGCCAAGGCGGCGGGGTCGTGTCCCGCCGGCGTCTCCTGCGACCGAAGGGCCCTCGTGATCGCGAAGCGAGCGGGCATGCCCCCTCGATAGCGGAAGATCGATAGCGCACGATCGGCCGACCGCGGCGGCCAAAACCATGAACCGCCCACAGCCCGCGTGCATATCGGGCGGCGATGCCCCATATAGCGGTTAGACCTTGGCGGCCGGAGGCCCATGCACGGCGCTGCCGTCATCGCTTTATCTCCCGTCACAAACACGCACCCCTTGGGGGGTGACGATGCCGTTTCCAGACCGAGAGGCGTTCAAGATGGCAAAACAAATACATGTGAAAGCGACGCGCCCCAATGACGATGCGAAGCAACTCGAAATGGCCAAAACGGCGCGCCTGCGCGCTGCTCGTCTCGCCAAGGAAGCTGCCGATCGGGATGCCGCCAAACGCGCGCTCGCCGCGGCGCCGCCGAAAAGCCGGAGGCGTCAGGTTGATCATCCAACACCGCGTGCGTCATGAGGCCGGGATCAGATCAGCGGTTGCGCGGTCGCTCGAGCAACAACGGGCCAACCCAACCGCGGCGGGCAGCGCACAACAATCAGCTGCTCGACAGCCACGGCCCGGCCGAGCGCATCCGCGGCAGCGCGTCGCAAATTACCGAGCGCTACCTGACCCTGGCGCGGGAAGCCGAACGCAGCGACGATCGCGTGAGCTCACAGAATTACTTTCAGCATGCGGAACACTATCTCCGTATCGGCAAATCGGACTGCGACGGTGATGTCGCGGCCCCACCACCCCCGCCCGATCAAGCCGCCGACGCAGCGGCTCTCGCACCGACCGAGCACCGCGAGGCTGAGGGCCGCGCGCAACCTTGAGGGCAAGCCCACCGCTCGGGCGATATCTGCCGGTCCAGGGCGATGGGTTTCGCGTTGCCCAACTCATCCTACGCGCCACGCCTGTCGTGGCGCTACGGCGAGTAGCTCGCCTTCGCAGGTCGAATAAGCGACGGCCGCGGCCAATCGGGCAATTCGGCGCGGCGATCGGCATCGCGCCGCTCGAACGGGACGGGAACCCGTTAACAATTCCTCCATAAATATTTATCAAATCCTTTATGATTGTACTGTGCGATTAAACATGTGTGGACTAGCCTGAGAACATCTGGCGTGGTCGAAGGCTGGAGGGATTGGTCGGATGTTCACGATAGAACTGACGCGCGGCTTAAACTGGTGGGAGCCAATCGAGACGATCGACCGTCGACGGTGCGGGACGATCAGCATTGAGTTCGCGATCGCCGACGCGATGTATTGGCTAGAGACGACCCAGAAGAACGTTCCGGCGTGGGGCGTCAGCCATTATAGGATCATAGATGCGGGTGGGTCTGTCATCGGCGGTCCCACACCAATCCACAAAATGCAACACGCGGCTTAAAAACACAAAGGCGACTGCGGCCGGCTTCCCCGGTACCGGGATTTTGCCCGATAATAGCGCGCCCGCCCAGAGGGATGGGTTTCGCGTCGCTCAACCCATCCTACGCGTTCGGCATCGAGAGGGGCTTGTGGCTTGTGGCTCGTTCTTCAAGCACCCCGCGGAGAATCGCAGCATCAGGAGTCGATGTAGCCGTCCAAGTAGGAGGCACCTCCCCCGTTTGCCTCTATGATCCTTCATAGGGTCGGTAAGCTTGCATGACTCCAAAAATAAGATGCTCTTTCAGAGCTCTCGCGAGATCCCCGAGAGTAGTGGGTGCGATGCTTCCGTAATTCGGTTTCCGGCCGTCGAAGCCTTCGAACAAAACTTTATACGTATGATG
>DASYZD010000138.1:0-19688 GCA_035946655.1 Allostellaceae bacterium | reverse complement strand
AACACGGACGAGGTCGAAACCGCCGTCGCGCGAATCGCCGCGCATTTCGGCTCGCTCGACATCCTCGTCAACAATGCCGGGATCACCCGCGACAATCTGATCCACAAGATGACCGACGACGATTGGGATGCGGTCGCCGGGGTGCACCTGAAGGGCGCGTTCCTCTGCTCGCGCGCGGCGCAGCGCGAGATGGTCAAGAGGAATTGGGGCCGCATTGTCAATCTGTCGTCGCTCTCCGCCCTCGGCAACCGCGGCCAGACCAACTATTCGACCGCGAAAGCCGGGTTGCAGGGCATGGCGAAGACGCTGGCGATCGAGCTCGGCCGCTATGGCATTACCGTCAACGCCGTGGCACCCGGCTTTATCGACACCGAGATGACGCGGGCGGTGGCGATCCGGCTCGGCCGCGATCCCGAAGAGTGGAAGGCGGAGGCCGCCGAGCGTATCCCGGTGCGGCGCGCCGGCGTGCCGCGCGACATCGCCAACCTGATCGCCTTTCTGTGCAGCGAGGAGGCCTCGTTCATCTCGGGCCAGGTGATCTACGTCGCCGGCGGGCCGGCCGGGTGACGCTCGCGAGCGCGCCGCGCCGCGCCACGACCGACAACGCACTGTCGATCCCGGGCTACGATCTGGTGACGGTCGGCGAGACGTTGCTGCGGCTGTCGCCGCCCGGGATGCAGCGCCTCGATCAGGCGCACATGTTCGAAATTGGGATCGGCGGCAGCGAACTCAACGTCGCCTGCCTCCTCGCTCGCCTCGGGCGCCGCGCCGCCTGGGTGTCGCGGCTGCCGGAGGGACCGCTCGGGCGCATCGTCGATGGCGAGGCGAGGCGCCATGGCGTCGACACGCGCTTTGTCCGCTGGATCGACGGCGCGCGGCTCGGGCTGATGTTTTTCGAGCCGGGCCCGGCGCCGCGCAATGCCCGCGTCCTCTATGACCGCAAGAATTCCGCCGCCGCCGGGATGGGTTTCGAGGATGCACCCTGGGAGGCGCTGATTGGGGCGAGCGCGCGGATCCATCTGTCGGGCATCACGCCGGCTCTGGGGCCGAGCTGCCGGGCGCTTGTCGTCCATGTCGCCGCGCTCGCCGCCACCATGGGCAAGCCCGTGTCCTATGATCTCAATTACCGCGCGACCCTGTGGAGTGCTGTCGAGGCGCGCGCCATGCTGGAGGCGGTCGCGCCGCATCTTGACCTCTTCATCGTCGCCGAGCGCGACGCGCGCACCGTCCTCGGCTTTGCGGAGGAGGGTGAAAGGCTCGCCTCGGCGATCGCCGCGCGCTACGGCATGCCGCTCATTGCGCTGACCCGGCCACCGGGATCGGAATCCGGCGATCTCCTCCTGGCAAAAGGCGCGATCCACGAGGCGCCGCGCTATCCGGTGGAGGTCGTCGATCGCATCGGCGCTGGCGACTCGTTTGTCGCCGGCCTCATCCACGGCCTCCTCGACGGCGATACCGACCTGGCGATCCGGCTTGCCGCCTATGCCGCGGCGGTCGGCCTCGCAACCCCGGGCGACATCAACTATTTCGCCCGGGAAGACCTCGCCGCGTTTTACGCCAACATGACCGGCGCACTGGTGCGTTAAGACGGCCAACGCCTCAGCGCGGCTCGCGTCGGCCCGGACCGATCACCCGCTTCATCAAGTCGAGCAGCACGAGGGCGGCGATGCCAGCGGAGAACGCCAGCGCCAGATCGTCGCCATGCAGCGGCCCGAAGCCGAATAGCTCGCGCGCCGGGCCGATCGACAGGATCGCGGTGAGGATCGCCGAAGTAACTCCGAGCACCGACCACAGCGCCCGGTTCGACTGCCGAAACGCGCCGAAGAGCGAGGCGGTTCCCGCTCGATCGACAAGGACGAGCCCGATATTCGTCGCCACCAGCGAGGCGAAGGCGAGCGCCCGGGCGTCGCTGTCCGGCAGACCTTGCCGCAGGGCGATCATGAACAGCCCGGCGACGAGGACGAGGAGGAGCGCGCCCTGCAACAAGCTCCAGATGACAAAACCCGGCGTCAGCAGTGGCGCCGCCGGGTCGCGCGGACGCCGGCGCATCGCGTCGGGCTCGGCGCTTTCGGCTTCGAACACGATCGAGCACACGGGATCGATGACCATTTCGATAAACGCGATATGGAGCGGCGAAAATATCAGCGGCAGGCCGAGCAACAACGGGAGCACGGCAAGACCCGCGATCGGCACATGGATCGCCAGGATGTAGGCCATCGACTTGCGCAGATTGTCGTAGATCCGGCGCCCGAGGCGCACCGCCTCGACGATCGAGCCAAAATCGTCGTCGAGCAACACCAGCGCGGCGGCTTCGCGCGCGACATCGGTGCCGCGCCCGCCCATCGCGATCCCGATATGCGCCGCCTTTAAGGAGGGGGCGTCATTGACCCCGTCGCCGGTCATCGCGACAATTTCGCCGTTTGCCTTCAAAGCCTCGACGATGCGCAATTTCTGCTCGGGCAGGATCCGGGCAAAGACGGTGATCTCGCCGATCCGCCGCCGCAACTCTGCCTCACCGGTTTCTTCGAGCTCGGCGCCGGTCATCACCCGGCCCGCGGCGAGACCGGCCTCAAGGGCGATCGTCGTTGCGGTTTGCGGGTAATCGCCGGTGATCATGACTACGCGGATCCCGGCATTGCGGCAGTCGCGCACCGCCGCGGGGACGGTCGGGCGCAGCGGGTCGACAAGCCCGACGAGGCCGAGGAATTCCCACGCGAAATCGCGCGGCGACGGCGGCTTCTTCGAGCCGGCCGTGAGGGATGCGCGCGCCACCCCGAGCACCCGCAACCCGGTGCCGCTCATCCCGTCGAGCGCGGCATTCATGGCGGCGCACTCGGCCGCGTCGAGCCGGCACAGCCCGGCAATGGTTTCGGGCGCGCCCTTGGCGGCGGCGATCAGCCGGTCGGACCCGGCCTCCTGCCACACCTGGGTCATCGCCAACAGATCGGCGCGCAGCCCATATTCCCATTTGAGGACGCGATCCCGCGGCGCTGGAAGCCGCTCCGCGCCGAGCGCGTGAAAGGCTCTCTCCATCGGGTCGAACGGGTTGGTCGCGCTGGCGAGGATGCCGTATTCGAGCAACCGGCGACACTCGTCGGGGAGCGCGCCGGGGTCATCCGGCCGCCAGCGCTCCGCCCCGGCCCACAGCTCGGCGATGCTCATGCGGTTTTGCGTCAGCGTGCCGGTCTTGTCAGTGCATAAGACGGTGGCGGCGCCCAGCGTCTCGATCGCGGCGATGCGCCGGGTCAGCACCCGGGCGCGTGAGATGCGCCACGCGCCCATCACCATGAACACTGTGAGGACCAGCGGAAATTCCTCAGGCAGCATCGCCATGCTGAGCGCGATGCCGGAGAGCAGCGCATCGAGCCAGGAGCCGCGCCACAACCCATAGAGCACGGTCGCGAGCGCGCTGACGGCGAGGCTTGCGATCGCGAAACGGACGACCAGCCGCCTGGTCTGCCGCCGCAGCCGTGGCGGTTCGGTCTCGATGCGGGCGATGGCGAAACCGATCTTGCCGATTTCGCTCCGGCCCCCGGTCGCGGTGACGCGGGCTTCTCCATGGCCGCGGACGACCAAGCTCCCGGAAAAGACATAGGGAAGATCGTCGCCGCCGGGCCGCGCCGGTGCGGCGCTCGCGTCGCTCGCCAGCTTGCGGACCGGGACGGACTCGCCGGTCAGCAGCGATTCATCGGCGTGCAGATCATGCCCCGCCAGGAGGATCGCATCGGCCGGCACCCGGTCGCCCTCGGCGAGGATGACGATGTCGCCAGTCACCACCTCACGTCCGGGAATGCGCCGCTCGACCCCGCCGCGTATGACGAGCGCGCGTGGGCTGGTCAGATCGCGCAGGCTTTCGAGGACCCGCTCGGTGCGGACCTCCTGGATCAGCGCGATCGACACCGAGGTCGCAGCGAACGCGAGAAGGACCACCGCTTCCCTAAGGTCGCCGAGGGCGAAATAGACGAAAACCGCGCCCAGCAGCAGGGCGAACATCGGCTCCTGCAGGACTTCGACGATGATCCGGATCGGCGTGCGCCGGTGGCGCGCCGGCAGCTCGTTGAAGCCGTCCTCGCACAGGCGCGTCGCCGCTTCGCGCTCGCTGAGACCGCGACGAGGCCCTAACGTGCTGTTCATTCGACACCGAGCTTCACAATGGTCCCGCACCTTGACGCCGTGGCGATAGGGCAAAATTGATCGGGATCAAAGCGATCCCCATCTCCTTTGATTAGGGGAGAATTCGGCGCAGCCTTTGAGTGGCAGGAGATTGGCGATGAACGTGGCCGACATCATGACCCGGACGGTGATCAGCGTGACGCCCGAGACGACGATCGCCGAGGCGGCGCGGCTGCTCTTGCACCACCGGATCAGCGGCTTGCCGGTGGTCGACCCGGCGGGCGCGGTGGTCGGGATCGTTACCGAAGGCGACCTGTTGCGCCGGACCGAGACCGGGACCGAGCGCCGCCACGCGCGCTGGCTTGAATTTCTGCTCTCGCCGGGCCGCCTCGCCGAGGACTATGCCCATGCCAACGCCCGCAACGTCGGCGAGGTGATGAGCATGGATGTCGTCGCGGTGGGGCCGCAGGATCCGCTCGCCGAGGTGGTGCAGCTGATGGAACGCCGCCATATCAAACGCCTGCCGGTGATCGAGTCGGGGCGCCTCGTCGGCATCGTCAGCCGCGCCAATCTGGTGCGGGCGCTGCTCGACGATCTGACAAAGCCGGCGGGCGGCAAGGCCGCGACGGGCGACGCGGAAATCCGCGAGCGCATCCTGGCCGAGATCGCCCGGCAGCCCTGGGGGCCCCGCGCCAGCGTCGATGTCAGGGTCGAGGCCGGGATCGTCGAACTCTACGGCACCATCACCGACGAGCGCGAGCGCGCCGCGCTTCAGGTCCTCGCCGAAAACACCTCCGGCGTCACCGCTGTGCGCGACCACCTCGTCTGGGTCGAGCCGGTATCGGGCCTGGTGATCCCCGCGGTGGGGTCGGAGCCGCCGGCCAACGACTAAAGCTGTCGGCGGGCCTCCCGGGTATCGGCACCGGCCGCCGCCGTGCTCAATGGGTCATCAACACCGGTAGCGGCGCGCCGGCCAGCACGAGCTGGGTGAACCCGCCAAATACCCATTCGCGCAGCCGGCTGTGACCATAGCCGCCGATGACGAGCAAATCCGCCCGAATTCCGGCGCTGGCCAACAGCGTCGCGGCGGCACCCTCGGGCCCCGGCTCGAGCCGCAGGGCCGTTGCCGCCAGACCGTGCCAGGCGAGATTTCGCACCAGCCGGTCAGCCTCGGCGCTGTCCTCCGGACGCTGCGCGGCTGCTTCCCCCACCGTCATGACGACGATCTCTCTGGCGCGCGCCAGGAACGGCATCGCCGCCGCTACCGCGCGCGCCGCTTGCGGGGTCGGCTTCCAGGCGATGGCGATCCGCTCGAAGCTCGCCGGCATCGCCGCGCCGCCCGGGATGACAATCGGTCGGCCGCTTTCGAGCAGCACCGCCTCCAGGGTCGCGCTCGCGCCCCGCTCCTCGCCGCTCGCACGCGGCGCCACGATCAGGTCCGCCGCGACCCCGTAATTTGCCATCCAGCGCGGCTCCTCGCCGGTCTCGACATGCCATTGCGCCGAGGGCGACGCGGCGCCCGCCGGGCCGGGCGCGCTCATTTCCGCGAGGCCGGCGGCGGTGCAAAACCGGGTGAAGATTGCCCGCGCCTTCTGCTCGCGCTCGTCCGCCTCCTGTTCCATCTGCTCGATCAGCCCCGCCGTCATCGCGCCGGCGCCGACATCGGTTGCCATCACGACAGCGATGGCGACCGGGTCGAGCTTGACGTGCAGCATGTCGAGGTGGGCTGCAAACGGCCGGGCGATCGCCAGCGCCGCGGCGAAGGTCGCGTTGTCGCTCTCGCTGCCGGTGGCGGCGACCAGGATTGTCTTGATCATCGCAGAACCTCTTCCCTCGATGCGCGATAGGAGGTCAGCGGGCCGATCTCGCGCAATAGATCAAGGCAGCCTCGGGACTGCCGGTCAACGGCAAAAGGCACCCTCGCTCACCCCGGCGGGGCGAGGGTTCCGCGAACCAGATCGACGAGCCGGGCCACCGGGAACGGCTTTTCCAGGATCGCGCGAACGCCGAGTTCTCCGGCGCGCCGGGCAATTCCGGCGTCCAGCCGGCCGGTGATCAGGATGGCTGGCAGAAAAACCCCGTCGCGCTGCAGTGTGCGAACGACATCGAGTCCGTCCAGCCCGGGCATCTGCTGATCGATCACCAGGCATTTTGCGTCGCGGCGCCGGTCATCGTTGAGGAATTCTACGCCCGAGGCAAAGGCCAACACGGCAAAGCCATAGGTTTCGAGCAGCACGCGCAGCGAGTCGCAGACCCAGACATCGTCATCGACGATGCAAACCGGTCCGCGCGCGTCGATCTGATCGGTCATGGTCACGGCGGACGCCAGCCCCGGTTTGGTTGCAAGCGCGACATCTGGCCCGGCAATGGCCCGCGCTTCACTGACCTGGATCAACTCCGGGCGATTCATCTGTGCCTCCTCGCCCGCGCTCGCGGGTTATCGCTCACCCCTCGCCGATCGCGGCCAGAGCCGCGCGGTCGCGCAGTTCGACGCGATGCGGCGTCGGGATGCCGATTACGCCGTCGCGTTTGAATGTCGAGATCACCCGGCACACCGTCTCGATCGTCAAGCCGAGATAGTCGGCGATATCGTTGCGCGACATCGGCAGGTCGAGGGCGCGGATGGCTTCCCTGCGCTCGAACATGTCCAACAGGAACGTCGCGACCCGCTCCGGCGCACTCATCCGCCCGAGCATCAGCATCCGACAATGCGCGTTGGCGAGGTCCCGCAAGGTCATGTCGCGCAGACCGCGCGCGAGCGCCGGGTTCTCGTCGATCAGGCGTTCGGTGGCGCGCCGCGGATAGCGCATGACGATGACCTCGCTCACCGCTTCCGCCGAAAAGAGACGCTCGGGCATATTCTCGAGGCCGAAGCAATCGCCGCCGAAGTAGAATTCGGCAATATGCCGGCGGCCATCGGCCAACAGCTTGCAGAGGCGAACGGTCCCGGAGACCACCTTGTACCAGCAGTCGGCGGCGTCGCCTTCGGCGAAGATCTCCTCGTTGCGCGCCAGGGTGCGCCGAGTGCCGATCCGCTCGAAAGCGACGAGCGTATCGAGCCCGCCCGATCGCGCGACCGTTGCCGAGCCAGAGCGGTCGAGGGCATCGCCATAAGCGGAGCCGGTGAAGTGTACGAACATCGTCTTTCTCCCTCGTCGCTGATCGCGCAGAGAGAATGAGCGGGTCACACCGGCCGGCGATATTCGGAATGGTCCTTAGGGGAGGCCCTAAGGGGAACTACCTAGGGTCGCCGACCCGACGCCTCGATCCGGTTCGATGACGCGGCAAACCCGGCGAAACCGCGTGACATCACCGGGCAATCGCGCGAGGCTCCGCGCCCGTTCGTCGCCCAACCGGAGGACCCCCGCGATGCTCGAACAGGACGTCGTCGTCACCACCAAATACGGCAGGTGCCCCAGCTTCGCCGTCTGCCCCGACGCGCCCGGCCAATACCCCGCCATCATCTTCTACATGGATGCTCCGGGGATCCGCGAAGAACTGCGCAACATGGCGCGGCGCATCGCCAGGCATGGCTATTTCTGCCTGTTGCCCGACATGTACTATCGGCTTGGGCATCTGCGCTTCGACGTCGCCCGCCGCGACGATTCGATGATGCCCGCGATTCTCGCCTCGATGGCGAGCCTCACCAACGCCAAGGTGATGGACGATACCGGCGGCTGGATCGGTTGGCTCGACGCGCAAGAGAAGTGCAAGCCAGGCCCGATGGGCTGCGTCGGCTATTGCATGAGCGGCATGCACATCACCAACGCGGCGGCCTTCTATCCGCACCGCATCGCTTCGGCGGCCTCGCTCTATGGCGTCGGCATCATCACCGACAAGGAGGATTCACCGCACCTCTTCCTCGACCGAGTGAAGGGCGAACTCTATTACGCCTTCGCCGAGACCGACCGCAGCGTTCCGCCGCACCTCCCGGGTGAATTGAAGGGCCTCCTGGAGAAGCGCGACATCAAGCACGAGCTGAAGGTTTTCCCCGGCACCGAGCACGGCTTCGCCTTCCCCGAGCGGGCGATCTACAACACGCTCGCCGCCGAGGAGACCTGGGACAAGATGTTCGCGATGTGGGGCCGCACGCTCAAATAGCCTCACGCAGCCCCTTTCCCCAGTGCGGGCGAGGGTTGGAAAGAATATCGAGCGCCTCTGCGATCACGGTCTCGGCGGCGAGGTCGTTAAGGTCGGGAGCGCCGAGGATCTCAACGAGCGGACCGCGCGGGGCCACGCGCGCCGGGTCGGATTCGCGCGAGAACAAGACGACGAGCGGGCAGCCCGCGGCCGCCGCGAGATGGCAGACCCCGGTGTCGTTGCCGACCGTCAGTCGGGCGCGCTGGGCGATGGCGGCGAGGAGGGCGATGTCGGTCCGGCCAACGAGATCGACCGCGCCGGGGCATGCTTCGCGGATCGCCGCGGCGAGCGGGGCTTCGGGCGCGGAGCCGACCACCACCGGGAGGTAGCCGGCCGCCTCCAGCGCCCGCGCCAGCAGCGCGAATCGCGCCGCCGGCCAGCGTTTCGCGAAATGCCGCGGCGACGACCCTGGAACGAGGAGGATGAAATCCCCCTTGCCGAGTGCCGCCGGCAGCGCCCGGTCGAACCGCGGTAGCGCCGGCAACGGCGTCGGATAGATCCCGGCCATCAGGAGCTGCTCGGCCTGACGCTCGATCGTGTGCTGGTCGTCGCGTTCGAGACTGGCGTGGGGGTGCGAACACCCCTGGGCGATCCCCGACCATTCGGGCATCCCGGGGCGCCACAGCCAGGCGTAGAGTGCCGAGCGCGTCGCGGTTTGCAGATCGTAGACGCGGTCGAACCGACCCTGCCGCAAACGGCGGCGCAAGGCCAGCCAGCGGTGAAGCGCAAAGGGCCCCGGCCGCTCATCGACCATAACCTCGTCGAAGAGGTCGAGCTCTTGCGCAAAGCCGGCAAGCGGGCGGGTCGTCAACAGGGTGATCCGGTCGCCTCGATGGTGCTCGCGGATCGCCGCCATCGGCCCCAGCGAGAGGATGAAATCGCCGAACGCGCTGAGCCGGATGACCAGGATGCTGCGTGGGCCGGCGCGCGGCGGCTCCAGCGCCTCGAACGCCCGGAACACGTCAGCATGCGCCGCGCTATCGGGGTTGCCGATCGCGGCATGGAGGCGCTCGGCGAGCCCGCTGCCGGCGGGTGAGGGGGCCAAGCGGTCGGGGTCGCGCGCGAGCGTATAGCGGCGATCGGGCCGCGACGCCCTCTCGTTCCACGCAAAGAAATGGGCGAGTGGCGTGCCGGGCGGGAAATCCCCCGCGGTCAGCGTCATCTGGGCGGCATGCCGGCGACGCGCAGCAGCGCCCTTTCGAGACGGCGCGATTGCTGGAGGGCGCTGAAACGCTCGGCCGCGACCGCACGCGCCGCCGTACCAAGGCGCTGGCGCAACTCGGGGCTGGCGATCAGGCCGGCGAGCGCATCGGCCAAGGCCCTCGGGTCGCCCACGGGGACGATCAGCCCGGTCTTGCCATGCTCGACCGCCTCGGCGATCCCGGCATGATCCGACCCGACAACCGGCACCCCCTCGGCCATTGCCTCGAAAATCACCGTTGGCAGCCCTTCCGAATCGCCCTCGCGCGCGGTCACACTCGGCACGCACAGCGCCACCGCGCCCCGCATCCAGTGGCGCACGTCGGCATTGGGGAGCCAACCGGCGAATTCGACCCTCTTCAGCCCCCGCGCCGCATTGCGCAGCGCGGCGCCGAGCGGGCCGTCGCCGATCAGGATCAGCCGGGCCGCGCTGCCCTCGGCATCGAGCCGGCGCATCGCCTCGATCAGATGCGCGACGCCCTTCTTGTCGACGAAACGCCCGACAAAGAGGACATAGGGATCGCCGCCTTCTTCCCGCTGTTCCGGGGGCGCCGCTCCGAGTTCCACCCCCTGGTGGATGACCTCGAGCTTGTCGGGCGGAAAGCCGCGCGCCACCAGACAATCGCGGACGAATTGCGAGACGCAGACAAAGAGCGCCGCTTCGCGCTGCAAGGCGGCGAGCCGGCGGCCATAGATCCGCGGCACGAGGCGCCGGCGGTAATGCGTCTCCTTGGTGGCGTCTCCGCCGTGGAAGGTCACCACCAGCGGGATCCCGAGGCGGCGGGCAATCGGCAGGGCGAGGGCGCCGCCCGGCCCGAAATGCGCGTGCAGCAGCCGCGGCCGCAACTTGCGCAAATCGGGTTGCGGCGGCAGTACCCCGAAATGCCGGAAGAGGGTTCGATCGATTGCACCTACTGCACCGCTGCGGCCCACCCGCAAGGGGTCGCCGGTCAACAACTGCGCGCTCTCCTCGATATGACAGCCGAGCCAGACCGGCGCCAGGCGCTCGAACCCGACATAGAAGCGGCGCAGAAACCCCACTTCCGACAATGGCGCCAACCGATGGCGATAGACCAAGAGCGTTTCGCGCGGATCGTTCATCCGATCAGCGCCTCGAAGCGGGCGGCGACCGCGTCCCAGCTCAGTCCGCGCTGGGTCGCCAGCGCACCCTGATGCCAGCGCCGCCACAGCGCATCCTCGCGCAGCAATGCGACCGCCGCCTCGACAAATTCATCGTCGTCGGCGGCGACCCGCCCGGTCATGCCGTCGATGACCCGCTCGGCGACGCAGCCCGATGGCTGCACCACCGCCGGCACGCCCATCGCCTGGGCTTCGGCAAGGGAGAGGCAGAAGGTCTCGCCCGGGTCGCCGCGGTAGAGCATGACCCGCGCCTCCCCCAGCACGTCGACGAGCTTCGTCCGGCAGACCGGGGCGTGGCGGCGCACGCCCTTGTCGTTGAGCGCATCGGCGCGGGCGAGCACCTGTTCCATGCGGCGCGCCCGTTCGCCGCCCAGGCCATAGACTGCCGGCCCGGCATAAATGTGCAGCTCGGCCCCCGGTACCGCCGGCGCGATCCGCGCTGCCCACAAATCCAGGAGCCAGTCGAGCCCACGCAGCGGGTTCGAGGTGAAGATCGCCCGCGGCGCCGGCGGCGCGCGCTCGGTTGCGTGGCGGAAACCCTCGAAAATGCCATAGGGGATGATCGCGACCCCGCCGCGCGGAACCCAGCCCGGCACGGTCCGGGCGTGATACGCCCCGCTGACGACGAGGCGCGGGCGATACCGCGCGAGGCGCCACAGGATGCGCGGCTTTCTGAGATAGCGCGCCGGGTTGTGCAGCCAAAAGAGGCGCCGCCGCGCCCGCGCCACCAGCCCCATCACCCGATGGCCGCGATTGCCGATGTAAAGATCGCAGGATTGCGGCACGTCCTCGCCGATCGGCGCCCAGCCGACCCCGTTATGGGTGAGCGCCGTCCGGCACCGGCTGCGCGCCACGACGCTGTGGCCGCGCGCGGCCAGCGCCTCGGCGAGCGCGACAAAAGCGGTCTCGGCGCCGCCGAGCGGCCCCGCCTCGGCCGTCCGCCCGTCAAAGGCGATGCCGTCATCGGCCATCACCACCTCAACCATCACTCGCTCTCCAGCCGCGCCTTCAGATAGGAAAGGATCGGATAGAGTGCCGCGCAAAGTGCAATCAGGAACCCCCACTGGCCTTCGCGGTAGCCGCGCCGGCCGACATAGCATTTCCAGAAGCGCGACCCGATCCGCCGCAGATTATGCCCGAAGCTGCCGATCTGGCCGCTCTCGCGCAGGTCTTGCGCCCGCAGGCTGGTGTAGCGGTCGAGCCGGCGCAGCATGTCGGAGATGTTGCGGTCGACATGGTGCACGAGGCGCGATTCGAGGGTCGGCCCGCGCACGCCGGACAGGGTGATCGCCGGGTGAACGCGCTCGTCGCCCCAATGCTTGACGCCGCGGCGGAAGAGCCCGGCATAGGCCGAGCGGCCGAACGAGGCGCCCCAGCCCCAGCGCACGAGGCGCTCGCCGATGTAATTGTCGACCGGGATCAGGTGCCACGGCGCCGGCGAGCTTGCCACGGTGGCGGCGATCTCGGCGGCAAGATCGGGCCCGACCCGCTCATCGGCGTCAACTTCGAGGATCCACTCGCCGCGGCAGAGGGCGATCCCGGCGTTGCGCCGCCCACCCTCGCGCTCCCAGGCGCCCTCGATGATGCGCTCGGTGAACCGGCGCGCGATGTCGGCCGAGCGGTCGTCGCAGCGATCGAGCACAACGACGATCTCGTCGGCAAAGCCGAGGCGTGACAGGCATTGGGCGAGCTGGGCCTCTTCGTTGCGGGCGACGACGAGTGCCGAAAGTCGTGGCGGCGCGGTAACCTCGGCGGTGCCGGAGGCCTGAAGCGTCGCGACACTCACACTGCTTCCCTCGCGCTGTCGCTGGCCGTCGCGCTCGCGGTGCGGCGCCACAGCCCCACCGCCGCCGCTTCGGCCATCTCGACCGTGAGCGAATCCATCAGCGTAGCGGTGGTGCGGTGGTCGAAACCCGGTCCGAACATGGCTTCCGGCGGCACGCTGGTGCGGGCGACGGCGGTAGACGCCCCCCACGGCGCATATTGCTCGACCGGGCTCGGCCCGAAGAGACCGAGGGTCGGCGTCCCCACGGCGGCGGCGATGTGCATGAGCCCGGTGTCGTTGCTGATGAACATCGCGCAGCGCCGCAGCACCGCCGCCGCGGTCAGCAGCTCAGTCCGGCCGGCGAGGTCGATGACGCCCCCCGGCAGGCTCGCCGAGAGCAGCGGCGCCGCCTTCGCGCGCTCGTGCGCCGCCGCCAGGACCGCGATGCGCGCGCCCGGCAGCATCCCGCCGGCGGCGGTCAACCGCTGCGCCAACTCGGCAAAGCGCTCGGCGCGCCACTCCTTGCCGCGCCAATTGGCGGCGGGCCCGATCGCCAGCACCGGCGGACCCGGCGGCACGAGCGCCTCGGCGACTCGCTCATGATGGGGCGCGGTCCACAACCGGGGCGCGGGCGGCGGATCGAGGCCGAACAGGCGGCCGAGCTGGCGCACCCGGTGCTCACGGCGATCGCCCTTGGCCATGACCCGGCGCTCGCCGGCGCGCACCAGCCAAGCGAGTGCCGAGCCGCGCAAATCGACGACGAGGTCCCAGCGTCGGCCGGCCGTGCGGGCATAGAGCGCGAGCCAATGCAGCCCGCCGCGCCGCTTTTCCAGCACCAGCAACTGGTCGAGCCCGGGAACCGCCTCGAACAGCGGCGCAGCGGCCGGTCCCGCCGCGATCGTCAGGCGCGCCCCGCGATAGCGTTCGACAACATGGGACAACAGACCCGTCGACAGCACGGCATCGCCGATGCGGGTGGCGGTCACGAACAGGATGTGCATATCCCCGATCTCGGCGCCTTAATAGCCCGAGCGGCCAGACTTGCCAAGGAAAGGACTGGCTTGCCAAGGAAGGGACTGGCTTGCCGAGGAAAGGACTGGCTTGCCGAGGAAAGGACTGGCTTGCCAAGCAACCGCCCGGCCTCCACCTGTTACCAGTCTGTCATGGCCGCGGATGACGAGTTTGGGAGCCGCAATGGCGCAGGGCAATTTCACCATCCTCGAAGACCGCGGCATTCTCGCCGTGTCGGGGCCGGACCGCCGCCCGTTTCTCCAGGGGCTGGTATCGAACGATGTCGAGAAGGTCGCGACGACCCGCGCCCTTTACGCCGCGCTGCTGACCGCGCAGGGCAAATACCTGCACGATTTCATCATGGTCGAGGTGGAGGACGCGATCTGGCTCGACGCCGAGGCAGCCCGCCTCGCCGATCTCAAGCGGCGCCTCTCGCTCTACCGCCTGCGCGCCAAGGTCGAGCTTGCCGAGCGGCCCGAATTGGCGGTCGCGGCGGAGTTCGGAGAGGGCGCGCTTGCCGCGCTCGGGGTCTCCAGCACGCCCGGAGAGGCGCGGCCGCTCGAGGGGGGCGTCGTGATCGCCGACCCGCGGCTCGCCGCCCTTGGCGCGCGCATAATCTTGGACCGCTCGCGTCTCGTCCGCTTTGGCGCGCACTTCGAGCAGGCTGATTTCGCGGCTTATGACCGCCATCGCCTCGCCCTCGGCATCCCCGACGGCAGCCGCGATCTGGTGCTCGACAAGTCGATCCTCATGGAAGCCGGCTTCGACGAATTGCACGGCGTCGACTGGCAGAAAGGCTGCTATATCGGCCAGGAGCTGACCGCGCGCACAAAATATCGCGGCCTCATCAAAAAGCGCCTGTTCCCGGTCCGCATCGACGGCCCCGCCCCGGCGCCCGGCACGATCGTCACCGCGAACGGCCGCGACGCCGGTGAACTCCGGTCGAGCCGTGACGGCCAGGGCCTCGCCCTTTTACGCCTCGACGCGATCGATGCTGGCCGCCCGTTCGTGGCCGATGGGGCAACGCTGGCGCCGGTGCGACCGGATTGGATGCGGACCGAGGGCGAGGGCGAATCATAGAGAGAGGGCAAATCATAAAGAATCGCGTCCCAGCGGGAACGCGATCGATTGGGCTACGCCGTGCCGCCGCCCTCCTCGCCGGTGAGCTCGGCTTGCGCCGCGGCGAGGCGCGCGATCGGCACGCGGTAGGGCGAGCACGACACGTAATCGAGCCCGATTTCGCGGCAGAAATGAATGGACGCCGGGTCGCCGCCATGTTCGCCGCAGATGCCGAGCTTGAGATCGGGCCGCGCGGCCCGGCCGCGCTCGGCGGCGATCCGAATCATCTCGCCAACCCCTTTGGTGTCGAGGGTCACGAACGGGTCGTGCTCGAACACCCCGAGCTTCTGATAGGCGCCGATAAAGCTCGCCGAATCGTCCCGCGAGATGCCATAGACGGTCTGCGTCAGATCGTTGGTGCCAAAGCTGAAGAACGCAGCGCTTTGGGCGATCTCGCCGGCGAGCAGAGCCGCGCGCGGCAGCTCGATCATCGTGCCGACGAGATAGGGGATCTTTACTCCGGCGCGTTGCATGACCTCGCCGGCAACCCGGTCGACGATCGCCTTCAGGATGTCGAACTCGCGCCGTGTCGCGATCAGCGGCACCATGATCTCGGGCTCGACGTTGTCGCCCGTCTCCTTTGTCACCGCGGTCGCCGCCTCGAAGATCGCGACCACCTGGGTTTCGTAGATCTCGGGATAGGTGATGCCGAGCCGGCAACCGCGCAGGCCGAGCATCGGGTTGGCTTCATAGAGCGCGTGGGTGCGCTGGCGGATCTCGGCGACTGTTTTGCCGGTAAGTTCCGCCATTTCGACGAATTCGGCTTCGGTTTTCGGCAGGAACTCGTGGAGCGGCGGATCCAACAGCCGAATTGTCACCGGCAGCCCGCGCATGATCCGGAAGATCTCGGTGAAATCGGCGCGCTGCATCGGCAGGAGCTTGGCGAGCGCGACGCGTCGGCCCAGCTCCTCGTCGGCCATGATCATCTCGCGCATCGGCCCGATGCGGTCGGCCGCGAAAAACATGTGCTCAGTGCGCGACAGCCCGATCCCCTCGGCGCCAAAGTCACGCGCGGCGCGGGCATCGATCGGGGTCTCGGCATTGGCGCGCACCTTCAAAGTGCGCAAGCCGTCGGCCCAGCCCATCAGCGTCGCGAAATCGCCCGACAGCACTGGCTGGATCGTCGCGACCTCGCCCAGCATAACTTCGCCGGTCGAGCCGTTGATCGTGATCAGATCGCCTTTGCGCACCAGCTGGTTGCGCACCGTCATCGAGGCGTTTGCATAGTCAATGCGCAAATCGCCGGCGCCGGCGACGCAGGGCCGCCCCATCCCGCGCGCAACGACGGCGGCGTGGCTGGTCATGCCGCCCCGCGTCGTCAGGATGCCCTTGGCGGCGTTCATCCCATGGATGTCCTCGGGGCTGGTTTCGATCCGCACCAGGATGACGCTTTCGCTGCGGCTTGCGGCGGCTTCGGCTTCGTCGGCGGAAAACACGACCTTGCCCGAGGCGGCGCCGGGCGAGGCTGGCAGCCCGCGGGCGAGCACCGTTGTCTTCGCCGCGGGGTCGAGCGTCGGGTGGAGCAGCTGATCGAGCGAATCCGGCTCGATGCGGCGGATCGCGTCCTCTCGCGTGATCCGCGCTTCCGCGACCAAGGCGACGGCGATCTTCAGCGCGGCCTGGGCGGTGCGCTTGCCGGTGCGCGTCTGCAGCATCCACAATTTGCCGCGCTCGACGGTGAACTCGATGTCCTGCATATCGCGGTAATGGTCTTCGAGAACCTGCCGCACCTTCACGAGGTTGGCGAAGACCGCGGGCATCGCCTCTTCCATCGCCGGCAGGGTCGAAGCGTTGGCGGTCTTGCCCGCGATCGTCAGCGGCTGCGGCGTGCGGATGCCGGCGACGACATCCTCGCCCTGCGCGTTGATCAGGTATTCGCCATAGAACTCGTCGGCGCCGGTCGAGGGGTTGCGGGTGAACGCGACGCCGGTCGCGCAATCCTCGCCGCGGTTGCCGAACACCATCGCCTGGATATTGACCGCGGTGCCCCAATCGGAGGGGATGTTGTGGAGGCGCCGATAGGTGACGGCGCGCGCATTCATCCACGATCCGAACACCGCGGCGATTGCGCCCCATAGCTGCGCCTCGACATCCTGGGGGAACGGCTTCCCGGTTTCGGCGGCGACGACCTCCTTGAACCCGGCGACGATCACCTGCCAATCCGCGGCATCCAGCTCCGTATCGAGCACCGCATCGACCTCGATCTTGTGGTTCTCGATCAGCTCCTCGAAATGATGGTGTTCGATGCCGAGCACGACCTGGCCGTACATCTGCAGAAAGCGGCGATAGCTGTCATAGGCGAAACGCTCGTCGCCGCTCTCTTGCGCCAGCCCGGCGACGGTCTGGTCGTTGAGCCCGAGGTTGAGGACGGTATCCATCATCCCCGGCATCGAGGCGCGCGCCCCCGAGCGCACCGAAACGAGGAGCGGGTTTGCCGGATCGCCGAAACGAGCGCCGATGGTCTTTTCGACCGCGGCGAGCGCGGACGCGACCTGCTCGTTCAAATCGGCCGGAAAGGTCTTATCGTTGGCATAAAATTGCGTGCAGATCTCGGTCGTGATCGTAAAGCCGGGCGGCACCGGGAGCCCGAGATTGCTCATCTCGGCGAGCCCGGCGCCCTTGCCGCCCAGGAGGTTGCGCATCTCGGCGCGCCCCTCCGCCGCGCCGGCGCCAAAGCGGTAGACCCATTTGGTCATGGGCTCGTCATCCCTCGATCTGCGAGAAATCGGCGACCTGGTTCATCACCGCGCGGATGCGCGACAACAGCCGCAGCCGGTTCTCGCGCAGCGCCGGGTCATCGGTGTTAACGGTCACCGCATCGAAAAACGCGTCAACCGGCTGGCGCAGTAGGGCGAGAGCGGCCATTGCGTCTGCGAATTTCTCGCGAATGACAAATTTGCCCGCGTTCCCACCGATCTCGCCAAGTGCGGCAGAAAGCGTCTTCTCCTCCTGCTGCCGCAACAAGTTCGCATCATCGCGATCATCGTAGGAACGGCCGTCGCGCCGTTCTTCGATCGCCACGATGTTTGCGGCGCGGCGATACGCGATCAGCAAATTCGCTCCATCGTCCGAGGCCAGGAACACCTCAAGGGCGCTTACGCGGGCGAGCAGCCGCACAAGATCGTCTTCGCCGAGGGAGAAAACCGCGGCGACGAAATCGTGGCGGGCACCTTGCTCGCGCAGATGCACTTTCAAGCGGTCGGCGATGAACGCCAGCAACAGATCCGTTGCTGATCCCTGTTCCGGTGCATTTTCAAGGATGCCGGCGCCGAGATTAACCACCGCCGTTGCAAAGCAATGTGCGAGCGGCAGGCGAAGCCCGTTTTCCAAGATCAGACGGATGGCGCCTAGCGCGGCGCGGCGCAGCGCAAACGGGTCGCGCGATCCGGTTGGCGGCTCGCCGATCGCGAAGAATGCGGCGAGGGCGTCGATCTTATCGGCGAGCGCGACTACGACGCTGGTTGGCGCGGTCGGGCAGGTGTCGCTGGGGCCGAGCGGCTTGTAATGGTCGGCGATCGCGTCGGCGACACGCGGGTCTTCGCCGTCATGGAGCGCGTAATACCGGCCCATGACCCCCTGCAATTCAGGGAACTCGCCGACCATACCCGTCGATAAATCCGCTTTCGCGAGCTGCGCCGCGCGTTTTGCCAATCGGCCCACTTCCGGATCGTCATCCCGGTACAAGCTGGGATCCCCCCTCCCTAACCCTCCCCCGCTTGCGGCGGAGGGAAGGGTGAGGGCGGGCGAGACGGTGGAGTGGACCTGCTTTGCGAGGAAACCCGCGAGCCGTCGGATGCGCTCGACCTTGTCGAAGACGCTGCCCAATTTCTCGTAATAGAGCCGCTCTTTCAGCGCCTCGACCCGGTCTTCGAGGCGCACCTTGCGGTCCTGGTCCCAGAAGAAGCGGGCGTCGGCGAGGCGGGCGCGCAGGACGCGCTCATTGCCGGCGATGATCGTCCGGCCGTCATCGGCGGCCCGGTTGTTGGCGACGAAGAGGAAACGCGGCCCCAGCGTGCCCCCGGCTTTAGTAGGGGCAGGCTCCGGCTTCAAGCACGAGAAATATTTCTGGTGCGTGCGCATCGCCGTCGCCAGCACCTCGGGGGGCAGGCCCTCGGGCAACGGCCTCACGAACTCCTCATCGATCCTCCCCATCAGCACGACCGGGTATTCGACGAGGCCGGTGACCTCGTCGAGGAGCGCGGGATCAGGCTTGACGGCGAGGCCTTCAGCCGCGGCTAGGCGATTAAGCTCTGCCGCGATCATTTCGCGCCGGCGATTCGGGTCGAGGATCACGTGCGCCGCTTCAAGCTTCTCCCGATAGTCTCCGGCGTCATCGATCGTGATCTCGCCATCCGACATAAAGCGGTGGCCGCGCGTCGTCTGGCCCGCCCATATCCCGCCCAACGAGAACCGAACGATCGCGTCATCGAAAAGGCAGAGCACGGAGGTCAATGGACGCACCCAGCGCAGCGACGAGGCCGGGTAACGCATCGATTTCAGCCAGGGCAATTCGGCGATCACGGCGGGCAGCAGCTGGAGGAGGACGATCCCCGTAGGCGCGCCCGGCCGCTCCATGCGCGCGAAATAGAATTCGCCGCGGCCGATGTCGCGGATCTCGCACTCTTCGATTGATTGCAGGCCGGCGGCGCGCAAAAAGCCGTCAAGCGCCGGTTGCGGCGCCCCGACCCGCGGGCCGCGGCGCTCCTCGCTACGGTCGGGCTGACGCTCGGGGATGCCGCCGGCAATCACCGTCAGCCGGCGCGGGGTCACGTAGCCCTTCAGGCTCGCGGCGGGAATCTCGGCGGCGGCAAGCTTGGCGCGGACCAGCGTGACGAGATCGTCGATCGCGCGGCGCTGCATGCGCGCCGGGATTTCCTCCGACAGCAGTTCGAGCAAGAGCTCGCCCATCTCAGCCGCCCGCGAGCCAGGTTTCGCAGCAGGCGCGGGCGAGGGCCCGCACCCGGCCGATATAGGCGGCCCGCTCGGTGACGCTGATGACGCCGCGCGCATCCAAGAGGTTGAACAGGTGGCTCGCCTTCAGGCATTGGTCATAGGCGGGGAGCGCGATCGCGCGGGCGATCAGCGCCTGGCACTCGGCTTCGGCGTCGGCGAAATGGGCGAACAGCCGGGCGGTGTCGGCGGCCTCGAAATTGTAGGCCGAGAACTCGCGCTCGGCGCGCTTGAACACATCGCCGTAAGT
>DASYZD010000137.1:0-2625 GCA_035946655.1 Allostellaceae bacterium | reverse complement strand
GCCGGTCCGGCTGCGCGAGGCATTGCGCCAGGCGCTGGCCGTGGCTGGGATCCGCAAGGTCGATGTGTGGACCCAGCGCTACCGTTTGACGACGGTGGATTTCCCCGTTGGCGTCGTCGATCCGTTTTTCAACGCCAACCGGCCCGAAGATCTCGATCGCGCGGCAGCGTTTCTGGAAAGCCATGACCCGGCCGGTTGATCTGCGCGTCGTCGAGCTCGTTGCCGCGCGGCTGTGCCACGATTTGATCAGCCCTGTTTCCGCGATCAGCAACGGCGTCGAGTTGTTGGCAGACGACGAGCCGGAATTTGCCCGCGAGGCCGCCCGGCTGGTCGGGGACAGCGCCCGCAAGGCCATCCGGAACCTGCAATTCTATCGCTTCGCCTATGCCTTTGGCGGCGGCGGGCTGATCGGCCCGGCGCCCCACCTGCTCGCCGAAGAATTTTTCGCAGAGACCCCGATCGAGTGCGATTACCGCCCCGAGGTGCGCGCTTTGCCGCTGGCCGAGCAGAAGTTGGCATGCGCGATGCTGACGCTCGCCGGCGAGGGGCTGCCGCGCGGCGGGCGGCTGGTCCTGAGCGCGAGACCGGACGGATTGGAGATCGAGGCAGCCGGACAAGGCCCCGGTCCCGCGCCGGAGGTCCGCGCCGCCCTCGCCCTCGCCGTGCCAACCGCCGAACTGACCTCGCGCACGGTTGGTGCGTATATCGCCGGAGCGCTCGCCGAGGTGCTCGGTCGGCGGCTCTTTGTCACCGATCGGCCCGGCGGGTTTCGCCTCGCCACCGCCGCTCTATAGCCGCGATCAGGCAGTGACAGCGCCGCCGTCGGCGCGATGATCCCGATTGTTACTAACGCTTATGCGCGGACGCGCTCGGGGGCGGCCTCGACCGGATCGCGCAGCACGTAGCCACGGCCCCAGACCGTCTCGATGTAGTGCGAGCCGCCGGTCGCTGTGGCGAGCTTTTTGCGCAGCTTGCAGACGAAGACGTCGATGATCTTCAGCTCCGGCTCGTCCATCCCGCCGTAGAGGTGATTGAGAAACATCTCCTTGGTCAGCGTCGTCCCCTTGCGCAGGCTCAACAGTTCGAGGATGCCGTATTCCTTGGCGGTGAGGTGGAGCGGGTGGTCGTCAACCGTGACGAGGCGGCTGTCGATGTTGACCACCAGCTTGCCGGTGCAGATCGTCGATTCGGCGTGGCCTTTCGAGCGCCGCACGATCGCCTGCATCCGCGCGATCAGCTCGCGCCGGTCGAATGGCTTGGTGAGGAAGTCGTCGGCGCCGAAACCGAGGCCCTTGATCTTGTGATCGAGCTCGGCAAGACCCGACAGGATCAGGATCGGGGTCAGCACCCGGGCCGCGCGCAGCCGACGCAGCACCTCGTACCCGTCGATGTCGGGCAGCATCAGATCGAGGATGATGATGTCGTAATCGTAAAGCTTGCCGATCTCCAGGCCATCCTCGCCGAGATCGGTGGTGTCGCAGATGAAGCTTTCCCGCTTAAGCATCAGTTCGATGCTCGCAGCGGTGGCGGCGTCGTCCTCAACCAGCAAAACACGCATCACAAGACCTCCCGGAGGGCCGGCCGGCGGTGTTGCACCGTCGGCGTTAACGAGTGTTAGCGAAAGCGGTTAATAAATCTTTATGCCGCGGGCAGGAAGCGGCGCGGCCGGCATGGCGCGCAGTTTAACCGGATGCTAGCGCCATTGTGATCGCGAGGGGTTGCGCTAGGTTGCTGCCAGCGGCGGGCTCACCGTGAACCCGCCGCTGGCGAATTGCGGCACGGGTCTGATCTATCTGGTTGAAATCGGGTTCTTTCTAAACTGTAAACACCGGGCGTCAGCGATCGTGCCGCAGACGCATGCTCGAAACGGGCTGGCTAAGCGCCGGATTGGCTCCTAGGCTAAGGGCCATGTTCAGCGGGATCATCACCGATGTCGGCCGGGTGCGCCGGCTGCGCCGCGCGTCCGGCGGCCTCGCGCTGACGATTGCCACCGCTTACGACACCGCTGTCATCCCGCTCGGCGCCTCGATCGCCTGCTCGGGTCCGTGCCTCACCGTCGTCGCGCTCGAGGAGGGCGCGTTTTCGGTCGAAGCTTCGGCCGAGACGCTCGCCTGTTCGACGCTGGGCGATTGGGCCGAGGGCACGCCGGTCAACCTCGAACGCGCGCTGCGCCTTGGTGACGAACTCGGTGGGCACATCGTCTCCGGGCACATCGACGGCGTCGCGCGGCTCGTCGAGCGGCGCAACGAGGGCGATTCGGTGCGCTTCGTCATCGAGGCGCCGGCGCCTCTGATGCCTTATATCGCCAGCAAAGGGTCGGTGGCGCTCGACGGCGTCAGCCTCACGGTCAACGAGATCACCGGCAGGAATTTCGGGGTCAACCTCATCCCCTATACGCTGGCGCATACCAGCCTCGGCGAGGCGCGCCCGGGCCGGGGCATGAACCTCGAAATCGATCCGCTGGCGCGCTATGTCGCCCGGCTGCTCGAAACGCGGCCGGATAATTCGAATGAGACCTCACGATGACCCGCGCTCCTCATCTCCTCCTTGTGCTGGCGCCCTATTACGCGCACCTCGCCGCGTTGCTGAAGGAGGGCGCCGAGCGCGCGGTCGCCGCGGTCGGTG
>DASYZD010000136.1:0-9782 GCA_035946655.1 Allostellaceae bacterium | reverse complement strand
AGCTTCTACCCGCATCTCGCCGCGGCCGAGGACGCGGGCATCCTGCCCAGCATCGTGCATCTGCCGGGCATCGCCTTGGATATCGACAATCCCGCCGACCTCGCGCATTTTGCGCGGCTCAGGTCGCAGACCCGAGCCGGTCAGCTGGTCGCCGAGATCGCCGAGCTGCGCGATGCGCGCGGCGAGGGCCTGGGCGGCCGCGAATGATGCCGCGGGAAGAGTTGCGTCCGAAGGGTTGGAGGGCTGAGTGGCAGGGTTGACGGCAATTCTCGACCGGGCGGCAACGGGCGCCCGCCTTTCGGCCGCCGATGCGTTGGCGCTCGCCGATTGCGACGACCTCGCAGCGCTGATGCCGCCCGCCGCGGGACTGCGCGACCGGGGGCACGGGCCGCTCGTCTCCTATTCGAAAAAAGTCTTCATCCCACTGACCCAGCTGTGCCGCGACGTGTGCCATTACTGCACCTTCGCGCACCCGCCCCGGCGCGGCGAGCCGGCCTATCTCAATGCTGAAGCGGTGCTGGCGATCGCCCGCGCCGGCGCCCGAGCCGGCTGCAAGGAGGCCCTCTTCACCCTGGGCGACAAGCCCGAACTGCGTTACCGCGCGGCGAAGGAGGCGCTCGCCGGGCTCGGCCACGACACGACACTCTCCTATCTCGCCGCGATGGCGGCGCTGGTGCTGAAGGAAACCGGGCTCCTGCCGCATCTCAATCCGGGCGTGATGAGCCAAGCCGAAATCGAGCAATTGCGCGCGGTGTCGGTGTCGCAGGGGATCATGCTGGAAAGTGCGGCCGAGCGCCTTTCGCGCCGCGGCGGGCCGCATTTCGGCTCGCCCGACAAGGCGCCGGCGCGGCGGCTGCAATCGATCGCCGCGGCCGGCGAAGCGGCGGTCCCGTTCACCTCGGGGATCCTGATCGGGATCGGCGAAACCAGGGCGGAGCGCATCGAGGCGCTGTTGGCGCTGCGCGACCTCCACGAACGCTATGGCCACATCCAGGAAATCATCATTCAGAATTTCCGCGCCAAGCCGGGAACCCGCATGGCCTCGGCCCCCGAGCCCGACGAGGCCGATCACCTGTGGACGATCGCGGTCGCTCGGCTCCTCTTCGGGCCCGACATGAACATCCAGCGCCGCCCAATCTGATGCCGGACGCGCTCGAAGCGATGATCGCTGCCGGGATCAACGATTGGGGCGGGGTGTCGCCGGTGACCCCGGACCACGTCAACCCCGAGGCGCCGTGGCCGGCGCTCGATCTCCTGGCGCGGCGCACCTCGGACGCCGGCAAACTCCTCGTCGAGCGGCTGGCGATCTATCCGGCGTACGCGCAGGACCCGGCGCGCTGGATCGATCCGAAGCTGCGAACCCCGGTGCTGCGCGCGCTCGACGGGCAGGGCTTGGCGCGCACCGACCCGTGGATCCCCGGCGCCGGCACCGCGCCGCCGGAAATGCCCCTCACCTCAACCCTCTCCCCGCGAACGGGGAGAGGGAGGGCCGAACAGGCGGTGACGCGCGTGCCCTCTCCCCGTGTACGGGGAGAGGGACAGGGTGAGGGGCTGTCCGAAATCCTCGATCGCGCGACCGCCGGTGCGACCCTGGCCGAAGCCGAGATCGTCCGCCTGTTCGAGGCGCGCGGCGACGAATTCGCCACCGTGTGCGATGCCGCCGACCAGCTGCGCCGCAGGGTCAATGGCGACACCGTCACCTATGTCGTCACCCGCAACATCAACTACACCAACATCTGTTATTTCCGCTGCCAGTTCTGCGCCTTCTCAAAAGGCAAGCTCAGCGAGAATTTGCGCGGCCGGCCCTATAACCTCGACATGGACGAGATCGTCCGCCGCGTCGAGGAGGCCTGGGAACGCGGCGCCACGGAAGTGTGCCTGCAGGGCGGCATCCACCCCGAATACACCGGCGCTACCTATCTCGGCGTTTGCCGCGCGATCAAGGCGGCGGTGCCAGGCATGCATGTCCATGCCTTCTCGCCGCTCGAAGTGTGGCAGGGCGCCAAGACCCTCGGCCGCAGTCTCCCCGATTTTCTCGGCGAACTGCATGAAGCCGGGCTTGGCTCCCTGCCCGGCACCGCAGCTGAGATCCTCGACGACGAGGTGCGCGCGATCATCTGCCCGGACAAGGTGAAGACTGCGGAATGGCTTTCGGTCATGGAAGCGGCGCACGGCGTCGGCCTGCGCAGCACGGTGACGATCATGTTCGGGCATGTCGAGCGCTACGCCCATTGGGCGCGCCACCTGTTGCGTATCCGCGTCCTGCAGCAGAAGACCGGCGGCTTCACCGAATTCGTGCCGCTGCCGTTTGTGCCGATGGAGACGCCGATCTCGCTGAAGGGCCGCTCGCGGCTCGGGCCCACCTGGCGCGAGGCCGTCTTGATGCACGCGGTGGCGCGCCTCTCGCTCAACCCGGTCATCCCCAACATCCAGTGCTCGTGGGTCAAGCTCGGGCCCGAGGGTGCCGCGGCCTGTCTCAATGCCGGGTGCAACGACATGGGCGGCACCCTGATGAACGAGAGCATCTCGCGCGCCGCCGGCGCGAGCTTCGGCCAGGAGATGCCGCCCGAGGACATGGAGCGGCTGATCCGCTCCTTGGGCCGCACGCCAAGGCAGCGCACGACGCTCTACGGCGATCCGCCGCCCGACCGCATCGCCGCCTCGTTCGGCGCCGCCCCGCTCGCCGAGCCGATCAACACCCCGGCCAAGAAATACGAGCGGGTCGTCGCGATCGCCGGGGCGGCGGGTTGAGTAAGGCGAAGCCCATCACGCCTCCCAATCATCCAACTGTAAGCCCGGTACTTGCCCGAATTCGGCAGTGTTGTGGGTCACGAGGATCATCCTGCGCGCGACCGCCTGCCCGGCAATCAGGATGTCATAGGGGCCGATCGTAGTTCCTCGGGCCGAGAGAAGCGCCCGGATCTCGCCCGCCTGGCGTGCATCCTCCTTGTCAAATTCGACAACCGGGAATTGAAGTGCATCGACGAGAGCGACGTTGCGGGCTGCGCGCTGGCTCTTGAAAGCGCCAAACAACAGCTCATGCATTACGATCGCCGAAACCGCCACGTCGCCGAGCCGCTCCTGGCGCGCGCGCAGGGCGGGCCGCGAACCACTGCCCCTGAGCATCGCGATAACCGCGTTCGCATCGAGCAGATACGGCATCAGCCAAAGAAGTTGTCGAGCACCGGGCGTTCCTGCTGTCGCGGTTGCTCCTCAACCGCCCGCGTGAAATCTTCGTCAAGCGCGCCGGCAATCGAGTCAAGCCAGCCCCAGTCATCGACGATCGGCTCAAGGATCACCGCGTTGCCGTGGCGCCGAATCCGGACTTCCTCCCCGGGAAGGCGAAATTCCTTCGGCAGACGAACCGCTTGCGACCGACCCGACCAGAACAGCTTTGCTTTTTGCACCGTAATGTCACCCTTTGCCATATAGCATTGCTATATGGCACGACTTCGGATCGCCGCAAGCCGCCTCCGCTTGCCAGCCGCGGCGGACGTACGGGCTCACGCTATCAAGCGAGGAGCGCGCGGGCGATCTCCTCCCACTCTGTCTCGAGCGGGGTCGACGGCATGGGCTTGCCGGCGCGCTTGTACCAGCCGCCGGCGTTGATCTCGTCGCCCTCGACCCGGTGCAGATAGGCATGCGCCCAGGCGCCCTGTGTGTCGGCCTGCGCCTGCGCGCAGCGGTGACCCTGATGCCAGTCGCCCTTGGCCTGCCACCACAGCGCCTGTAACGCACCGCCGGTCCCGGCCGGCGGCGCCGCGCCGGCGAGCGAGGATTTGAAAGCGTCGAACTGCATTGGTGTCCTCCTTGGTGCGAATTGGCGGCGATAGTAGCGCGTTCCACCCCGCTCACGCGAGCATCCGGTCGAGCCGGTCGCGCATCCGGTACCAGCCGCCGACGAGCGGCAGGAACCACGGGTTGCCGGTATAGAACGGGTGATCGGGAAATTCGCCCTCGTCAAAGGCGCAAGGGGCATTGGCGACCCGGGCGATCTTGCGTGCGGTCTGGGTACCCAGATAGGTCATCATCGCGATCCCGCTGCCGTTGCACCCCAGGCAATAATTGAGCCCGCCCTCTTCGCCCATATGCGGCAGCGCATCGAGCGTGAAGGCGGTGTTGCCGGTCCAGCTATGGGTGACCCGCGCGCCCTTCAGCTGCGGAAACCGCTCGGTCATGTAGCCGTAAAGCACCCGGGCGCAGAGCAAGGGGTCGGCGGGGGTGAAGCGGGCACGCCCGCCAAACACCATGCGGGTGCCGTCCGGCGACATCCGGTAGTAGCACAGAACGCGCTTCGTATCGGAAATGCTGCGCCGTTTCGGGATCAAGGACCCGGCCAGATCGGGCGCCAGGGGCTCGGTGGCGATGATGTGGCTGGCGATCGGCACGATGCGGCGGCGCAGCGCCGGGGTCAGTTTGCCGGTATAGCCATTGGTTGCGATGACAACCTCGCCGGCGATGACGGCGCCGCGGCTGGTGTCGACGCGCCAACCGGCGCGGTTCCTGGTGATCGTTTCGACCGCGGCCTCGGCGCAAATCGCGATGCGGCGGCCTCGGCAGGCATCGAGGAGGCCCTTGTAATAGAGCGCCGGATGGAGGCTTGCCGAGCGCTCGACGACCATCCCGCCATAATAATAATCGCTGGCGATCTCGTCATTCTGGCGCTCGCGCGGCACCATGTACGCGCCTGATTGCGCGGCATCGTTGAGGCGTGCAAGCCGCTTTTCCTGGGCGGCGAAATGGGCCGGCGTCCAGGCGCCGACAAAGCGCCCGCGCTTTTGCCAGGCGCACTCGATCGTCTCCTCCGCGATCAGCCGTTCGATGAGGGCGAAGGCGTCCGCGGCATCCGACAACAGGCGATGCGCACGCTCGGGATCGCCCGGGGTCGCTCGGCCGGAAAAGCTCTTGCCGACATTGACCCCGCCCGAAACCGAGCCGCCGTTCCTGGTGCTCGCGCCGGCCCCGAGCGCGCCGCGTTCGAGGACCACGGCGTCGATCCCGTGCTTCGACAATTCGAGCGCGGCGGCGAGCCCGGCATAGCCGCCGCCGACGATCGCGACGCGCGCCTCCTTCGGCACGTCGGCGAGCGTCCCCATCGCCGGGCGATAGGCCTCCCACCAATACGGGGTCGGGGTGAAATCGGGATGAAGAATCTCGGAATTACGCATCGGGGCTCGCTCCGCGGCGTCGTGCGGCCGCCGCATCGAACCGCATCATACGCCGCGGCGGCATCGCGAGAACGGAAACGACACGTCGTGACGGCCGCACCGTGGTCGACCGGCGACATCAGCGATTGCCCGCGCGCGTTTGGCGATTGCGGTTGCCCCGGCGGCTCAACCGGGCGACGATGGCGCGAGGTTCCCGGGAACCTGACGAATGTCGGGTAGAAGACATTCGGCGAAGAATTCGCAGGGAGGATACCGCCATCATGACGACCAGGCATCCCGCAGCGAGCCATTGGTCCCGTCGCGATGTGCTTCGCGGCAGCGCCGCCGCGTTGCTGGGGGCATACGGTTTTGCCCCACGATTTGGCCTGGCCGCCGATATCCCGCTGGAGTACGACGGCTCGAAGTTCCAGATGGCGGCGCCCGAGCCCAATCCAAAGCACGGCGGGGTGCTGCGCTACGGCATCCTCAATCGCCCGCCGCATTTCGACGTGCATCAATCGGGCACGGTCGGGAACATCGGCACCCAGGGCTGCATGTTCGACAACCTGATCCGGCGCGATCCGCGCGACAGCGGCAAGTCGATCGTGCCCGATCTGGCGCATAGCTGGGAAATCGCCAAGGACGGCAAGACCTATACGTTCCACCTGCGCCAGGGTGTCCAGTTCCACGACGGAACCGATTTCACCTCGGCTGACATAAAAGCGACTTTCGACCGCATCGCGAAACCGCCCGCGGGCATCAGCATCCCGCGTACACCGCTGTTCCGGGCGGTCAGCGAAATCAACGCCCGCGACAAATACACCGTCGAATTCAAGCTGTCGGCGCCGCGCTCGATCAATTTCATGATGTCGGCGTTCGCCAGCGGCTGGAACGTCATCTTCAGCAAGAAGACGCTGGAAGAGAATAATTTCGATCTCCGTAAAGTCCTTAACATCCCTGGAACCGGTCCCTTCAAGACGCAACGGCGGGTCGAGAACGAGATCTGGGTGATGGAGAAAAACCCGAACTACTGGAACAAGGGCCTGCCATACCTGGATGGGTTTGAAGTCTACAATCTCTTGCCGTTCTCCCCGGAGCTAGGGTCGGCGATCCTGTCGGGCAGAGTGGATTACGCGCGTGCGCTCGATCCCGTCACCGCCCGCAAGGCGGCGACAATTCCCGGCCTGTCGACTGCGAAATTCTATCAGAGCGTCATTCACGCGACCTGGGTGAATGCGAAGAGAAAGCCGCTCGACGATCCGCGCGTACGCCGCGCCCTGCATCTATTGTGCGAAAAACAGGTCCTGGTGGACGTCGTCAAGGATGTTTCTCCGCTGATGACCGGCGGGTTCATCTATCCGTTTTCTGAGTTTGCCACGCCCAAGGACCAACTGGTCAAGCGGGTGGGTTATCAGGACGATCCCGCCGCGGCGATCAAGGAAGCCAAGGCGCTCTTGGCCGCCGCCGGCCAGACCAACATGCGGCCACTGGATTTCATGGTCCGGGACCTCAACCATCACAAGCTCTTTGGCCAGGCGATCCAGGCGATGTTGAAGGACGTCGGCATCCAATCCGATGTGCGCACGGTTGTTGAATCGGTGTGGTTCGGCGACGCGGCGGCCGGCAACTACGATCTGGCGGTCGGTGCCATCGTTTCGACCCTCCTCGACCCGTCCGATTACTTCAATGCCTGGTACCGCACCGACGGCCCGCAGAACTACTCGTTCTGGCACAATGCCGAGTTTGACAAGCTGGTCGATCAGATCGATGTCGAAGTCGATGCCGGCAAGCGCCTGGCGCTGATCCGGCGCGCCGAGGACCTCATGGAAGCGGACCCGCCCTTGGTGCCGGTCGCCTGGGAAAACATTCTCGATGTCTGGTACAACTACGTGAAGGGCCACAATCCAAAAGATTATTTCGGCATCTACGACGTCGTTCGCTTCGACACGTTCTGGCTCGATAAGGCCTGAGCCCCGCCCTGCGGCTGAATGAATCGGGCTCGCGCGGTGCCCGCATCGGCCTGGTCCTGGGCAGAATAGAACCCGGGGCGCCGAACCGGTGGTCGGCGATCGCAGCGGCTCCAGCCTGCTGCGATCGCCGTTTCAGGTCAACTGACGTTGCCGGAGATGACCGGGCCGAACGAGTTGAAACGCTCGCCATCGAAACGCTCCATGCGGACCTGCGTGATCGCGTCGAAATTCGTCGGACTGGTATTTACGGTGATCCCCGGCTGCAGCATCGGCAGCGCGAAATTGCGCAGGTTTGCCGCCTGGCGCATCACGTTCTCACGCGTCAGCTCGTTGCCGCATTGCTTCAGGACCTGCACAGTCGTGGCCCCGACCGAGGCCCCGTAGACCGCGCCGTTATCAGTCTTGTCGCCTTCCGGATAATACTTGTCCATGAAAGCAACCCACGATTTGTAGCCGGCATCATCCTTCCACGCGGGATCGGTCGGGTCCTTGAACGCGTTCGAGCTGATGATGCCCTTGGCATTTTCGAGGCCGGCGGGCTTGAACGCCACCCCCACCGAGGCGGCGATGCCGTTGGTGATGAACAGCGGTGTCCATTCGATCTGAGCCACCTTGCGGATCGCCTGGGCCTCGAATTTTGGGATCGCGATCATGAAAAAGACATCGCAGCCCTCCGCCTTCATCTGAACGATCTGCGAATCGACGGTTGGGTCGGTGGTTTCGTAGGAGGCCTTGACCTTGATCATCGAAGCGGCCTTGTCGCCGAGACCGTCGAGCAGCCCGTCCAGATAGTCCTTGCCGAAATCGTCATTCTGGTAAAGCACGCCGATCTTGCCATCGGGCTTGTGCTTCAGGATGTAGGCCGCATAAATGCGGCCCTCGGCGCGGTAGCTTGCGAAAAAGGCCATCGTCCAGGGGTGGCCCTTTGGGTCGTTCCATTTGGTCGCGCCGGTGCCTGGAAACAGCTGCGGCACCTTCTTCTCGTTCAAGTAATGCCAGACCGCGGTGTTGGTTGGCGTCCCGATCGAACCGGCGAGGATGAAAACCCCGTCACTTTCGACCAGCTTGCGCGTCATCTCGACGGCCTTCGGCGGGGAGTAACCGTCATCGTAGGAGATGAAATTGATCTTGCGGCCGTTGATGCCGCCCTGGTCGTTGATCATCTTGAAATAGCGGCCCTGCGAAATGGGGAACGGGCTGCCGTTTGAAAGGGGCCCGCTGTAGGGGCCGCAATTGCCGATCTTGATCTCGGTGTCAGTGACGCCGGGCCCGTATTTGTTGGCGGCGCGGGCCGGCAACGAGGTGAGCAGCCGGCCGCCAAAGGCCAGGGCAGCCGGAGCGGCGGCGAGCACGGTCCGACGCGTTAATCGCTTCATGGTGAACCTCCCGTTCGTGAGCCAGTGTTCGATCGTTTCTCTCCGCCACCTCCGGGATCGGGGTGTCGGTAGGGTTAGGATTCCCGGTTTGCCTCGCTCCAGCAACCACAAATCACGCACCGCGGGTCAAGCTGGTAATAGAACCCGGTCGGTTGCCGGCGCTCGGCGCAGAGACGCGCTGCATCGCCGGCGCCCGCGGCTGCTTTACCAGCGCCCCCGGCCGAGGGGCCGGTGTGGCGCCAGCGAATGAAACTCCGCGGTGGGCCCGCGGGAAGAGGCAGGAGGCCGGCCGCTCAGTTGAAGCGCGGCATCACCTGGCCGCACAGCAGCTGCAGCGATTTCATCACCTGCGCGTGGGGGATCTTGGTGCCGCAATTCATCTCGCACAGGATGCCGTCGAGCCCGAGCCCCTCCTGCAGCTCCAACAGGCGATCAGTGACCCGCTCGGGCGAGCCGACGATCAGCTTTTCGCGCAGTGCATCCTCATAGGTGATGGTTTGCAGCCGCCGCCCGCGCGCCGCCCGCAACTCCGATTGCTGCACCCCGGCGCGGGTCGCCGAATCCTCGAGGCGTTCGCCGAGATAACGGTAGAAATACATGATGCTCTCTTCCGGCTCGTCGCGCGCGGCCTGGTCGGTGTCGGCGAGATAGACCGGCGCGCGCAGAAAGACCTTGCCGCGGCCGGGGTGGCCGGCCGCCTTCCAGGCCTCGCGGTAGGCGGTGATGTTCGGCTCCAGCTCTTCGAGCGTCCCCTGGCGCACGGCGACCAGGACCGCATGGCCGAGCCGGGCGATCTGGGGGAAGGTATCGGCGCTATTGGCGGCGACGCGGATCTCGGGCCACGGCTTCTGATAGGGCTTAGGGGTCAGCTTGACGTTGTCGAAGCTATAATACTTGCCCGCGTAGGAAAACGCCGGCTCGGTCCACGCCCGCTTCAGGATCTCGAGCGTCTCGGCAAAGCGCTCGCGGCTTTCGCCATAGGGGACGCCATAGGCCTCGTAGGTGCGCGGGAAGCCGCTGCGGCCGATCCCGAAGATCAGCCTGCCATGGCTGATCTGGTCGACCGTCGCGGCCTCCTCGGCGAGGCGCAGCGGGTGGCACAGCGGCAGGACCTGGACACCGGTGCCGATCTTCATCCGCTTGGTGCGCGCGGCGATCGCGCTCGCCAGGGTCAGCGGGGCCGAACATACCGAGCGCTCCGGGTTGACGTGGATCTCGGCCAGCCACATCGCATCGAGGCCCCAGCGCTCGGCGGCGTCGATCTCTTCGAAGGAGATCCTGAACGCGTC
>DASYZD010000135.1:0-6422 GCA_035946655.1 Allostellaceae bacterium | reverse complement strand
GGCCGCCAGGAGCGTCAGTTCAGCGGGCCGATGATGAGCCGGTGGCTGGTCCCGATGGACGACACGCACACGATGTTCATCGAGTTGCGCCACGTCAGCGAAACCGAGGGCGAGACGCCCGACTGGTGGTCCGATCGCGAGCAGATGCTGGTTGGGCAGGTCGCCGCCGATTCGTACGAGGAAGGCCAGCGCCGCCCCGGCGACTACGAAGCGCAGGTGTCGCAGCGCCCGATTGCGGTCCACGGCCTCGAACATCTGGGCGAGACCGATCGCGGCATCAGCATGTTCCGCCGGCAGATGCGGCGGGGCATCCGCGCCGTGCGGGACGGCAATGATCCCGCCGGGGTCATCCGTGAGGCCGGCGCCGTGATCCCGACTTATTGCAACAATACGGTCATGCACATACCGCCGGCGGCGAGCGACGCGCGGGACAAGAAGATGATGCGCGAGGCCGGCCTCAAGCTCGCCAAGGGCTACCTCAACGCCCCGCCGCTAAAAATGGCCGCCGAGTAGTTCGGTGAAGGCAGGCGAAATGCATCGGCCGAAATCGAGTCGCCGATGATCGTGTTGGGAGTTCATTTCGAGCATGATGCCGGGGTCACCCTGATGAAGGATGGCCGGATCATCGTCAATGTGGACGCCGAGCGCATCACCGGGGTCAAGCACGCCCAGGGGGTTCCCGCCGTTCAATTAGCGGTGCAGGCCGCATTCTCCCAGAGTGGTCTGCGGCCGGAGGAAGTTTCGGCGATCGCCTATTCGGATCTGTTCGTCACCGAACCGCGCCTGCTTGATCGCCGCACTGAAATACAGGCGCACACGCACGGGCCAGACTTGGTTTATTCCCTCGGTGGTCTCGCCAATTGCGGCATTTCCCACCTACTGCCCGACGGCACCGCAGACTTCCCACCCGATGTTCCGGTCTTTCTCGTCTGCCATTCGATGAGCCACGCCGCCGGCGCCGCGTATATGGCGGGGTTTCCCGAGGCGTGCGGGCTCGTGGTCGACGCCTATGGGACCTGCTGCGGGATGATGGGGTACAGCTACCGTGGCGGGCGCCTCTTCAGGCTCGATCAATGGCAGGACCGATATCTGCTGGGAGCGGGATATCATCGGATCGGGATCATCTCGAAGGAGATCAAGGGCACCAACCACCTCGACGTTGCCGGCAAGGTCATGGGTTTGCAGGCCTACGGCCAGCCGATTGCCGAATGGGTGAAGTATTTCCAGGAAAATTATTTCTCGAGCAGCGCGGAAGCGGGTTATCAAGATTATCTGCGGATGCGGACCGCGACGCGGTTCTGTGCCGAACTGTTCCCCGGTGGATTGACTGCGGGAAGCCGCAGTGTGTACGAGAGCGAATATTGCAATCTGGTCGCGTCGATGCAGCAGGCGTTTACTTCGGTCATTGTCGACTGCGTTGAACGTCTGACCCGGGAAACCGGGCTGTCCAAGGTGTTCCTGTCGGGCGGCTGCGCCATGAACATCATCAGTAATGCCGCCGTTGCCGCCCTGCCGCGGGTGGAAGCCCTGTTTGTGCCGCCCAATTGCGGCGACAGCGGGCAGGCGATGGGCGCGGCCGTGCTGGCGATGCGCGCGATGACCGGAGTGCCGCTCCATCGCCCGGAGGTCACGGCCCAAGGGCGCCGAGACCCCTACACCGGCGCGGGCTTGTTGGACGACCCCGCCGTGGCCGACCTTCCTCCCGCGGTCACTCGCAGCGGGTTCGACGGTTCGAGCCCGCCGCAGCGGGCCGAGATCGCCCGGCGCCTGATCGCCGGCGAAATCATCGGCGTTGTCGCCGGCCGCAGCGAAATTGGCCCGCGCGCCCTCGGCAATCGCAGCATCCTCGCGCACGCCTCGTTCCCGGAAATGAAGGACGTCATCAACCAAAAGATCAAACACCGGGAATGGTGGCGCCCGTTCGCGCCGGTCTGCCGTCTTATCGATGCTCCGACCTATTTCGAAATGCGCGCGCCCTCCCGCTACATGCTGATGAACGATGTTGTCGTCGAAGAATGGCGCGGCGACTTGGCGGCGATCACTCATGCCGACGGCACCGCACGGCTACAGGTCCTCGAGAGTCGCGACGATCATCCGCTGCTCTGGGACCTCTTGACCGAAATAGCGGCGCAGGGCGCAATCCCCGTGCTCCTCAACACCTCGTTCAATCTCGGCGGGAAGCCCTTGGCGAATACGACCGCGGAGGCGATCGAATTGCTCGCGACCAGCAGAATGGATGCGGTCATCGTCGAACAATTCGTCTTCGAAAAGTGCCGGGACCCCGCCTCCGTTCATTGATTGCCCGGCGGCGGCCGTGCACCGCAGTTTCATCAGGAGACGGCAATCATGCGTTTTGGATTGTTCGGCGGCGCGCGCACCGAAATGGGCGAGCAGGCGAGCGACAGCCGGATTTACACCGATTACATCGACTATATCTGCGAAGCCGAAGCCCTTGGGTTTCACAGCGTCTTTCTGGTCGAGCACCATTTCACCGGCTTCGGGCAGATTTCGGCGACCCTCGGTTTCCTGACCTACCTCGCCGCCAAGACGACGAAATTGCGGCTCGGGACTGCGGTTCTCGTATTGCCATGGCACAACCCGGCGCTCCTGGCCGAGCAGGCTGCGACGCTCGATCTGCTCTCCGACGGGCGCTTCGATTTCGGCATCGGCAAAGGGTATCGCTGGGGCGAATTCCGCGGCTTCTGCATGCCGATGGAGGAAGCCGAGGCGCGCTATCAGGAAACCGTCACGTTTTTGAAGAAGGCGTGGACGAGCGAGGGGCGCTTTTCCCATCACGGCAAGTACTGGCATTACGACGACGTCGTCATCGAGCCGGCGCCGGTGCAAAAGCCGCATCCACCACTATGGGTCGGGGCAGCGAGCGCCAATTCGATCCGCTTTGCCGCCGAAAACGGCTTCAACCTTCTCCTCGGCCAAGGGGGCGGGCCGGAAACCGTCGCCGAGGGGATCGGGGTCTACCGCCGCGCGATCGAGGCAGAAGGCCGGGTGTTCGACCCGAGGACGGTCGGGTGCACCCGGGCGCTGCACATTACGATGAACGAGGACGAGCGCGAGGCGGCGCGAGATCTGCGTGCCAAGTTCATGGCCAACGTCCAGCAATTATCGCTGTCGCCGACCGGGGAGTCGGGGGCGCTCGGGCGCCCGCGCAAGCTGCTGTCGCGCGCGGAGATGGACGAATTGACCGAGCGCGACGCCCTGATCGGTCGGCCCAACGAGATCGTCCGTCGCCTCAAACGCTTAGAGGAGGGCGGGCTCCAATACGTCATGGTAATGGACTTCGCCGGATCGCTCGAGCACCTGCGCATCTTCGCGCGCGAGGTCATGCCGGAGTTTGCCGAGTAAGGCGGGCGCGCGCCGGTCATTCCGCCGAGCCCGGCCCCTCACCCCAACCCTCTCCCCGTGTCCACGGGGAGAGGGAGGGGCCCGCGCGAAGCATGGGAGGGTGAGGGGCCGGGCATAATGTGAGCCCATACGAGCGGTTTTGATGGAGCCCTTCGAGCAGTTTCCACCGGCGTTGCGCGGACAGATCCGCTTTGTCCTCACCGACGTCGACGACACGCTGACCGAAGGGCCGCGCCTGCCGGCCGCCACCTATCGGGCGATTGAGCGGCTGGAGAATGCTGGGGTCACGGTCATCCCGGTGACCGCGGCGCCTGCCGGCTGGTGCGATCTGATGGCGCGGATGTGGCCTGTCGGCGCGGTCATCGGCGAGAACGGCGGCCTCGCTCTCCGCCATGACCGGGCGAGCCGCGTCACCGAGCGGCATTATTGGGCGGAGCCGGCCGAGCGCGAGGCGGCAGCCAAGCGCCTCGCCACGCTCGGCGCGCAGATCGCCGCGGCGCTGCCTGGCGCCCGGATCGCGCACGACCAGCGCTACCGCGAGGTGACGCTTGCCTTCGCCAATCACGACGCCGCGCAGGCCGATGAAATCATCACCCGGCTGCACGCGGCCGGTGCGCGCGCCACGGTCAATTCGCTCTGGGTCATCGGCTGGTTCGGCGATTTCGACAAACTGGCGATGACCAGGCGGATGATGGCCACGCTGTTCGCGACCGAAATCGAGCGCGACGCCGGGCGCTGCCTCTACATCGGCGATTCGCTCAACGATGCGCCGATGTTCGGCTTCTTTCCTCATTCGGTCGGGGTTTCAACCGTGCGCGATTACACCGAGCGGATGCCCGCCCTGCCGCGCTGGATCACCCGAGGCGCGGGCGGCGCCGGGTTTGTCGAAGTGGCCGAGACGCTGCTCGCCGGGCGCTAGAGATCGGCGTAGATGTGGGTTTCGGCGCGGGCGCCGGGATGGGTTACCGCGCCCTTTTCGGTGTCGCCGACGGTCTGCGCGTATTTCCACAGCGTGCCCGACTGATAGTCGTTCTTGCGCGGGGTCCAGGCGCGGCGGCGTTCGGCGAGCTCAGCATCGCTCAGCGCCACATCGATCGCACCAGTGGTGGCGTCGATCGTGATCTTGTCGCCGTCCTTGAGGAGCGCGATCGGGCCGCCGACCGCCGCCTCCGGCCCGACATGGCCGATGCAGAAGCCGTGCGTCGCACCCGAGAACCGGCCGTCGGTCAATAGCGCCACCCGGTCGCCAACGCCCTGGCCGTAGAGCGCCGCGGTCGTCGACAGCATCTCGCGCATGCCGGGCCCGCCGCGCGGCCCCTCGTAGCGGATGACGATGATGTCGCCATCCTTGTAGCGGCGTTGTTCGACCGCGGCGAAAGCGTCCTCCTCGCAATCGAAGCAGAGCGCGGTGCCGCTAAAGCGCAGCGTCTTCATGCCGGCGACTTTGACGATCGCCCCCTGCGGCGCGAGGTTGCCCTTCAAAACGACGAGCCCACCGGTTGGCGCCAGCGGCGCCGAAGTTGGGCGAACCACGTCCTGCCGCGTCGGAAAGACGATATCCTTCAGGTTTTCCGCGACGGTTTTGCCGGTGACCGTCAGGCAGTCGCCGTGCAGGTAGCCGCCATCGAGCAATGCCTTCATCAAGACGGCGACGCCGCCAACATCGTGCAAATCCTTCATGACATAGCGCCCGCCCGGCTTCAGATCGGCGATATAGGGGGTCCTCTTGCTGATCTCGCCAAAGGCATGGAGGTCGAAATCGATGCCGGCTTCGTTGGCGATCGCCGGCAGGTGGAGGCCTCCATTGGTCGACCCGCCGGCCGCGGCAACCACGGTCGCGGCATTTTCGAGCGCTTGTCGGGTCACGATATCGCGCGGCCGGATGTTGCGGCGCAACAGCTCCATCACCGCCTGGCCCGAGGCTTCGGCGTAGGAGTCGCGCGAATCGTAGGGCGCCGGGGCGCCGGCCGAGCCGGGGAGCGCCAGCCCGATCGCTTCCGAAACGCAGGCCATCGTGTTGGCGGTGAAGAGGCCGCCGCACGACCCCGCTGACGGGCAGGCGGCGCATTCCAATTCGTGCAGATCCTCGTCCGACATGTTGCCGACATTGTGCGAGCCGACCGCCTCGAACACATCGCCGATCGTCACGTCCTTCCCCTTGAAGCGGCCCGGCAGGATCGAGCCGCCGTACATGAAGACCGAGGGCACGTTGAGCCGCACCATCGCCATCATCAGGCCGGGGAGCGACTTGTCGCAGCCGGCGAGGCCGACGAGCGCGTCGTAGCAATGCCCGCGCATCGTCAATTCGACCGAGTCGGCGATGATCTCGCGGCTGACCAGCGACGATTTCATGCCCTCGTGGCCCATCGCGATCCCGTCGGTGACGGTGATCGTGGTGAATTCGCGCGGTGTGCCCGATGCCGCCGCGACGCCCTTCTTGGCGGCCTGGGCCTGGCGCGACAGGGCGATATTGCAGGGCGCGGCCTCGTTCCACGTCGTCGCCACGCCGACCAGCGGCTGGTTGATCTGCTCTTCGCTGAGGCCCATCGAATAGAGAAATGCGCGGTGCGGCGCGCGTTCCGGGCCGATCGTGACGTGCCGGCTCGGCATATGCGATTTGTCGACGACCGGACGGCGGACATCATCGGGCATGGCCGGGTCTCCTGTGCAGGCGAAACGCGGGGTGCCGCACCGTAGCGGCGGCGCGGGACGCAAGCAATGGCTTCGCTGGGTTTGCGTCAAGGCGCGCAACCGGGCAATGTTGCGCCGGCTCGGCTCGGCGGAGGATGTGCGATCTGGAGGCGCGACCTGATCTTGTGGGATAATCGCGCGGTCATGCACCGGCGCGACGCCTTCGATCCGGCGACCCGGCGGGTCATGCTCCAGACTCAGCTCAAGGGGACCGGCCGTATTGAGCGGTGGGAGCGAGACAATGCGGGTTCGCGTGTGGCTGTTGGTCGTGTTTTTGGCGGGGTGTTCTTCGGCGTCCAGCGGCACGACGAACCTGACCCTCAACGATCCCTATTGGGACCGCGTCAATGTCGAGGTCGTGATCACCA
>DASYZD010000134.1:0-9094 GCA_035946655.1 Allostellaceae bacterium | reverse complement strand
CAACCTGACCGGCGCGGAACGAGGTGCCGACCTCGCCCTCGCGGCGCTCTGCGTCGGAGAAGAGCGCGTCGGCGGTCGCCAACCCGCGCGTCGCCGCGCGGTAGGCGGCGAGCGCACTGTCGATCGCCCCGATGATCCGGGCCTGGAGCGCGGTGAAATCGGCCGCGGCCTCCTGCCGCTTGGCGATCGCTTCGGCGATCTGGCCCTGGTTCTGGTTGAACACCGGGAGTTCGAGCGTCGGGCTCAGGCTGAACTTGTTGGTGCCGGCATCGTAATTATAGCCCGGGCCCAGCCTCAAATCGGGATATTGCCCGGCGACCGCCAGCTGCAATGCCGATTGCGCCGCTTCATATTCGGCCAGCGCGGCCTCGACATCGCTGCGCCCGGTGAGCGCGCGGCGGCGCAGCTCGCCCTCCCCTACTCCCTTCGGCAGCTTGTCCCCAGGCGCGAACACGTCGAAGGCGAGATTGACCCCGGACAGCGCCCGCACCGGAACGCCGACAGCCGTCGCCAACTCGACTTCCGCCGCCGCGGCCGCCCCCTCAAAGCCGCGCAAATCAACCGCGATCCGGGCTCCGGCGATGCGCTCGCGGCTGACCTCGAGAGCGTTCGCTTCGCCGATCTGGAGCCGCCGTTCGAGGAGGCTAACGAGCTCTGCCTGAAGCTCGCGCCGCCGCAGCGTCACGGCGATGCGTTGCCGCGCCGCCCAGAGCTTGAGGAGCGAGCCGCGCACACGAGCGCGCACCCGCCACCCGGCGGTGGCGAGGTCCCAGCGCGCGGCCTCGCCCAGGTGCCTAGCTTCGCCGACCCGGGACTCGCGCTTGCCGGCAGTTTCGATGATGAAATCAACGACCGGGCCGATCGTCAGCGGAACCGCCGCCGGCGGAATCGCCCCGCTGACCGCGGCGGTGTCGAAGACGGCGGCAAAGTTGAGGATCGGGTTGGGACGCTGGCCGGCCGTTGCGATCCGAGCGCGCGCCAGCGCCAGCCTCCCGCGCGCAACATCGAGGTCGGGATGGTAATAGACCGCGGCAAGGGTGAGCGTCGTCAGGTTCCAGGAGATCGCCTGCTGCGCCCCGGTGTTGCCCGCCAGGCTCGCCCGCACGAAGGTCAAGAGGCGAGGATCGTCGAGCGTCCGGTGGTCGAGATCATTGGCGCTCGCCGCCGCGCTGAGCGGCGCCGGGCTTACTTCCGCGCATCCCGCAGCGACGCCGCCGAGCATCGCCAGCACAAACAGGATCCTCGCGAAGCGCACCGCCATGGCCCGAACCCGCCAAGCGCGATCGGGCGCGGGGACATGCGCCGGACGGCCAGTTGACGCGTCGCCCGGGACCCGCCACCCGCGTTCCGGTCTCCCGCCCCACTATACGCGCGAGAAACCGAGGGCCCAATGACGCCGGCGAGGCGATTGCCCTACGCCGCCCTTCGGCTCTTGACGCGCGTCTTGCCGGCGCCCTCTTCCTCGAACAGGTCGGCGAGCCGCTCGAGCATCACCCCGCCCAGCTGCTCGGCGTCGACGATCGTCACGGCGCGCCGGTAATAGCGCGTGACATCGTGACCGATGCCGATCGCGGTCAATTCGACGAGGCCCATCCGCTCGACCTCGTGGATCACCTCGCGCAGGTGCTTTTCGAGATAGTTGCCGGGATTGACCGACAGCGTCGAATCGTCGACCGGCGCGCCGTCCGAAATGACCATCAGGATGCGGCGTTCCTCGGGCCGGCCGAGGAGCCGGTTGTGCGCCCAACTCAGCGCCTCGCCGTCGATGTTCTCTTTGAGGATGCCCTCGCGCAGCATCAGCCCGAGGTTCTTCCGGGCGCGCCGCCACGGCGCATCGGCCGGCTTATAAACGATGTGGCGCAAATCGTTGAGCCGGCCGGGGTTGGCGGGCTTTCCGGCGGCGATCCACTTCTCGCGCGCTTGGCCGCCCTTCCACGCCCTGGTCGTGAAGCCGAGGATCTCGACCTTGACGCCGCAGCGCTCGAGCGTGCGCGCCAGGATGTCGGCGCTCATCGCCGCCACGGTGATCGGGCGCCCGCGCATCGAGCCCGAATTGTCGATGAGGAGCGTCACCACCGTGTCGCGGAACTCGGTCTCGCGCTCGCGCTTGTAGGATAACGGCAGGATCGGGTTGGTGATGACGCGCGAGAGCCGCGCCGCGTCGAGGATGCCTTCTTCGAGATCGAACTCCCAGGCCCGGGTCTGCTTCGCCAGCAGCCGGCGCTGCAGGCGATTGGCGAGGCGCGCGATGACGCTCTGCAGATGCGACAGCTGCTGGTCCAACAGGTGGCGCAGGCGGCCGAGTTCGTCGGAGTCGCACAGCGTCTCGGCGTCGACGACCTCGTCGGCGGTGGTGCTGAACGCGCGGTAGATTGCGGTGTCGTCGGGCCGGCCGCGCGGCATGACGCCAGGCCGCCCCGGGCGTCCGGGATCATCGTCGCTGGCGCCGGGCATCATCTCGCCATCGGCGTCGGCGTCGCCGTCTTCCTCGGCATCGCCATCGGCGCTGTCGGCCGGCGAGCCATCGGGCGAGGCTTCGGCGCCGGCGCTGGCGCTTTCGCCCTCGCTCTGGTTGTCGCCTTCGGCGTCTTCGCCCTGGCTCTGGTTGTCGTCGGAGGATGATTCGTCGATGTCGCCGAGATCGAGATCGAGATCCTGGATCAGCCGGCGGGTGACGCGCGCATAGGAATCCTGGTCGAGGATGGTGCGGTTGAGTTCGGCGATGTCGCGGCCGATCTTGCCTTCGAGCCACGGCCGCCACAGGTCGACGACGCGCGCCGCGGCGGGCGGCGGCAGCTCATGGGTCAAGGCTTCCCGGGTCAACAGCCGCACCGCCTCGGCCATCGTGCTTTCGGTTCGTTCGGTCACCCGCTCGAAGCCTTGGCGGCGGTATTGCTCGTCGAGCATCGCCGAGAGGTTGGCGGCGACCCCGACCATGCGGCGCGCGCCCAAGGCCTCGACCCGCGCCTGTTCGAGCCCTTCGAAGACGGCGCGCGCCAAGGGGCTGCCCGGCACCCGCTTTGAATGCACCGCATCGTCGTGATAGCGCAGCCGCAAAGCCAGGCTGTCGGCGGCGCCGCGCAATTGCGCCGCTTCGTCGGGCGGCAGGTCGCGCGCCGGGTTGGGCAGCTTGACCCTGGTGCCCGACAGCCCCGGCGGCTCCGGACCGAACCCGATGGTCAGATCGTCGCGCTCGGCGATCGCCCGCAAGGTCGACGCAGTCGCCCGCTTGAAGATCTCGGTCGGCGAGAAATCCTGAGCCATGCTACATCCCGTGGCCTACATCCCACCGGCTACATCAACGTGGCGTTGACGCCGGTCTCGGCCAACTCGGTGCCAAAGCAGCGCTGATAGTATTCCGCCACGGTCGGGCGCTCCATCTCGTCGCATTTGTTGAGGAAGGTGAGCCGGAAGGCGAACGCGAGATCGCCGAAGATGCGGGCGTTTTCGGCCCAGGTCATCACCGTGCGCGGCGACATCACGGTCGAGATGTCGCCGTTGATAAAGCCGCTGCGGGTCAGATCGGCGAGCGCGACCATCGCGCTGATCCGCCGCCGTCCGTTCTCGTCGTTATAGTCCGGCACCTTGGCCAGCACGATCTCGACTTCGGCGTCGTGCGGCAGGTAGTTGAGCGTGGCCACGATGTTCCAGCGGTCCATCTGGCCCTGATTGATCTGCTGGGTCCCGTGATAGAGGCCGGTGGTGTCGCCGAGCCCGACCGTGTTCGCGGTCGAGAACAGGCGAAACCCGGGATGCGGGCGGATCACCCGGTTCTGGTCGAGGAGCGTGAGCTTCCCTTCGACCTCGAGCACGCGCTGGATGACGAACATCACATCGGGCCGGCCGGCATCGTATTCGTCGAAGCACAGCCCGACCGGATGCTGCAGCGCCCAAGGCAGGATGCCCTCACGGAACTCGGTGACCTGCTTACTGTCCCGCAGCACGATCGCGTCCTTGCCGACGAGATCAATGCGGCTGATGTGGCTGTCGAGATTGATCCGGATCAAGGGCCAGTTGAGCCGCGAAGCAACCTGCTCGACATGGGTCGATTTACCGGTGCCGTGGTAGCCGCAGATCATCACCCGGCGGTTGAAGGCAAAGCCGGCGAGGATGGCGAGCGTGGTGTCATGGTCGAAGCGATAAGCATCGTCCATATCCGGCACATGCTCGCTCGGCTGGCTGAACGCGGGTACTTCGAGATCGCTGTCGATCCCGAAGGTCTGGCGCACCGAGATCTTGATGTCTGGTCCGCCGAGCGGAGTCGGAGTTGATGCCGCTTGCTGAACGGTTGGCATTCGTATGGCGCTTTCTTGTGTTGCGAGGGAAAGATGGGGCCGGCGATCCTGCGATATTCAGTTGAAATAGCCGGCTTTGAGGGTCGCGTAGGCCTGGTTGATGATCTTCAGCTTCTCCTCGGCGGCCTTGTCGCCGCCGTGGGCGTCCGGATGGTGCTCCTTGACCAGCGTCTTGTAGCGCGCCTTCAAACGCACCGGGGTCAGCGGCGGTTCGAGATCGAACACTGCAATCGCCTGCGCGCGGGCCGAGGCGGCACGCATCGCCGCCTCGCCGGCCGGACCTCCGGTATGGCCATTCGCGCGGCCGCTCGTATGACCGCCCGCATGGCCGTTGGTGCGGCGACCGTAGCCGTCGTGCTCCTTGCCGGTATAGAACCCGAAGGGATCGCGCACCCCGGGGATCGGGCCGTGGCGATCGCCGAGCTTCCAGCTCGGCCGCTGCCACACCGTATCACGCCGGATCTCTGCTTCGATCTCGGGCTCGCTCATCCCGGCATAATAGTTCCATGCGAGGTTGTAGGCACGCACATGTTCGAGGCAGAACCAGTAATAGCGGTCGAGTTCGAGCCGTGACCGGGGCGCCCGGAACTCGCCGCCGCACTCGCAGCCCGGGTGTTCGCACAGGCGCGCCGGCGGCGCCGGCGCGGCCGCGAAGAGGGGATCTATCGGTTGACGGCGCATCACGCCCCAGTATGGGTGGCCGGCCGCCGCCTGACAAGGATCGCGGCGCCGCACCCCAGCCCGGCGGATCATGCACACCAGGATTGCGGCAGATGCGCGGGCCCGCGCCGCGCGCCGGCACCGCGTGATTGCAGCCATCCATCGTTCCTGGTTTACACTGCGCACCGCAACCACAACGGAGGGTAAGGGCGGCCGAGATGAGCGATTGGAGCAAGGTGACCCGGCCGATCCCGGTACCTAACGAATGGACAAAGCCATTCTGGGATGCCGCCCGGCGCGGCGTTCTCGAATTGCAGCGCTGCCAGAGCTGCGGGCATTTCCAGCACCCGCCCTATGCGACCTGCACCCAATGCGTCGCGATCGACCTCAAATTCGAACCGGTCCGCGGAGAGGGCACGATCTACGCCTACACAATCATGTATCACACCGGCGACAAGCGCTTCGCCTCGGCCGTGCCCTACGCCTCGATCATCGTCGAACTCGACGATGCGCCGGGTGCGTTCCTCGCCGGCAACCTGCTGGAGGCCGAATACACCGAAGCCAAGGTCGGCCGCCGCGTAGAGGTCGTCTTCGAGAAATTGAACGACGACATCACCCTGCCGCAGTTCAGGCTCGCCCGGGGGCGCGTAAGGGGGAAAGCCAGCGACCGGCAACACGTCGTGTTGGTAGAACATACTTTAACGGCGCTCGATTGAGAGAGCTGAGAGGGAGGTGCTAATGACGAATATTAATGATCTCGATCCGGCCGCGCGAGCGACCGTAAGCGCGCCTGAGAGATATTCCCCTAAATCTACTTTTTCTGCTGTCGTCTCTATTATCGGTGCCGTACTTTTCTTTCTTCCAGTTCTCTTCAACATGGCGATGTATGGGCTTGCCACAGCGCTTGATTTCGGCAGGATTTCGACCCTCAGCGCTCTCGGCGAACTCGCGGGCTTGATAGCGTTTGTGGCCGGAATCATCTCGGTTTTTGCTTCCAACGGCAGGAACCGGCGAGCGGCTCTCGGCATCGTTCTTGGAGGGTTCGTTGCATTCTTTCCCTACCTGCTAATCCTCATTGTGGCGATGCTGCGGGGATGACCCGGGCCGGAGCGCCGGCGGATGACCGTAACCGCGACCCGCGCATGCATGCTGCGGAACGCGCCCCGCTTTTTCGCACCTAAGCGCGGGAAAGGATAGGAGGAGAGGCCCGCATGTGGGAGAACCGGTGCAAGGTGGCGGTCAGCGGCGTCGGCTTCTCCAAGGTCTCGCGCCTCGCTGACACGCCGCTCGCCGCCCATGCGCTGACCGCCGTCCGGGAGGCAGTCGCCGATTCCGGCCTCCAAATGTCGGACATCGACGGTCTGGCGACCTACCCCGAACTGCCGGCCACCGGTCACGCCGAAATCGACGGCATCTCGATCGTCTCGGTCAACTGCATGATGGCGATGCTGAAACTGCCGAACCTAACGTGGCACATTCAGGTTGGCACGGTAAACATCGGCGGTGCCGTGCAGCAGGCGGTCAACGCTCTCCTCGCCGGGGTGTGCAATTACGCCGTCGTCTGGCGGGCGATGCACAACCCGCGCGGCACCTACCAGAACCTGCCGAGCGGCATGGCGGCCGGCGCCACGCAATTCACCGCGCCCTACGGCTTTGGCGGTCCGGGCCAGGGCATGGCGGTCGCCTACACACGCTGGCTCGAGCGCAACAACCAGAACCGCGAGAAGATGGCGACGCTCGCGGTCACCCAGCGCCAGCACACCCAGCACAACGCCCACGCCTATTTCTACGGGACGCCGCTCAGTCGCGAGGATTACCTCGCCTCGCGCATGGTCGCCTACCCGTTCTGCCTCTTCGATTGCGACATTCCGGTGCAGGGTGCGGTCGCCCTCGTGCTTACGACGGCAGAACGGGCGCGCGATCTGAAGCCCAAGCCGGCCTACCTCGCCGGCTATGGCCAGCGCCTCCATTTCGAGGTCGCCGGCCGCATCGGCAGCCTATCGAGCTACATGGCCGGCGGCAGCAGCTCGGCGAAACTGACCTGGGAGCGCTCGGGCTTCACCCCCAAGGATGTCGACGTCGCCCAAATCTACGATGGATTCTCAGCTTCTGTGATCTACGGACTTGAATCTTATGGATTCTGCAAGGAGGGCGAAGCGCTCGATTTCATCCAGGACGGACGCATCGAACTGGATGGCGAACTCCCGCTCAACACCTTCGGCGGCAGCCTCGGCACCGGGCGCATCCATGGCCTGTGGCACATCATCGAAGGAGCGCTACAAGCCTCCGGCCGCGCCGGCTCGCGCCAGGTCAGGGATGCCAACATCTCCTTCGTCGGCGCCAGCGCGCCCATCGTCACCGGCACGACCTTCATCTTCGTGCGGGAGCCGTATTGAAACCGTAGGGCAGCTCGGCAGTCAGATCGGCCGGCCGCTGGCGTGCGACGAATTGACCGTGAAGGCCCAGCCGTCGGGGCCGGCGACAACAAAGGAGTCGTGGATGCGGCCGCGGCTGATCGGCGACGGCGCGAGGCCCTTCTCCGCATAGTCCCGGTGCGCGGCATCGACATCGTCGACCATCAGGTCGAACGGAGCTGCGGTGCCGGGCGCCGGGGCTTCGGATTGCCGGACGACGACGCGGGTCCCGCCACGCAGCTCGAGGACGGCCAATTCCTCGCGCGTCACAATCGGGCGCAGCCCCACCACCTCGAGCCAGCGCGCCGCAGCGCCGACATCCTTGACCGGGAGCCGCACATGGCCGATGGCAACCGGTGGGCGTTGATCGGTGGGTGAGGCCATCTCTCTCTCCTTCCAGTCGGATCGAGCTCGCCGTGGATCTCCGCGCGACCCGATAGAGCCCAAAGCATGCAGCCCGGCCGCTTGCCGGCGGCCGGGCTGTCTCGTCGAGGCCTGCGAGGCAGAGGCGAGCGCTCTGCCCGGTGTGCTTTATTCGGCGGCGGCCAGGTTTGGCGTGAACTCCAGCGGCAGCCCGGGATGCCCGGTCAAGCGCTCGCCTTCCGCCCACATCGCCAGCGCCTGCTTCTTCATCGCCGGAAAGACGGCAGCGACTTTTGCCGCATCCAGATCGGCCGCAACCCCCGGATAGCCGGCCCGCTCGATCATCGCCCGCAGCTTTCCGGTCTCGATCTGTTCGAGCGTCCACGCCAGCGGATCCTCAACCAGGGTGCGGTCCCAATAGATGCGGTGGTTCTTGTTCCGGGGCCCATAGTGGTAATGCGCGCCGTTCCAGAAGTGGTCAAAGGCCAGGAGCTCGGTTTCCTCGGTGTATTTCTTGCCCGGCGTGCCGCCGATGTCGGCGAGGACGTGGATCGCAAGGCCGCCGTCGCCCATCGGCAGCCGCCGCATCTCGAGCCCGAACCTGACATTCCCGGCTTCGAAGATGTGGGTCCCGCGGTTGTGCTTGACCGTATTGCGCTCGGTGGCATAGAGCGTCCGGGCGCAGTCTTCGAGGTCCGGCAGGATGCGTTTCACCTTCTTCAGATCGGTCGCCGCGGCGATTTCCGGATAGCCGGCCCGCTCCAGCATCTTCGGCAGCTTGGTACCGAGGGTCTGAATCGTCCACGTGATCGGGTTGCCGTCGGCGATCGGATCCATCCGGAACAGGTTGGTGAGGGTCGTGCCGCCGAGCATCTCCGGTCCCGCCACCTCCAGATCGTCATTTTCCGGTCCGTAGACATAGCTTTTTTCGAGGTCGAAGCAGTTGAACCGCAGCAAGGTGGTCGCTTTGCCGCCGACATCTCCCATCACCATGATCGCGACGCCCTGGTCGGCATGGTCCTGGATGTTGCCGTCCCACAGTTCGTGCTTGACGACAAACGTCAGGGGCCCTGCGGTGAACCGAGTTTTTTCCACTGCTTGCATCATGTCCGAACGCTCCATTCTTGAGAGGGCTGCGCGAGTGTATCAAACCCATGCGATTATTGCACGAAGAGGAATGCGCGGCGGCTATGCGGTGCAAGCTGGGTAGACAACCGGTCGGCTGTACGCAGTAGGATATGGGGGACACCCGCGGATCATCCATCCCGCGGCACTCAATTTACCGGGAGGAAGAAAGCCATGGCACAGGTTGGCACCGGCAAATACACCTACGAGCTCGTTCCGGACTTCTGCAAGCTGCCG
>DASYZD010000133.1:0-18104 GCA_035946655.1 Allostellaceae bacterium | reverse complement strand
GCCTTTGCGCGCAGCGCCACCGCCGTGCCGATGCGGCCGAGACCGATGATGCCGAAAGTCTGCGTGCCCAATCGCTGGATCAGCGGATGCTGGAACGAGCGGAACGGCGCCGGCGGATCATGCCGCTGCATCTCGTGGTGGAGGAGGATGCCGCGGCGCAAGGTGAGGGCGAGTGCGATCGCATGGTCGGCAACCTCGGTGGTGCCGTAATCGGGGACGTTGCAGACCAGGATGTTGCGCCGGGCGGCGGCGGGGCGGTCGAGCTTGTCGTAGCCGACCCCCATGCGGACGATCGCGCGCAGCTTCGGAAAGCGCTGGAGGTCGGCGCCGGTGACGGCGAACCCCATGATCATCAGCCCGTCGGCTGCGGCGCAATCGGCGTCCGAGAGCTCCGAGAGCGCGGCGGTATCGCGCTTGACGATGCGCAGATCGGGACCGAACACCTCGGTTTCGAGATCATCGGGCTGCTGGCGGGCCTCGGGATAGAGCACGGTGACGGGCATCGGGGGTTCCTTCGTGAAATTTTGAGAGAGATTGCTTCGTTGCTCCGCTCCTCGCAATGACAACCAAAAATTGTCATTGCAAGCGCAGCGAAGCAATCGCGTGTCGTTAATCAGCCACCCTGACCGGTTGATGCGTCGCCGCCGAGCGGACGATCGCCTCGAAGGCGGCGACGCCGTGCAGGATCTCCTCGGCGGTGATCGGGTAGGCCGGCCCGCCCTCGATCGCTGCGGCGAACGCCTCCAACTCGGCGAGAATGGCGTTGAACGGGCGGTGCTCGATCACCTCCGGCGCGGGCTGGGCGTGGCGACCGGCCGGCATCGCTTGCGGGGTGGCGGTGAAATGGAAATCGAGCTCCGGCGTCAACAGTTCGGCGCAGCCCTTGGTGCCGAAAACGGCAAGGCGATAGCTGACCGCGGTGACGATCGAGCTGAGGAGGCTCCCCGACATGCCGTTGGCAAATCCGAACATGACGCTGGTGGTGTCCTCGGCATCGTAGGTGACGGCGCGGCGCAGGCTCATCGCGTAGACGTCGTCGATCCGGCCGAACAGATGGATCATCGCATCGAGGTTGTGGACGCCGGATGCGGTCATCCCGCCGGCCGGCGCCTCGGTCGGATCGGTGCGCCAGGATTGCGGGTTCATGAAGAGGCCGGCCGGCGCGTTCTGCTCGGCCTGGCAATGCGCGATCGTGCCGAGCCTCCCGTCGTCGATCCGCGCCTTAAGCTCCCACATCCCAGGATGGAAGCGGCGGGGATAGGCAAGGCCCAGCACGACACCCTTCCGCGCCACCGCGTCGAGCGCCCGCGCGGCGCTCCTGCGATCGAGGGTGAACGGCTTTTCCATGAAGACGTGCTTCCCCGCCGCCGCGGCGCGCTCGACCTGGGGCCCATGCTCGCTGTGCGGCGTCGCAAACACGACCGCATCGATTCCCGGATCGGCGAGGATCTGGTCGAGGTTGTCCGCGAGCGCGATCCCGTGCTCGGCGCAGAACTGCTCGGCATGGCCGCGCGTCCGGTTATAGCCGGCGGTAAAGCGGATCGCCGCGCTCTTGCCCTCGACGGCGCCGACGAGCGTGCGCCCCCATCGCCCGATCCCGACGATCGCCGCCCGAATCATGGGCTCCCTCCCCGCCAACGCAGAACCGCCGAGGGTTGTACACACTGCGCATCGCCGGAACCATGCTCCTTCCAGAGCCGGTGCATGACACCGGCCCCATCGGCGCGGTAGAATCGCGCGCGGCGGCCCGCCATATCGGGGGCGGGCGGGAGAGCGGCAATGAGCACCAGCGCGCAGATCGTCGAGATTCGCCAGGGCGATGCGAAGGTGGGCGACGCTTCCTCGTCGGCGCGCTTCATCAACCGCGAATTGTCGTGGCTCGCGTTCAATGAGCGCGTGCTGTCCGAAGCCGACAATTCCCGCCATCCGCTCTTGGAACGGTTGCGCTTTCTGTCGATCTCGGCGAACAACCTCGATGAATTCTACATGGTCCGGGTGGCTGGGCTGAAAGGCCAGCACCTCGCCGGCATCAAGACCTTGAGCCAGGACGGCCTGTCCCCGGCCCAGCAGCTCGACGCGATCCACGAGCGCGCCGGGGCGCTGATGGAAGCCCAGCAGGTGACCTGGCTGTCATTGCGCCGCCAGCTCGCCGATGCAGGCGTCGCCGTCGTTGAGCCGACCGATCTGGAGCCCGGCGACCGCGCCTGGCTCGAACGCTACTTCATGGCCGACGTCTTCCCGGTGCTGACGCCGCTGGCGATGGACCCGGCGCATCCCTTTCCGTTTGTCGCCAACCGCGGTTTCGGCCTCGCCCTCCAGCTCGAGCGGGTCAGCGACAATGTGCGCCTCCAGGCGCTGATCCTGATCCCGGCCTCGGTCGATCGCTTTATCCGCCTGCCCGGTACCGCGATGCGCTTTCTGCCGGTCGAGCGGATGATCGCGATGTTTCTCGATCATCTGTTTCCCGGCTTCGCCGTCGTCGCGCAGGGCGTCTTTCGGGTGCTGCGCGACAGCGAAGTCGAGCTCGAAGAGGAAGCCGAGGACCTCGTCAGCCTGTTCGAGAGCGCACTCAAGCGGCGCCGGCGCGGCCATGTCATCCATCTTGCGCTCGATGCGCGGATGCCGGCCGATCTGCGGCGGTTTTTGAGCGAGCACCTCGACGCCGCCCCGGCCGACGTCTTCGCGACCCCCGGCATCCTCGGTCTCGACGACACCGCGCAATTGATCACCGACGAGCGCCCCGATCTCGTCTTCACCCCCTACAACCCGCGCTTTCCCGAGCGGATCCGCGATTTCGGCGGCGATTGCTTCGCCGCGATCCGGCAGAAGGACATCGTCGTCCATCACCCCTATGAGAGCTTCGACGTCGTCGTCCAGTTCCTCGCGCAAGCGGCGCGCGACCCGGCGGTGGTGGCGATCAAGCAGACCCTCTATCGCACCAGCGACGACAGCCCGATCGTGCGCGAGCTCGCCGGGGCGGCCGAGGCCGGCAAGTCCGTGACCGCGATGATCGAATTGAAGGCGCGCTTCGACGAAGAGGCGAACATCCGCTGGGCGCATGAGCTGGAGCGCGCCGGCGTCCAGGTGGTCTACGGGTTTTTGCAGCTGAAGACGCACGCCAAGGTTTCGCTGGTCGTGCGCCGCGAGGGTGGCGAATTGCGCTCCTACGTGCATTTCGGGACCGGCAACTACCACCCCTACACCGCCAAGGTGTACACCGATCTGTCGTTCTTCACGTGCGACCCCGCGCTGTGCCGGGACGCTGCGCGGCTGTTCAATTTCATGACCGGCTACGCCCGCCCGCCCAGCCTGGAAAAGATCGCGGTGGCGCCGATCAACCTGCGGGCGCGTGTCGCCGAGCTGATCGAGGTCGAGATCGCCAACGCCCGGGCGGGCAAGCCCGCCCAGATCTGGGCCAAGCTCAACTCGCTGGTCGACCCGGCGATCATCGACTTGTTGTACAAGGCCTCGCGGGCGGGGGTCAGCATCGACCTGGTGGTGCGCGGGATCTGCTGCCTGCGGCCCGGGGTTCCCGGACTGTCGGAGAATATCCGGGTCAAAAGCATTATCGGGCGCTTTCTCGAGCACGGGCGTGTCGTCTGCTTTGGCAATGGCAACCGGCTGCCGTCGGACCAGGCGAAGGTGTTCATCAGCTCGGCCGATTGGATGCCGCGCAATTTCGACGGGCGGGTCGAAGCGCTGGTGCCGATCAAGAATGTGACCGTGCATCGGCAGATCCTCGACGAGATCATGGTGGCCAATCTGCGCGATACGCTGCAAAGCTGGAACCTGGCGCCGGACGGGACCTATACGCGGGTCGCCGTCGAGGACGAGGGCTTCTCCGCCCATACTTATTTCATGACCAATCCGAGCCTCTCCGGGCGCGGCAAGGCCCTGCGGCGCACTCCCGGGCGGGCCCCCGCGGTGGCGGCCGTCCCGGGGCGGGTCCGGCGCTAGGGTCGCCGCGCCGCGATGCCGGATAGCCACGCCGCCACCCCGCTCGGCCGCATCGCCGTCGTCGATGTCGGGTCGAATTCGCTGCGTCTCGTCGTCTTCGAACGGCTCGGGGCAAGCCTCCTGCCGCTGCTCAACGAAAAGGTCATGTGCGCGCTGGGGCGCGGCATCGCCCGGACGGGACGCCTCAATCCGGACGGGGTCGAACTCGCCTTCGCCAATCTCCAGCGTTTCGTCGCGCTGGCCCGGGCGCTGGGGACCGATCATCTCGCGATCATCGCGACCGCGGCGGTGCGCGAGGCGAGCGATGGCCGCGCCTTTACCGCCGAAGCGGAGCGCCAATGCGGTGTGCCGGTGCGCATCATCGCGGGGGGCGAGGAAGCCAGGCTCTCGGCGGCCGGCGTCCTCGCCGGGATCCGCGACGCCGATGGCGTGGTCGCCGACCTCGGCGGCGGCAGCGTCGAATTAGCCCGGGTCGATTCCTCCGCGAGCACGCCGATCGGCGCCGGCGTTAGCCTGCCGTTGGGGGCGCTGCGCCTCGCCGAGCTAGACGACAACCGGAAGGCGGTCACCGAGGCGATCGAGCGCGGCATCGCGGCGGCGCCGGTGCTGCGCGAAGCCGAGGGCAAGACGCTCTATCTGGTTGGCGGCGCCTGGCGGGCGATCGCGCGGCTGCATATGGAACAGACGCACTATCCGCTGCACATCATTCATGAATACGGGATTGCGCGGCGGCCCGCCGAGGGATTTCTCGAAATGATGGCCGGCCAATCCCGGCGGTCGCTCGAACGGATCACCTCGATCAGCAGGAAGCGCCTCGAACTGGTGCCGCTCGCCGCGACGGTGCTGCGCCAGCTGATCGCCGCCGGCAGCCCCGAGCAGATCGTGTTCTCGGCGTTCGGGTTGCGCGAGGGCTATGCCGACGGCTTGTTGCCGCCGGACCGGCGCATCCCTCCGCTGATTGCGGCCTGTATCGGCTTCGCCGCCAATCTGAGCCGCGGGCACAGCGACGGCGACCGTCTGCAGCAGTGGACGGCGCCGCTCTTTCCCGATCTTGACGAGGATGCGCGGCGGCTGCATCGCGCGGCCGCCTGGCTCAGCGACATCGCGTGGACCGAGCATCCGGACTACCGCGCCGAGCATGCCTTCACCCGCGGCCTGCGCTTGCCGGTCGCGCAGATCGGCCATCGCGAGCGCGTGTTCATTGCCGCTGTCCTGCACGCGCGGTACGGCGGCGCGATCGACGACCCGATCAAGACGGCGACGCGGCCGCTCATCAATGACGCCGCTGCCGGCAACGCGCGCCGTCTGGGTCTCGCGTTGCGGCTCGCCTATACGCTTTGCGGCGGCGCGTTGGCGCTGTTGGACGAGGTGCGCCTGGTGCGCGAGGCATCCGGCCTCGTCCTCGAATTGCCGCCAACCGGGAGCCTGTTTACCGGCGAAGCGGTGCAACGCCGCTTCGATGCGCTCGGCCGCGCGTTCGCGCTCGGCACCCGAACCGTGCGGCGGCGGAGCCGCAGCCGGGCCCTGGCGTAACCCGGAAGCGCGCCGTCGCCAGCCTCAATAGCCCACGTCAATAGGATGGCGGCTGTTCGTCGCCGGGGAACGGGGCCGCCGGCGGCGGCACCGGCTGAACCTGACCCTCTTCGTCCTGGCCGTCGCGGGCCTCGCCTTCGCCGCCGGCCATTTCGAGATCCGCCGGCGTGGTCGGCCGCGGCGGACCCTGGCCCTGCCCCTCGCCCTGCAAGTTCATCAGCCGGAAATAATGCTCGGCGTGCTGATAGAGGTTTTCCGCCGCGACCCGGTCGCCGCTGGCCTGCGCCTCCCGCGCCAGCGCGACGTAGCGCTCGAACACCTGATAGGCATTGCCGCGGATCTTTACGCTCGGCCCGTTGCTGTCGAAAGTCTGGGTGCGATGCGGCATCCGCGGCCGATTATTGTTGTGATGCGGACCCCCGCCGCCACCGCCACCGCCATTGCGGCCACGTGATCGCTTGTTCTGTCCTGGCCTCATGACACCTGTCTAATCGCCGTGGATGCTGGTGGACCCGAGGTCCGACGGGACTGCTGTCGGCTGCGGCCTCCGCAGGACAGACTGGCTGCGCCATCAAACTCGTGCGGCGCGAGGCTCCCGAACAGCCGTAACCTAGTCGGGGCGGCGCCGCATTCCAAACCTTTTTTGCACTGGGGCGTTGCGCGGCCTCGCTCACCGATCGATCTGGCGGCGCGCGACGACGCAGCGAATGACGCCGCCTAGGTCGGCCGCGAACCCGTCAATCGCCAGACCGTTTTGCTGGAGGATCGCGGCGACGCTCTCGGCCTGCCCCGCCCCGATTTCGCCGGCGAAGAGCCCGCCGAGCCGCAGCAGCCGAGCGAGGTCCGCGGCGATCTCGCGATAGGCGGCAAGCCCGTCGCTGCCGCCGTCGAGCGCCCGGTGCGGGTCGTACTCCCTGACTTCCGGCATGAGGGCGGGGATGGCCGAGGTCCGGATATAGGGCGGATTGGCGACGACGGCGTCGAATCGGCCGGCGATACCCGCCGCCCAATTCCCGACCGCGAACCGGGCGCGCTCGCCAAACCCGAGCCGCCCCGCGTTATGCCGCGCCGTCCGGACCGCGCCCGCCGCGATATCGATGCCGACCCCGATCGCCCGCGGGAACTCGGACAAGAGCGCGAGGAGGAGGCAGCCGGTGCCGCCCCCCAGATCGAGGAACCGATAGGAGAGGGTGCGGTCGGTGAGCCGCGCCAGCACTGCTTCAACGAGGGTTTCGCTGTCCGGCCGCGGGTCGAGCGTGTCTTCCGAGAGGAGAAATTCGAGCCCCCAGAACTCGCGTTTGCCGACGATCCGGCTGAGCGGCTCGTGCGCGACCAGGCGGCGCAGCATCGCCGCGACCCGGGCCTCATGCGGCGTGGTGAGCGAGGTTTCCGGGTGCGCGAACAGTTCGGCGGCCGACAGCCCGAGCGCCGCGGCGACGAGCCGGCGGGCCTGCCGGCGCGGCTCATCCAGCCCCGCCGCCGCCAGCGCCTCCGCGGCCTCGATGAGCGTGGAGCCGATTGTCGGAGCGGAGGGCATGCTTGCCGAACCACAATCACCCGCCTTCGGGCGGTGCCCTCGGGCACCCTCTCCCGCTTTGCGGGAGAGGGGGTCGGCGGCGAGCGTCTTTGTTTCCCTCTCCTGCACCGCGGGAGAGGGGGGACCGGGCGCGCCAGCGACCGGTGGGTGAGGGTCGGAAGCGCTCACCCCGCCGCCATCGCCAGCTTGGCGGCGCGGTCGGCGGTGGTTAGCGCATCGATGATCTCGTCGAGGGCTTCCCCCGACATCACCTTGTCGATCTTGTAAAGGGTCAGGTTGATGCGATGGTCGCTGACCCGTCCTTGCGGGAAGTTGTAGGTGCGGATCCGCTCCGAGCGGTCGCCGCTGCCGACCTGGCTCTTGCGGTCGGCGGCCCGGGTCGCGGCCAGCGCCTCGCGCTCCTTCTCGTAGAGCCGGGCGCGCAGCACTTTGAGGGCCCGCGCCTTGTTCTTGTGCTGCGATTTCTCGTCCTGCTGGATGACGACGAGCCCGGTCGGCAGATGGGTGATGCGGACCGCGCTGTCGGTGGTATTGACCGATTGCCCGCCCGGCCCGCTCGCCCGGAAGACATCGATCCGCAGATCCTTGTCGGCGATGTCGACGTCGACCTCCTCGGCTTCCGGCAGCACCGCGACCGTTGCGGCCGAGGTATGGATGCGACCGCTCGCCTCGGTTTCCGGCACGCGCTGCACCCGGTGCACTCCGGATTCGTATTTGAGCCGGGCGAAGACGTCGCGTCCGGTGATCGAGGCCACTGCCTCCTTGAAGCCGCCGAGCCCGGTCTCCGACAAATCGAGGATTTCGAAGCGCCAGCCGCGCAGCGCCGCATAGCGCTGGTACATGCGGAAAAGGATGGCGGCGAAGAGGGCCGCCTCCTCGCCGCCGGTGCCGGCGCGGATTTCGAGGATCGCATTGCGCTCGTCATCCGAATCGCGCGGCAGGAGCGATAGTTTGACGGCGAGCTCGAGTTCGGGCAGGCGCTGGCGCAGCGCGCGCACCTCCTCTTCGGCCATCGCCTTCATGTCCGGGTCGTCGCCGCCCTGCGCCATCTCGCTCGCCGATTCGAGTTCGGCCACCGTGCGGCGCAAATTCTCGATGCCGTCGATGATCGGGCTGATCTCGCTGTATTCCTTCGACAGCTTGGCGAATTCCGCCCCGCCCAGCCCGGCGCCGGACAGCGCCGCGCCAAGCTCGGCATGGCGCCGCAACAGCTGGTCGAAGCGCGATTCGAGCGCCCTATCCATCGCTCAGCCGAGGGTCATGAGGCGCGCGGGCAGATCGCCGAGCGCGACCTCGGACTGCTCGCCGCTGTCGAGATCGCGCACCGTCGCGACGCCGTTGGCCAGCTCGTCCTCGCCCAGCAATACCGCCGCGCGGGCGCCGATCCGGTTGGCCCGGCGCATGCGGCGCTGGAGGTTGCCCGAATAGCCAAGATCGACGGCGAGCCCGAGATCGCGCAAATCTTCGACCAGCCGCAACGCAAACGCCTCGGCCTCCTCGCCGATCGGCACCAGCGCGACCGGCCGCGGCGGCGACGGTGGCTCGGCGATCAGCATCGCCAGCCGCTCGATTCCGGCCGCCCAGCCAACCCCCGGCATCGACGGCCCGCCCATCAGCTCAACGAGGCCGTCATAGCGCCCGCCGGCCAGCACCGTGCCCTGCGCGCCGAGATCGGTGGTGACAAACTCGAACACCGTGTGGGTGTAGTAGTCGAGGCCGCGCACCAGCCGTGGATTGACGCGGAAGGCGATCCCGAGTTGCGCAAGCCCGTCACGCACGCGGCCGTAGAACTCGAACGACGCATCGTTCAAATAGGCATCGAAGGCAGGCGCCTCGGCGTTGATGCGGATGTCTCCCGGGTCTTTCGAATCGAGGATGCGCAGCGGGTTGGTATCGAGGCGGCGCTGGCTGTCGTCGGACAATTCGGTGCGCCGCGCCGCGAAATAGCTGACGAGCGCCTCGCGATACGCCGCACGGCTTTCGGGATCGCCGAGCGTATTGAGTTCGAGCGCAACCTGCGCGCCGATGCCGAGTTCCCTGAGGATGCGGTGCCCGAGCGCAATCACCTCGATATCGGCCTGCGGCGTCGCCACCCCCAGTAATTCGACGCCGATCTGGTGGAACTGGCGGAAGCGGCCCTTTTGCGGGCGCTCGTAGCGGAACATCGGGCCTGAGTAGAAGTATTTGAGCGGGGTCGACTGGGTGAGCCCGTTCGACAGCACCGCGCGGACGACGCCGGCGGTGTTTTCGGGCCGCAGCGTCACTTCTTCGCCGCCGCGGTCGTTGAAGGTGTACATCTCCTTCGAGACGATGTCGGTATGCTCGCCGATCGGGCGGGTGAACACCTCGGTGAATTCGAAGATCGGCGTCGCGATTTCGGCAAAGCCGTAGAGCGCTGCCGCCTCGCGCGCGGTCTCGCTGACCCGGCGGTGGCGCCGCGCCGCTTCCGGCAAAATGTCTTGCGTGCCGCGCGCCGGCTGCAAGGCTGGCATCGATCTCTCACCCCCGGATTGCGCCCGCCGCGGCGTCGCATGAGGGCGGCGGGCAACGCATAAAAATGGGGTGTCGCGGCGCCGCTCTCAAGCGCTGCGATCGGGGGCGGCGGGTTGTGGCGTCCCGGCCTCGCGGATCCGGGCAAGGATGACAAGGAGCAGCGCCACGATCAGGAGCGGGGTGACCGATCCCGGGCGGAAGACGCTCGGCGGGTTGAAGAGCGGGATGATCCAGACCGCGGCGGCGAGCATCAGGTGCGCCGGGCGCGGCCCCTCGCCACCCGAAGCGGCGACAAAGAGGCTCGTCGCCAGCGCCAGCAGAACCGCGTCCGATGTCGAGACGTGGGGCGCCGCCAGCATCGTCGCGGCGAGCAGGACTGCGAGCTCGAGCGCGCCCGGCTGAGGCCGGCGGAACGCCTGGTAGACAAACGCCGCGGCGATCGCGATTGCCGTCCATTGCGCCAGATTGGCGACCCCGGGCGATGCGCCGAGCCAGGCGACGCAGGCGAAAACGCTGATGCCATTGAGCCGGCCGCTGGCCACCCAGGCGCGGTAGGCCTCGTCGGTACCCCGCATCAGGGCGAACCAGACGCGCCATATCTCGGGCCCGAAGAGGGCGAGGCTGAGGAGCGCCACGGCAAGCGCGCTTGCGGTGGCGCTGCCGAGCGCCCGCCACTGGCGTGCCGCCAAGAGCGCGACCGGCACCATCAGCCATAATTGCGGCTTGAAGGTGAGGATCCCAAGCAGCGCTCCGGCCAGCACCGGATAGCGGGTGAGGAGCCCGAACCCCCCGACCAATAGCGCGCTGGTAAAGAAGGCGTTCTGTCCGGTCATCACGTTGAACGGCACTGCCGGGCAGAGGACAAGCGAAAACGCGACGATCCAGCGCCGCTGGCCGCGCCCGACATGGAGCGAGGCCGCCGCGCCGAGCGCGATGAACCCGCTCGCCAGGAACACCACGAGCGAGGCGAAAGGCGGCAGCATCCCGAACGGCGCGAACAGCACCAGGAAACTCGGCGGATAGACCCAGGGATGCAGATGGAGCGGCATCGCCAGCCACCCGGCGAAGCGCTGGTTGAGCGCCGCGGTAAGCGCCTGGCCATCGAAGATCAGCGGGAGGTTGCCGTCGAAATACGCCCGGGCGGCGGTGTAAAACACCATCCAATCCTGGGCCGGCTCGGCGGCAAACACCCAGACCCACAACACCCAGGCCATGATCCCGAAGCTGCCGCAACTCGCGGCGAGGATGACGAGCCGACTGGGCGGCAACGCGCCGGGCGGGTTCAATGGAACAGCGACAGGTAGAATTGGACGATGCCGCTCTCTCCCAGGCGCGTCCCGGCCGAGCCGAACGGCGAGAGCATGTAAATGAGCCACAAAGCCTGCGCCGCGACGATGCCGAAGAGCGCGGCGGCGCCAAAAGCGATCCGCGCGGACCGCGACGACGCGGCGAGGAGGCGCCAGAACCCGATAAACGCGCACAATTCGAACAGCGGGTAAAACTCCATGCGGTAGCGGAACGCCATCACGATCGCGATCAGCATCAGCCCGGCCGGGACGGCAAGACCGCAGGCCGCCAGGGCGATCGGCGCGCGGCGCGGGATCCGGTTGCGCACCAGCCCCAGGGTCCCGTAAACGGCCAGCCCGACGATCAGCGGATCGGACAGGAAGAAGCTGCTCGGCGGCAATTCGACGGTAGCGATCTGGCGCTCGACAAAGCCCGACCACAAGAGCTGGCCGGACTGGTCGTGCAACACCCACACCGGCAGGAAATAATAGACGAGGCCATAACCCAGCCGGCTGAAATTGAATTCGCCATATTGATGCAGCTGCTTGAAATGCCCGGGGAATACCACCGTCATCAGCGACCGGGTCAGATCGACAAAGACCAGTGGATTGCCCCACCGCTCTTGGTTGACGATCGCGGCCACCGCGGCGAATCCGACGAGAATCATCATCGGCAGCGAAAAAACCGGCAGCCTCTGCCACAGCGGGGCCGCGGTGGACCGGCCGATTTCCTGCCAGCCGCGCCACAAAACAATGAAGCCGAGCGCGAGGTAGAGCCCGAGCGCGGTCGACACCCGGGTCAACAGGCAGAGGCCTGCAATCCCCGCCAGCGCTGACATGACGCGGGTGGTGAAGCCGTTCTCGCCCGCCCAGGCGTAGAGCACGAGATAGACGAACGCGGCGGCAAAGGCATCCGCCCACAGCATCACCTCTTCAAAGATCGTCGGCCGCAGGAACTGGACCTGCGCACCGCCGGCGAAGATCGCCGCGAGGAAGAGCGGCAGGAGCGCCGAGTGCCGCGGCGACCCGGCCTGGCGCCACGCGACGAGCGCCGAGAGCACCTTGAACAGCGCCATCAGCGACACCGCAAAGAGACAACTCAGCCGGGTGAAATCGGTCGTGGCGAAATTCGGCAGCGGCAGGAAGAGCGCGCGGAACAGCGCCGGAAAAATCCCGAAATAGGCGTAAACCGCGCCGTCGCGGGCATAACCCTCGGGGCCGATCGCGCTCGGGTCGACATCGAACCGCCCGGCCAAGAGATGCGACAGCATGCTGTTGAAGGCGAGGCCATAGGGCACCGGCGCGAAGAGGCCGGCGCTGCCGACCGCGGTGATCAGAAAGGCGTAATAAAAAATCGCCGGGACCAGCAGGCAAAGCCCGATCGCCGGGATGCTGTCAGCCGCAGCGGGCCAGCCCGGCCGACTCGCCGCCCGCCGGGCGAGGAGCGGCCTAATCATCCCGGCGAGCCACCGCGAAGAGGTTCTTGCCAATCCATCGGCCCGTAAAGCGGTCGAGAAAGCGGCTCAGCGGGAAGACGCAGCGGTCGAAGAGGATGAGGGCACGCCGGTTGATCGTGCCGTCATCGTTGCCCACCAGCTTGAAGAGGAGCGTCGCGGCAAACCCGAGGCAATCTTGATAGGCGGTGCGCTCGATCTGCAACCCCGCCCGAGAGAGGAGCGCAGCGAGCCCGGCGTGGCGGTAACGCCGGAAATGAGCCACCTTGCGATCGAGCGTGCTGAACAGGATCGGGAAGGCCGGGACGTAGACGACGAGGCGCCCACCCGGCCGGAGGCGCTCACGCAACAAGCGGACGGCATCGGTGTCATCGAGGATGTGTTCGAGCACGTTGAAGGTGTAGATCAGATCGCAGCTTTGCGGCGGGACCGCCGCGATCGTCGCATGCGCGCGGAGCCCGTCGGCCTGGAGCCGCGCGCGAAGGCGCTCGTCCGGCTCGACGCAGCTGACCTGGTATCCGGCGGCGGCGAGCGGCCGCATCAGCACCCCGGTACCGGCGCCGAAATCGAGAATTCTGTCGTGCGGGCGCGCCTGCGCGGTCACCAGCCCAAGGAGGAAGGCGTTGTAGTTGACCGCGTCCGCCATGATTTCGAGGTTGTCGACGCCGCTATAGGCATAGGCGGGCTCGGTGCTCATGGGATCGCGGATGCGGCGGTGAAAATTGCGAGCGGTGGGTTCGGCAACGGAGCGGGGCGCGAAGTGGAGGCGGCAGGATATCATCATAGCGGTTACCGCTTCATTGATCGCTCGCCTGTGCCGCGTCGCGGCCGCGCCCGATAGGCTTAACCCTTTGCTAATCGCCCGCTGCGACGCTCAATCCCAAATGCCCGCCGCAGTCGAACTGTCGATCGTGATGCCGTGCCTCAACGAGGCGGCGACGATCGGGCGTTGCATCGACAAGGCGCGCGGCTTCCTCGCGAACAACGCGGTCTGCGGCGAGGTCATCGTCGCCGATAACGGCAGCACCGACGAATCGCAGGCGATCGCCCGGGCACGCGGCGCGCGCATCGTCGAGGTTGCGGCGCGCGGCTACGGCAGCGCGCTGCTCGCCGGCATCCAGGCGGCGCACGGCACCTATGTCATCATCGGCGACAGCGATGACAGCTACGACTTCAGCGCGCTCCACGGCTTTCTCGAGCGGCTGCGCCAAGGCCACGACCTGGTTATGGGCAACCGCTTCGCCGGCGGCATCGCGCCCGGTGCGATGCCGGCGCTGCACCGCTATCTCGGCAATCCCGTTCTCTCGGCGATCGGGCGGGTGTTCTTTCGCAGCCCATGCCGCGATTTTCACTGCGGATTGCGGGGTTTCCGGCGGGACGCGATCCTCGGCCTCGATCTGCAGGCGCCGGGCATGGAGTTCGCCAGCGAGATGGTGGTGAAGGCGACGATCCAGGACCTCGCGATCACCGAGGTGCCGACCACCCTGTCGCCGGATGGGCGCGGGCGCCCCTCGCACCTGCGCAGCTGGCGCGATGGCTGGCGGCATCTGCGCTTTCTGTTGCTGTTCAGCCCGCGATGGCTGTTTTTCTATCCCGGATGCGTGTTGTTTCTGATCGGGCTCGCGGCGATGGCCTGGCTGTTGCCGGCGCCGCGGCGCATCGGTGGGGTCACCTTCGACATCCACACGCTCTTTTATGCCTCGCTCGCCGTCGTCATCGGGTTTCAGTCGATGCAATTCTGGGTGTACGTCCGGATTTACGGCGCCCGCGAGGGGATCGTGCCGTCCGACCCGTGGTTTCGCTCGATCGTCGGGGTATTCACGCTCGAAGCGGGGTTGATCTGCGCGGCTGCGATGCTCATTGGCGGCATCGCGCTCGGGGCCTATGCGCTGGGGTCATGGAACGAGGAAAATTTTGGCGTGCTCTCGGCAAGTCAGGCCATGCGCCTGGTGATCCCGTCGGGAACCTTAATCCTGCTCGGGTTTCACACCGCGACCGGCGCCTTCTTCGTCAGCGTTCTTGAAATCAGGGCGACACGCGCGCCCCGCGCCGCGGTGGGCGAGGCGGTCAGCACGGGCGCTTTATGAACCGGCGCGGCGGGCCGGACCGCCGGGACATCGCGGCATGGCTCGACCGCAGGCGGGTCGGCGCCGGTGCGGCGATCCTCTTGGCGCTGCAGATCGCGGGATTTTTGTTCATCGTCGCCGGGACACATGGCTGGATCGTCACGCTGGCGCGGCCGACGACCACCGATTTCGTCAGCTTCTATGCCGCCGGAACCCTGGCCAATGAGGGGAAGCCCGCGCTGGCCTACGATCAGGCAGCGCATCTGGCCGCCGAGGAGCGCGCCACCGCCGCCGGCATCAGGTACCAGTTCTTCAACTACCCGCCGGTGTTCATCCTCCTATGCGCGGCGCTGGCGAGGCTCCCCTACCTTTTAGCGTTCGTCCTCTTCGAAGGGGCGACGCTCTGCCTCTATCTCCTCGTCGGCTGCCGCATTCTGGGCTCGCACAGGGGTACCGCGCTCGTCGTCCTCCTCGCCTTTCCGCTGGTGTTCTGGACACTCGGCCTCGGACAGAACGCGTTTCTGACGGCCGGGCTGTTCGGGGCGGCGACCCTCCTCATCGATCGCCGCCCGATCATTGCCGGGGTGCTGTTCGGCGCGCTTTGCTATAAGCCGCAATTCGGCCTCTTGATCCCGCTCGCCCTGGCTGCGGGCGGGCAGTGGCGCGCCTTTGCCGCGGCCGCCGCATCGGCCGGCCTCTTCGTGCTCGCCTCGTTCGCGCTCTTTGGCGCCGATACCTGGCAGGCCTTCCTCGCGACCGCCGGAGCCTCCCACAGGGTGTACGAATCCGGGCGGATTCTCTTCGCCGGGATGGCCAACACCTTCGGCGCAGCCCGCCTTCTCGGCATCGCGACACCGTTCGCCTATGCCTTGCAAGCCGCGGCGAGCCTCTGCGCGGCCGGATTTGTCGTGGTGGTCTGGCGCCGCCGCCTGTCGCTGCCGACGCGGGCGGCGGCGCTCGCGGCGGCGAGCCTCGTCGCGGCCCCGCTCGCGCTCCTCTATGATTTGATGCTCGGGGTGGTCGCCGCTGCGTGGCTGGTGCGCGACGGCAATTCCCCGGCGGCATGGGGCTGGCAGAACCCGGCGCTGGCGGCGCTGTTCGTCATGGTGCTCGACGGCCGCGGCCTCGCCGAGAGCTGGCATCTGCCGATCTTCCCGCTTGCCGCGCTGGCGCTCTTCGCGATCACCGCGGCGAGGGCCGCGCGCGAGATCGCGCAGCGCCGCAGTGCCAGCGACAGATTATTGCGGGAAGAGGATCCCCTCGCGCTCGTATAGGCGAAACCCGAGGACGAGGAGGAGCCCGGTCGCAGTCAGCGTCGCCACCGCGGTGATGCCGATGAAGATGATGCTCACCGCCTCGTTGCGTACCAGCTGTCCCATCAGCAAGGTCTGACCGAAGGTCGGGATGGCGGCGAGCAGCGGCTGCGCGCGCACCGGGGCCAGCGCCAGCACCATTCCCGCCAAACCCGGAACCAGCGGCAACAGCCCGAGATAGGTCTGCGCCTCCTTCATGCTGCGGGTGACCGCGGAGATCAATAATTGCGTCGCCGCCGCGAGGACGACGAGGGGCAGGCAGACCGATACCACCAAGAGGAGGCGCAAGGCGCTGGGCGGCGCAACCAGCCCGAGCGAAGCCTCGGGCACGACGTGCAGCATCACCCAAAAGGCGACGACTTGCGACGCCAGCGCCATCAGCGTGAAGACGATTACCGCGCCGAGCTTGCCGGCCAGCACCTCGTAGCGCCGCACCGGGTTCATCATCAAGGGCTCGAAGGCGCCGCGCTCACGCTCGCCGCTCGTCGTGTCGAGCGCGACATGAACGCCGCCGGTGAACAACGTGAAGATCAGAAACGGCGGGATCATCGTCAGGAGGATGATCGCCGGCCCGGCAGAGCGACCGATATTCTCCTGCGCGATGTCCAGAACGCTCATCATATCGGGTGACAGGCCGGCGCTGCGCAGCCTCTCCCCCAGCGTTTCGCGACGATAGGCATCCAATAGCTCGACGATGCGCGAGGTCGCGACGATGCTGTCGAACCGCGAAGGGTTGGTGAGGAGCCGCACGGCGAGCGCCTTCTGCGGGGTCGGGTTGGGCCGCTCCGGCAGGATCAGCGCGAAGGCTACCCGGCCGCCGATCACCAGGGTCCTGGCGTCACCCGAGAGCGGCTCGACCCTTGCCCCTTCTTTCGCCAAAAAACGCACGAGATCGGGTGCGCTCTCGCCGTTGACGATCGGCACCACCAAAGGCCCGGTGTCACTCAGCCGCATCGACCCGCCGACAAAGAAAAACATCATCCCGAGCAATAAGGGGCCCATCAGCGGATAGATCATCGAAACGAGGATGCTGCGCCCATCGCGCAGATGGTCGACCATCTCCTTCTTGAACACGGTGGGGATCGCCGACATTCTCAGTGCCTGGGGTCAGTGCCTGGGGTCAGTGCCTGGGGTCAGTGCCCGGGTCAGTTCCCGGCGGCAAGCGCCGGCTCGGCCGCCGCTTCCTGGGTCGCCGCCATGAAGATTTCTTCAAGGTCGCCCAGCCCGGTGGTGCGCCGCAGTTCGGCCGGAGGGCCCTGCAAGACGATGTGGCCGCCCGAGAGGATGACGATGCGGTCGGCGAGCGCGGCGACTTCCTGCATGATGTGGCTGGTCAGGAGAATGCAGCGGCCCTCGGCGCGCAGCTGCCGCAGGAGGTCGCGCACCGCCCGGCTGGTCGCGACGTCGAGGCCGTTGGTCGGCTCGTCGAGCATGATGTTGTGCGGCTCGTGCACGAGCGCGCGGCCGAGCGCGACCTTCATCTGCTGGCCGCGCGAGAAGCCCTTGGCACGGCGGTCGATGAAATCCTCCATGCGCAAGGTCTCGACCAGCTGATCGATGCGCCGGTCGAGCTCCGCTCGCGCGATCCCGTGCAGTTCGCCGAAGTAGCGCAGGTGCTCGCGCGCCGTCAGCCTCGTATAAAGCGCGCGGATATCGGGGAGGACGCCCAAGCGGCGGCGCGCCGCCAGCGGGTCCCTTTGGGCGTCGATGCCGTCGATCAGCGTGGTGCCGCGGTCCGGCCGCAACACCGTGCAGATCAGACGAAACATCGTCGTCTTGCCGGCGCCGTTCGGCCCGATGAGGCCGGTGATCTCGCCGTCCTGCGCAACGAAACTGACGTCCCGGACCACCCGCAGGTCGCCGAAGGATTTTGCCAGACCGCGGATTTCGATCATGCGACTTCGCGAGGGGACGCCATCCGCCGATTCGACGCGACGGCGGCGCGCCGGTCAAGGCGATCCTCGCCAATCCTCGGCGAATTCGCGCAGCAGCTTCGCTTCGAGGTCGGAAACGGCCCACAGGGCCATCCCGCCCTCGGTCCAGTGCACGACGTTGTAGCCGTCGCGCGCCGCGGCCTCGGGCGGATGCGCCGCGCCCGTTCTCGCCGGCCAGACGAAGAGGTCGATCAGGTGCTTGTCGTGCTGATAGACGAGCGCGGCGACCGGCCGCCCGCCGACATAGTCGAGCCGGCCGCCGCGCAGCGGGAAGCTGACGGCGGCGAGATCCTTGACCGGCGGAGCGAAATCGATGCGGCCGTCGAACCACGGCTTCACGGTATGCTGGTCGCTCGACGGCACGTCTTCGAGATGCCCCGGCTGAAGCGCGCGAATGTGGCCGGCGACGACCGCGCCGACGAGGCTGGGCTGACCTGGCGCCAGCACCACCAGCGCCAGCGCCGCGGCGCAGGCCGCGCCCGCCCCGAACCCCGCGACGGTGAACCGCCACTGCGAGCGCCGCCTTTCCCA
>DASYZD010000132.1:0-10970 GCA_035946655.1 Allostellaceae bacterium | reverse complement strand
CACGCGTTCAGGTTCTCCGGCAGCTTGCGGGCGGCGCGCTCGCGCTCGCTGCGCTCGACCGTCGGCAGGATCGCGGTCGAGACGGCGGCGGTAATCTCGTCCTGTACCGCAAAGATGTCGGTGAGGTCGCGGTCGTAGCGTTCGGCCCAGAGGTGCCCGCCGGTCGCCGCCTCGATCAGCTGCGCCGTCACGCGCACCCGGCCCCCGGCCTTGCGCACACTGCCTTCGAGCACATAACGCACGCCGAGTTCGCGGCCCACCGTCTTCACGTCGATCGCGCGGCCCTTGTAGGTGAACGTCGAATTGCGGGCGATGACGAAGAGGCCGCGCGATTTCGATAAGAGGGTGATGACGTCCTCGGTGATGCCGTCGGCGAAATATTCCTGCTCGGGATCGCCGCTCATGTTCTGGAACGGCAAGACCGCGATCGACGGCTTCTCCGGCAATGGCAGCGCGCCGGCTTCGGGCACGGGCGGGACCGCGGGCGTCTCGCCCGCATGCGGCCGGGACGGCCGCGGTCCGACCCGGAACACGTGCACCTGCTGGGCGATGTTCTTGAGATCCTGCTCGCCCAAATCCGCGACCGCGAAATCGAGTTTTCCCCGTGTTTGGGTCAAGACGGTGCGCGAGATGCAGATCCCGCCGGGCTCGGCCAGCGCTTCGAGCCGCGCCGCGATGTTGACCCCGTCGCCGAAAATATCATCGCCGTCGATGATCACATCGCCGAGATTGACCCCGATGCGGAACTCGATGCGGGTGTCGGCCGGCTGCGTGCGGTCGGCCATCGCGCCCTGCCATTGGATGGCGCAGCGCATTGCATCGACGACGCTGCCGAACTCGACCAAGAGACCGTCGCCGGTGGTCTTGACGATGCGCCCGTGATGCGCGGCGATCGCCGGGTCGATCAGTTCGGCGCGCAGTGCTTTCAGCCGCGCCAAGGTGCCTTCCTCGTCCGCCCCCATCAGCCGCGAATAGCCCGCGACATCCGCGGCGAGGATCGCGGCGAGACGGCGCTGGGTCGCTCGGGTGTCGACCATTCCTCCCCCTATCGGCGGGAGTATAGCTACCGCCTGTGCTATCCTTGTGCAAATTTCCGGCGTCGTCGTCGATTGACGGAGGGAGCGGATGCCTGAAGCAAAGACCCTGCCGTCGGCGGCGAAGGCGGCGATGGAACAGCTCAATGCCGACGCTGAGGGGCTTCATATCTGGCTGCGCACCCAGGCCAACGCGCCCTCCCAGCGCCCGTGGTTTCATGACGAGGGGCTGGAAGCCGGCGGCAGCGTTGCCACCGGGCGGGTCGGCGCCAACCAGATGAAGGCGGCGCCCCATCGCTGGCGATGGCGCGAGATCAGCCCCTATCTCGGGCGCATCGCCACAATCGCGAAGACGGCCGACGTCTCGCCCATCGAGTTCGCCGACCGCCAGCAGTTTCTCCTCGTCAATCCGGGGCTCGGCGGCCGGCTGCAGGTGGCGAGCACAATCCGCTGCGCCGTCTCGATCTACAACCCGGGCGATGTCGCGCCGGTGCACCGGCACACCCCGAACGCCAGCCGCACGATCCTGTCGGAAAATGGCGGCTTTACGACGATCGAGGGCGAGCGCTGCCTGGCCGCGCGGGGCGACTTTATCCTGACGCCGAACGGCACCTGGCACGACCACGGTAATGACGGGGCGAACCCGGTCATCTGGGCCGACATTCTCGATTTTCCGCTGATGGAATTCCTCGATTGCGTCTGGATCGACGAGGATTTTCCGGGCGAGCGCGCGGGCAATGCCCGAGCGCAAAAGCCGCTCCACGCCGACGGCTATTCGGCGCGGCTCTATGGCGCCGGCGGGCTCCTGCCTGGCTTTGTCTCGCATGCCCGCGGCAACGGCGAGGGGACGTCACCCGTCTTTCATTACCGGGGGGCCGAGATCCGCGCCGCCCTCGATCGCATGCGCGGGGAGGCGGGGGATCACTACGAGGGGATTACGCTCGGTTTCGTCAACCCGGTGACCGGCGCCGCGGTGTTCCCGACCCTCGACTATTCGGCCCAGCTGTTGCGCCCGGGCGAAGCGACGCGGTGGAAGCGCGAGACCGCGAACGCCTTTTACATCGTCCTCGACGGCACCGGCACGACCGAGATCGCCGGCCACGCCTTTGACTGGGAGACCAACGACATCTTCGTCGTCCCTAATTTCCTGTGGCGCCGCCACATCAACCAGGGCTCGGGCGATGCCGTCCTCTATCTGTGCTCCGACCGGCCGCTGTTCGAGCATATCGGCCAATACCGTGCCCAGGGTCGCGACGCCGACGGCGCGGTCGTAGAGTTGGGGGCGCCCCGATGAACCTCTTCGACTTGTCCGGGCGGGTCGCGGTCGTCACTGGCGGCAATGGCGGGATCGGGCTTGGCATGGCGCAGGGCCTCGCCGCGGCCGGGGCGGCCATCGTCGTCGCCGCGCGCAACCCCGAGAAATCGGCGGCGGCGGTCAGAGCCCTGACGGCGCACGGCGCGAAGAGCGCGTTTATCGCGCTCGATGTCGCCGATCCCTCCTCGTGCCGTGCGCTGATCGATGAGACCGTCGCCCGCTTCGGCCGCCTCGACATCCTCGTCAACAATGCCGGCATGTCGATCAGGAAGCCGCCGCAGGACTATGCGATTCCGGAATGGCAGGCGGTGCTCGACACCAATTTGACCGGCGCCTTTGCCTGCTCCCAGGCGGCTTACGCGCCGATGAAACAGCAGGGCGGCGGCAAGATCATCAATATCGGGTCGATGATGTCGATCTTCGGCGGCGCCTACGCGGCGCCCTATTCGACGAGCAAGGGCGGGCTGGTGCAAATGACCAAATCGCTCGCCACCGCCTGGGCCCGGGACAACATCCAGGTCAACGCGGTGTTGCCGGGGTGGATCGACACCGAATTGACCCGCGACGCGCGGGCGCAGGTCGCCGGACTTAACGAGCGGGTCTTGAACCGCACCCCGGTGGGCCGCTGGGGAGTCCCTGCGGACCTGGCCGGGATCGCCGTCTTTCTCGCCGCGCCGGCTTCCGATTTCGTGACCGGGGCGGCGATCCCGGTCGATGGCGGCTATTCGTCGGAGTTTTAGATGAGGCAGGGCGCGAGCGGCCTTACAGCCCCAAATAAAACTTCCGCACGAGTTCGTTGTTGTTGAGTTCGTCGGTGCTGCGGCCTTCGAAAGCGATCTGGCCGTGCACGATGACGTAGCCGCGATCGGCGATGCGCACCGCCTGATTGAAATTCTGTTCGGCCATCAGGACGGTCAATTGGAAGCGGTCCTTCAGCTCCTTGATCTTGTCGATGGTGCGGCTGACGAGAATCGGCGCGAGCCCGACCGACGGTTCGTCGATGAGGAGGATGCGCGGCGCCGACATCAGCGCCCGGGCCAAGGCCAGCATCTGTTGTTCGCCGCCACTGAGGCTGCCGGCGAGCTGGCCGCGGCGCTCGCGCAGCGCCGGGAAAGTCTGATAGGACGATTCAAGATTGGCCGCGATCGCGCTGCGCGCGGTCGGGCGGAAGGCGCCGAGCAGCAGGTTTTCCTCGACCGTCAGCTTGGGGAAGAGCCGCCGCCCCTCGGGAACCAGGGTGATCCCGAGATCGACGATGTCCTCGGTGGCGCGGCCGATCAGGTCGTACCGCTCGCCGTCGATCTCGGCGACGATCTCGCCCGAACTCGGGCGCACCATGCCCATGATGCATTTCATCAGCGTCGATTTGCCGTTGCCGTTGGTGCCGAGGAGGACCACGGTCTCGGCGTGCGACACCGAGAGCGAGATCTCCTCCAAGACCCGCACCGCGCCGTAGCCGGCGTTGAGCCCACTGATCGCTAAACCGTTCCTGGATGAGGAACTATTCGCCAAGGTAGGCCCTTTCGACTTCGGGGTTGGCCATCACCTCCTGCGGCAGGCCGTCGGCGATCTTGTGGCCGGCGACAAGGACGATGAGCCGGGTCGAAAAACTCATCACCGCGCGCATGATGTGCTCGATGAGGACGATCGTGATGCCCTCTTCGTTAAGGCGCAGCAAAACGGCGATGATCTCCTCGACCTCGGTCGGAGAGAGCCCCGCCATCGCTTCGTCGGCGAAGAGGAGGCGCGGCTGGGTGGCGACGGCGCGGGCGAGCTCCAATTTGCGCATCTCGACCTGGGTCAGGTCACGCGGCAGGCGGCCCGCCTTGTCGGCGAGCCCGACCGCGTGCAGGAGCTCCCGGCAGCGGGCGTCGGTCTGGGCGGAGGACAGCCGGTGGCCCGGGCGGGCGTTGACGGTGAAGGTCAGCGGGACCCGCAAATTGTCGACGAGGCTGAGGGTGTGGAACGGCCTTGGCAATTGGAAGCTGCGCGCCAGCCCGAGGCGGGTGCGCTGATGGGCGAGGAGGCCGTCGAGCTTTTGCCCATCGAAGAGGACGCTGCCGGTCTCGTTGTGGAGGGTGCCGCACAGGCAGTTGACGAGGGTCGACTTGCCCGAGCCGTTCGGCCCGATGAGGCCGAGGCGCTCGCCGGTGGCGATAGTGAGTTCGATGTTGTCGAGCGCGACAAACCCGCCAAAGCGCTTGCCGAGGTTGCTGACCGAGAGGAGCGGGGCCTCGCTCACGCCGCCCTCCGCGCGGCAAGCGCATCGAGTGCGCCCGAGCGCCTGCGCCGACGCGCCGTGACCAGCCCGACGATTCCGTTGGGCGCGATGATGACGAAGAGGATCAACAGGAGGCCGACGATCAAGAGGTTGAAGGTCGGGGGAATATTGAGGTCGAGGAAGAAGCCCACCGAACCGAGCTGCTGGATCGTGCCAAGGAGGATCGCGCCGATCACCGGACCGATCCAGCTGGTCATCCCGCCGATGACCGGCATCGCGACGCTATTGACCGCGTAGGCGAGGTTGAAGCTCGAGGTCGGGTCGAGATAAGTGACGTAATAGGGCAGGGGCGCGCCGGCCATGCCCATCAGTGCCCCGGAGAGGGTCGTGGCGATCAGCTTCAACCCCAGTGTCGGGACCCCGCCGGCCTCGGCGGCCAGCTCGTCGTCGCGGATCGCGGCAAAGCCCAGGCCCAGCGTCGATCGTTCGATCGCTCGCGCGATGCCGACCGATATCACCGCCAGCACCAGCATCAGCGTATAGAGGTACTGGATATAGCCGCCGCCCAATGGCGCGTCGGCCGGACGGATGATGTAGATGCCGCGCGAGCCGCCGACATAGTCCCAGTTGACGATCAGCGTCTGCACGACGACGGTCAACGCCAGCGTGGCGATCGCGAAAAACACCCCGCGCAGGCGCAGCGTCAGGTAGCCGGTCCCGAGGCCGAGCACGCCTGAGACAATTCCGCCAATGAGGATCATGACCGGCAGCGGGATCGCCGGGGTCGTTATCCCGAACCAGGCCTCAGTCAGCGCCGGCATCTTGTGCAGTACCGCCGAACTGTAGGCGCCGATCGCGAAGAAGGCGCCGGTGCCGAAATTGATGTAGCCGGTGTAGCCGCCGAGGATGTTCCACGCGGTCGACAAGACGATGTATTGCAGCACGACATAGGCGGCGAAGAAATAATACTCGTTGGTGAAAAACACCCGGGTCAGCGCCACGAACAGGATCCCGAACGCGGCGGCGGCGATCCAGAAGCTTCCGTTGCGCATCACTGGCGGCCGAGGAGGCCGGAGGGGCGCACGGCCAATGTCGCCAACAGAAAGCCGAAGGCAACGGCCGGCGCCCAGGACGGGCCGGTAAATGTCGCGGTGATGCTCTCGACGATCCCGATGAGGATCGACGCGGCCACCATGCCGGGGATGCTGGTCATGCCGCCGAGCACGCAGATCGCAAAGATGCGGCCGATATAGTCGCGCCCGATCGATGGCTCGACCGGCTGAATGACGATCAGAAAGGTGCCGGCCAGCGCACAGGTCGCAATCGAGATGCCGAAGGCGATCTGCTTGATCCGGGTCGGGCTGGCCGCCATCAGTTGCAAGGCGAGCGGGTCCTGCGACACCGCGAGGATCGCCCGGCCGATGAAGCTGCGCGTCAGATAGAGTTGCAACAGCCCGACCATGACCAGCGAGACGACACAGGGGATCAGCATGCGCAGCGGCAGGTCGAAGATCCAGAGATGGATGCTCGGGCCGATATAGGGCGCCTCAACGAAGCGGTAATCGACGCCGAAGACCAGGACCAGCGACACTTCGGCGACAAACAACAGGCCAAAAAAGAACGCGAGGCCCTGGATCCCCTGCTCGCCGCGGCTCTCGAACGCGTAGTAATAAAGCCGGTAGGTAACCATCCCGATCACATAGAACACCGGGGTCATGATGAAGCCGACCAGGATCGGGTCGATCCTGACGTACGAGGTAACGATGTAGGCCGCGTAGGAGCCGAGCAGGATAAAGGCTGGCTGAGCGATGTTGGCGATGTCGAGCATGCCGAAGGAGATCGTGACGCCGGCCGTCACCGCCGCGTAGAAGCCGCCGAGCAGGACGCCGGCAACCAGCGCGTCAACGAGGAGATCGAGGGAAACGGCCATCGGCGGTTCCGGAAGCTAGAAGCGCTGCCGGGGAGACGGGCGCAACCTGACCGGTGGCGCGGTCCAAGCGCGCGCAGGCGTCGGCACCATGTTGGGCGTCCCCCCTCAACGTGTCTCGCCCAGCAGCGCCGAGCGTGCAGCCGGCACATTAGACCAGCATCGGCGAGCGCTGTTAAGCTGGTCACCATGACGCAGGTAATCGTATGCGGCAAGCGATGACCCGGTCCTTTGTACCGCGCGACGAGGATCAGAGCCTCTTGACCGGAGCGGGAAGCTTCGCCGATGACGCGCGGGCGGCGGGCGAAGCTCATGGCGTCTTCGTTCGCTCCCCGCACGCCTTCGCCCGGATCCGCACGATCGATGCCGCTGCGGCGCGAGCGGCGCCTGGCGTGCTGACGGTGTTGACTGCGGCCGATATGGAGGCGGCCGGTTTCGGCAACGTGACGCAGGTGATCCCGGTGCCGAATGGTCCCGGGCTCGTCGTGCCGCACCGGCCGGCGCTCGCCGGCGCGTGGGTGCGCCATGTCGGCGACCCGGTGGCCCTGGTGGTCGGCGAGACCGAAGCGGCCGCACGCGAGGCTGCCGAGCGGATCGCCGTCGATTATCAGCCGCACGACCCGGTCGGCGATGTGGCCGTGGCGGGTCTGCCAGAGGCGCCGCAAATCTGGCCCGAGGCGCCGGGCAATCTTGCGCTCGATTGGCAGGGGTTTGCCGGCGCGGACGGCGGGCGGGAAGTCCGCGAGCGGAGCTTTGCCGGCGCCGCGCATGTCGCCCGGGTGCGCCTCGTCAACCAGCGCATCGTCATGGCGCCGCTCGAACCGCGCGCCGCGCTGGCGCGTTACGATCAGGGTGCCGGCCGGTTCATCCTCGCCTGCGCGTCGCAAAGCGCCGTAGTCCTGCGCGACGATCTCGCGCACAGCCTCGGCGTGCCCTCGGAGCGGGCGCGGGTGTTGAGCGGCGACGTTGGCGGCGCCTTCGGCATGCGCGCCACCGGCTATCCGGAATACCCGGCGCTCCTCGTCGCGGCGCGACAACTCGGCCGGCCGGTGCGTTGGCTGGGCACCCGGTCGGAAGGGTTCCTCAGCGACAATCAGGCGCGCGACACGATCATCGAAGCGGCGCTGGCGCTCGACGAACGCGGGCGCTTTCTCGCGCTCGACATCGATGTCCTCGCCAATATGGGGGCGTACCTCACCTCGCACGCCGCGTTCATCGCGTGCGCCAATTTCGCGCGCTGCCTGCCTGGGATGTACGACATCCGCGAAGTTGGGCTGCGCATCCGCTGCCTCTTCACCAACACGGTGCCGACCGGCCCCTATCGCGGCGCCGGGCGTCCGGAGGCCAATTACTGTCTCGAACGCCTGGTCGACGCGGCGGCATTGGCGAGCGGCATCGACCGGATCGTGCTGCGCCGGCGCAACCTGATCGCGCCCGATGCGATACCGTACCGGACACCGGTCGGCACGATTTACGACAGCGGCGATTTCCCCGGGTTGTTCGAGAGCGCGCTCGAGCGTGCCGACATCGCGCATTTCGCGGCGCGCGCGGCGCTCTCGCAAAAGGCCGGAAAGCGGCGCGGGCTCGGCATCTCGTGCTTTCTCGAAATCGCCGGCGGGCAACCCGGAGAGGGCGCCGCGATAAGCTTTCCGGGCCACAGTAGGCTGTTGCTCGCGATCGGCGTGCAGGCGAGCGGGCAGGGGCACAGGACCCTCTATCGCCGGCTTGCCGCCGAGCGCCTCGCCATTCCGATGGACGCGATCGAAGTCGCGCAGGGCGACAGCGACGACGGCGTGCCGAGTTGGGGCGCGGTCGCCTCGCGCGCGACGATGTCGGTCGGCGGCGCGGTCGTCTCGACAATCGACGCGATCATCGCAAAGGGCCGGCGGATCGCCGCCCATGTGCTCGAAGCCGCCGAAGCCGATATCGCCTATCGCGACGGCACCTTCGAGATCGCCGGCACCGACCGGCGGATCGGGCTGTTCGAGCTGGCAGACCACGCCCGGAGGCTCGCCCGCGAGGGGACGATCGCGGAAGACCTCGATACGAGGCGCACCGCCGACGTGCCGCCATCGTTTCCGAACGGCGTCCATGTCGCCGAAGTAGAGATCGAGCCCGAAACCGGGCAGGTAAGCCTCGCGTCATACACCGCGGTCGATGATTGCGGCCGGGTATTGCAGCCGGTGCTGGTCGAGGGCCAGGTGCAGGGCGGGGTCGCGCAGGGCGTCGGACAGGCCTTGCTCGAGGCGGGGATCTACGACCCGGCATCGGGGCAGCTGCTCGCCGGCTCGTTCATGGATTACGCGATGCCGCGCGCCGACGATCTGCCGGAGATCACCAGCGAACTGCGCCCGATGCCGGCTCGCACCAACGCGCTCGGGGTCAAGGGCGTCGGCGAAGCCGGCACCACCGCCGCGCTCGCCGCGGTAATGAACGCGGTGGTTGACGCGCTGCCGCCCGGCGCAAGGATTGACATGCCGGCGACCCCCGAGCGTGTGTGGCGCGCGCTTGGGCCCGCTCGGCAACCATGAAAGGACAGGGCATGACAACACTCACTCTCGCCCAGGCGTCGACGATCGTCGACAAGGCGCTCGACAAGGGCCGCGAATTGAAGCTGCACCCGCTGACCGTGGTCGTCCTCGACGCCGGCGGCCACATGGTGGCGATGAAGCGCGAGGACAAATCCGGGATCCTGCGCACCGGGATCGCCAACGGCAAGGCCTGGGGGACGCTCGGGATGGGTTTGGCGGGCGCGAGTTCGCTCGCCGCGCCGCCGCGGGCGGCGTCTTTCTTCAGGCGCTGATGGCCGCCTCAGAGGTGCGGGTGGTGCCGGCGCCGGGCGGCGTTTTGATCCGCGACGCGGCGGGCGACATCATCGGCGCGGTCGGGATCAGCGGCGACACCTCGGACAAGGACGAAGCGTGCGCCGTCCACGGCATTAGGAGCGCCGGCCTCACCCCCGATACCGGAGACCCCGCCTGACGCGGTCAGTGAGGGATGCCGACGGTGGCGAGGACCCGCTCGGCGTCGCCGCGGGGGAGCGGGATGTAGGCGTTGGCCATGATGTCGTATTCGTAGACCGGGCCATTGGCGACCAGCCAGAAGTAGCGGGCGCGCTTTGTCATCATCCGGCTGTACTCGCCGTCAAAAGTGGGCGGCAGCGGCACGTTGTAATATAGATCGGGCGGTGGCGGATAGGGCGCGACGTGGGCCACGGCGATCGAAGGGTTTCGCCAGCGGCGGCGCCAGAGGTGATGCCGGATGTGGCGATGCTGAACCCCGGGACAATTGCAGCCGGGTTCCGGCGGAGCGGCCGTGGCAACGCCTGGGGTGCCGTCGGCATGGCTCGCCGCCGGCAGCAGCGCCGCCACCATCAGGAACGCGGCGCCAATCGCCCGAATTGCTCGCATCATCGCTCTCCCATATACTTGCGGGTTATAATCAACCAGAACAGCGCGCAAGGGCGCAAGATCCTTGGGGCGCAAGATCCTGAGGGCCAAGATCCTTGGCGCGCAAGATCGTTACGAACTTGCGCGTCCCTCGCCCCGGCTGCAGGCGCCGCCGCCGAGGACGCAGAATTTGGCGCAATGGGGATGGTTGAGCGCGACCTGCCCGAGCGCTCCTTCGAGCGTCGGGCCGAGGTCGAAGCGTGGGTCGTAGGGGAGGAGCGTACAGGCGATGACGCTCGGCCGCGCCGCCCCCTTGAACCGGACGATCATGCGCGAGCTGGCGCACATCATGTCCTCCGGCGATTTGCCGAGGATGCCCCAGCACGCTTCGGTGATCTCCGGCACGTCGGCCTCGGGATCCATCTCGGGAAAGACGGTCAGCGCCAGCGGGTCAGCGGCGTCGATCGCCAGGCCGAGCTCGTTAAAGAGACCGGCAAAGCCGCGCCGGATCTCGGCTTCGCTCTCGCCCGACAGCCGCCGGCTCGCGACCGTGGGGGCAAAGCCGTTGGCGGCCAGCCACAGCAACCCGTCGAGCGTCGGCTGCCAGCTGCGCCGGCCGCGCTCCTCCTCATGCACCCGGCGGCCGTAATGATCGAGCGAGACGCGGATCTGGAGGCGCTCGCCGTGGCGCTCGCGCAGCGCCATCAGAGCCGGCTTCATCTTGCCCATCGGCTTCATCGCATTGGTCAAAACCAGCGTCCGGAAGCCGCGCGCGAGCGCCGTCTCGAGCATCGCCGGCAATGCCGGGTTCATGAACGGCTCGCCGCCGGTGAAGCCGATCAATTTGGTGCCGAGCCCGAGATCTTCGATCTCGTCGAGGTATTCGACGATCTCGGCAGCGCTCAAGTATATGAGGCGGTCATTTCTGGGCGAGGATTCGATATAGCAGTGCCGGCAGGTCAGATTGCACAGGGTCCCGGTGTTGAACCACAACGTGTCGAGCGAATGGAGCGCAACCTGAGCGCGCCGGTCCCCGGTGGCGGTGACCAGCGGGTCCCGAAACTTGCGCGGATCAAGCCGCGTC
>DASYZD010000131.1:0-3415 GCA_035946655.1 Allostellaceae bacterium | reverse complement strand
TCTCGCGTGCCCGCTCTTCGTGGCTCGGGTCGAGCGGCGAGAACACCGAGCTGATCGCCACCGCGGAAAGGCCGAGGTCGCGGATCTGCCGCGCCGCCTTGCGCATCCCGGATTGGTCGAACGGCATGATCGGGCGGCCGTCGTAATCGTGCCCGCCTTCGAGCATGAAGACCGCGCCCCGGGCGAGCGCGGCGAGGTCCGCCGGCCAGTCGCAGAACGGCGGCAGCGAGGCGCCGGTCGGGAGGCCGATGCGAATGGCGGCGACCGGAGCCAGCCCGCGACGCTGGATCACCGCGTTGACGAAATGCGTCGTGCCGATCACCACCCCGTCGATTGCCCCGCGCGCGACCTGCGGGTGCCGGCCGAGGAGATCGAGCGCGGTGAGGATGCCGCCGGTCACATCCGGTGTGGTCGGCGTCTTCACCGCATGGACGACGCTGCCCGCGTCGAGCAGCACCGCATCGGTGTTGGTACCGCCGACATCGATGCCGATGCGCCTCACCGGGTTCGCCCCTCACCCTCCCGCTTCGCGGGTCCCTCCCTCTCCCCGCTTGCGGGGAGAGGGCCGAGGTGAGGGGCATCATCGAACACGGACTTGAATTCGAGGTCATAGCCGAACGCGCGCGGCCCGACATGTTCGAGCCCTTTCGGGGTCAGGAACACCGGCGGCGCCGGCAGCGCGACCACCGTCACCCGCATCCCGTAGCGGATCGTCTCGGTGCCGGCGGCATGCCCGGTGACCGTATCGAGGACGCAGATCAGATCGGGCGACATCGCGATGGCCGCGCCCCCCTTCGAGGCGACCACCCATTCGTTCTGGAAGGCGATCTCGAGCCGCGACCCACGGTCCTCGTCGAGCCCCTCGATCGCGGCGCGGCCGCGCAAAAACCCCTCGGTCGTCCGCCGCGCGACGTCGACCACCTTGCCGCGAAACAGCTGCTTCCCCTGCGCTTCATCGAGGATCGCGGCGATTGGGTCGGCGTGGTGGCGCTGCGCCTCGCGCACCCGGCGGCCGATACGAATCGCCTTCGACACCGTGAAGTGGATCCCCCACGCCTTGACCTCGGCGCCGCTACGCGGCGCTTTGCAGGTCGAGGCGATCGAGCCCATCTCGACGCAGATCTTGCGGCTGGCGCGCTCCATCCATTTCCAGCTTGGCACCTTCGTCACGACTGCCTCGATGCCGCGCGGGTCGTAAAGCGCGCACGGGTAGGGAAGAAGATCGCCGACCGCGACGCTGGTCATCTGCGCCTCGGGATAGGCGCGCCCCATCGTGTCCGCGTCAACCACCGGCACCCCGAGATGGACCGCCGCCATCAACGGCTGGATGCCGTTGCCGCCGCCGATCTCCAAGGACATGACCGCGCGGAATTTCCGCCCGAGATATTCCTCCTGGAGTTCGACGGCGCGGGCGATGTTGCGGCTGTCGGCAAGCCGCTCCTGGCCGACCAGCGGCGCCCCCATGTTGGAAACGACCGCAACCCGGTCGTCATCGGCCAGATCGAACGGCGAGATCAATTCGACGCTGTGCCCCTCGGCATAAAGCCGGCGCATGTTGAGGAGCCCGAGATAGGGGCTCCCGCCCCCGCCGGTCCCGAGGATCCACGCCCCGACCGCGAGGCATTCGATGTCATCGAGGGTGATCGGGGTGGTCATGGGGCCCGTTGCCATTGCGAGGAGCGCAGCGACGAAGCAATCTCGACGATGCAGCGAAATCGGCAGGAGATTGCGTCGCTGCGCTCGCAATGACAACCGAATGGAGAAGCCTCGTGCCGCTTTCGGGACTTCGGGTCGTCGATCTGACGCGCATTCTGGCCGGGCCGTTCTGCACCATGATCCTCGCAGACATGGGCGCCGAGGTGATCAAGGTGGAACCGCCGGGGGCCGGCGACCCGCTGCGCGGGCAGGGCGTTATCAAGGACGGGCTCTCGTGGTATTTCGCCGCCTTCAACCGCAACAAGCGCTCGCTCTCGCTTAATCTGCGCGACCCCGCGGGGCAGGCGGTGCTGGCTCGGCTGATTGCGGGGAGTGACGTGCTCGTCGAGAACTTCCGCCCTGGCGTGATGGGGCAGATGGGGTTTGACGAACACCGCCGCAAACAACTCAAGCCCGATCTCGTCTACGCCAACATCAGCGGCTTCGGGCTGACCGGCCCCTATCGCGACCGCCCGTCGTTCGACTTCATCGCCCAGGCGATGAGCGGCTTTATGGCGGTGACCGGCGCGGCCGACGGGCCACCGTTGCGCGCCGGGCCGCCGATCGCCGATCTCGTCGCCGGGCTTTATGGTGCGATCGGGATCTGCGCCGCCCTCGCTCGCCGCGGCCGCACCGGCGCTGGCGAGAGCGTCGGCGCGAGCCTCAATAACGGGCTCATCAGCCTCCTCGCCTTTCTCGCCGCCAATCATCTGGCGACCGGCGTGGACCCGGCACGTGCCGGTAACGACCATGCGATCGTCGCACCCTATGGCATGTTTCGCACCTCGGACGGCGAAGTCGCGCTGGCGCCCTCTCAGGAACAATCATACCAGCGCCTCCTCGATGCGCTCGATGCTGCAGACTTGCGCGACGACCCGCGCTTTCAGACCAACGACCTCCGGGTCGCCAACCGCGCCGCGATCAATGCGGCGATCGAGGCCCGGCTCGCCGGCGGCACGACCGGTGAGTGGATCGAGCGGCTCAACGCGGCCGGGGTGCCGTGCGGCCGGATCATGGGCCTTTCGGAAGTCTTCGCCGACCCGCAGGTCGTGGACCAGGAGATGGTGCTGAGCCAGCACCACCCCGGCCATGGCGAGGTTCGCATGCTTGGCTTTCCGGTCAAATTTGCCGAGGCGCCCTGCCGATTGCGCCGGCCCGCGCCGGAAATCGGCGGCGACAGCGATTGGGTGTTGCGCGAGCTCGGCTATTCCGCGGACGAAATCGCCGGCCTGCGTGCGGCTGGAACGGTGTGAGCCCGACCGCCTCAGCGATAACGCCCGCCGCGCGACCGGGTGAGCGCGGCGTAGACCAGCTGGCGCGACAGGTAGCGGTAGTGGAGGCGCTGGTCGGGCGCAGCCAGCATCAGGACGACCACCATCTGCTTCTGTGGATCGATCCAGAAATAGGTGCCGGTGACGCCGCCCCAGAAATATTCGCCGACCGAGCCGGGCACCGGCGAGCGCCCCTGATCCTTGCGCACGGCAAAGCCGAGACCAAAGCCGTAGCCCATCTCCGGCACCGGCGCGAGCGCGCCAAAGCGCGGTCGCGTCGTCGTCCCATAGGCGATCTCGGGCGGCAGGTGGTCGGCGGTCATATGCGCGATCGTCTTCGGCGCCAAGAGGCGCACCCCGTCGAGTTCGCCGCCATTCAACAGCATCTGGCAGAAGCGCAGATAGTCCGCCGCCGTCGACACCGCGCCGCCGCCTCCCGAATGCCACTT
>DASYZD010000130.1:0-2366 GCA_035946655.1 Allostellaceae bacterium | reverse complement strand
TATTACATCGTCCTCTTCCCCGGGATCATGCTGTCCCTGACCGTGCTGGCGATCAACCTGTTGGGTGACGGTCTGCGCGATGCGCTCGACCCGCGCCTGGCACGGCGCCTCTGAGCCCCCCGGCGATGGCCGCGGTCTATCAACCCCTCCCGGTCAAGACGCCCGCACCGCCTGAGCCTGCCACCGCGCTCCAGCCGCTCCTCGAAGTCGCCGATCTGCGGACCTGGTTCTTCACCCGCGACGGCATCGTGCGCGCGGTCGACGGCGTGTCGTTCCACGTGATGCCGGGCGAAACCCTGGCGATCGTCGGTGAATCGGGCTGCGGCAAGAGCGTCAGCGCGCTGTCGATACTGCGGCTCGTCCCCTCGCCGCCGGGGCGGATCGTCTCGGGCGTCATCCGCTTTGCCGGGCGCGATCTGCGCGCACTCAGCGAAGCGGCGATGCGCGAGGTACGCGGCAACGAGATCTCGATGGTCTTCCAGGAGCCGATGACTTCATTGAACCCGGTCCTCAACATCGGCCGCCAGATCGGCGAAACCCTGACGCTCCACCAAGGGCTCGACAGACAAGCCGCGCTCGCCAAGGCCGTCGACATGCTCCGCCTCGTGCACATCCCCGAACCTGAGCGGCGGATCGAGCAATACCCGCACCAGCTCTCGGGCGGCATGCGCCAGCGCGTGATGATCGCGATGGCGCTCGCCTGCAACCCCAAACTCCTCATTGCCGACGAGCCGACGACCGCGCTCGATGTGACGATCCAGGCCCAGATCCTCGATCTGATGCGCGAGTTGAAAGCGAAGATTGGTGCTGCGATCGTCCTCATCACCCATGATCTGGGCGTCGTCGCCGAGATGGCGCAGCGTGTCGTCGTCATGTATGCCGGGCGCCGCGCCGAGGAGGCGCCGGTCGGCCGGCTCTTTCGCCACCCGCTGCATCCGTATACGCGGGGGCTTTTGACCTCGGTCCCGCAGCTCGGCGCCAGCCTCGCACGCGAACCCCTGCCGCGGCTCGCCGAGATCACCGGGACGGTGCCCTCGCTGCGAGAGGAAATCCCCGGCTGCGCGTTCGCCGCGCGTTGCGCTTACGCCACCGATATCTGCCGGCGCGAGATGCCGCCTTTCGAGGAAAAAGAACCCGGCCACTACGCCGCCTGCTTTCACTCCGATGTGGTCGCCGGGACATGAGGATTGCCTCGGCGTCCAGCGCCCTTCGAGACGCGTTCTTCGAGCGCCCTCAGGATGACGGCATCTCATTGATATTAATAAAACTACGTCATCCCGAGGAGGCCGCGCAGCGGTCGTCTCGAAGGACGCAAGCCGGTGGTCCTGCATGCCGGACGTGAACGCGCCGCCGCTTCTGTCGGTCAAGGGCCTGGTCAAGCACTTCCCGGTCCGGCGCGGGCTGTTGCAGCGCACGGTCGGTCAGGTGCATGCGGTCGACGGCATCTCCTTCGACATCGCCGAGGGCGAGACATTGGGCCTGGTTGGCGAGTCCGGTTGCGGCAAGTCGACCGCCGGCAAGGCGATCCTCAAGCTGATCGAGCCGACCGCCGGCGAAGTTCGCGTCAATGGCGAGCGCATCGACCAGTTGTCACGACGCCAGATGCGGCCTTATCGCCGCGAATTGCAGGTCGTGTTCCAGGACCCCTATTCCTCGTTGAACCCGCGTCTCAGGATCGCCGACATCATCGCCGAGCCGCTGAAGAATTACGGGGTCGCCCAGGGCCGCGCGCTCGACGACCGGGTCGAGACGCTTGCCCTTAAGGTCGGCCTGCGCGCCGAGGCGCTCCATCGCTACCCGCATGAATTCTCCGGCGGCCAGCGCCAGCGCATCGGCATCGCTCGCGCCTTGGCGCTCAATCCAGGCATCATCATCTGCGACGAGCCGGTTTCCGCGCTCGACGTCTCGGTGCAGGCGCAAGTCATCAACTTGTTGGGCGACCTGCAGCGGGAGTTCGGCCTTTCCTATCTTTTCATCGCCCACGACATCGCCGTCGTCGAGCACATCAGCCACCGCGTCGCCGTCATGTATCTCGGCAAGATCGTCGAGATTGCCGGCCGCAGCCAATTGTTCAGCCGGCCACAGCACCCCTACACGCAAGCGCTCCTCTCCGCGGTGCCGGTCCCCGATCCCGACGCGGCACGGCAGCGGATCATCTTGCACGGCGACGTACCGAGCCCGATCAGCCCGCCCCCGGGCTGCCGCTTCCACACCCGCTGTCCCTATGCCTTCGAGCGCTGCTCCAAGGAGGAGCCGGAGATGCGCGAAATCCTGCCCGGGCAATTCGCCGCCTGCCATTTGCGCGACGCCGGTCCGGCGCCCGCGGCAGCGGCGATAGTCGAAAGCAGTCTGCACGGTGCCTTCGC
>DASYZD010000129.1:0-19956 GCA_035946655.1 Allostellaceae bacterium | reverse complement strand
AGCTGGCCGGTGCCCTCGCCATCGCCCGCGCACTCGATACCCGGCCCGGATCGCCGCAGGCGGCGCCGTCATGGGGCACGATCGCCGGCGGCATTCTCTTGGTGACATTGCTCAACCCGGGCTTTGTCCCGCGCGTCGCCTTGGCGCCCTACGGCGAACCGGCGCTTGCCGTGACGGCGCTCTTTGCCGCGTTGGGGTTTCTGCGCCTAGAGGGCGAGGAGGCCGCCGGGCGATCCCTCGTTCCCCTCGCCCTGGCGCTGGCGGCGCTCGTTAACACCAAGCAATCCGGTCTCGGGTTGGTGGCTGCGCTCGCCGGTGCCGCGATCGCCGCCGACTGGGCCGAGCGCGCCGCGCCACGTGGGCGCCTTCTTCGCAGGGTCGCCATCGCCGTCGCGCCGGCGGTGCTGCTCTACCTCGTCTGGCGCTATTACATCCTCCATGCCGGCGTCGCCGAGCTGCAGCTCTTGCCGATCGCCGAGTGGAATTGGCGGGTCATGCCGGCGGCCTTTGCGAGCATGCTCGCGACGGTGGCGGAAAAGCCGGTTTATTTCGGCTGCGTCGGCGCCGCCTTCGTCGCCCTCGTCGTGTCGCGGCGGCGCCAGGGCTGGACGCCGACGACCCGGCTTCTCGCCTTTCACGCGGCGCTGTTCGTTTTCTACAATGTCTTTATCGCGCTGACCTACGTCGCGCTGTTCGCCCCGGGAATGGCGATCGAGGCGCACTCGTTCTTCCGCTACAACACCCACCTGTCCTTGGTCCTGGTGCTGTCGCTGGCGTTGGCGGCGCGCGATCTCGGGCTCGGCGCCTGGCTGGCGCGCAATGCCGCGCAGCCCGCGGCGGCCGGGGCGATCCTCTTGATCGTGCTGGCGCCAATTGGCTTCATCAAGCGGCTGCGCTTCGATCTCGACATGCCGCAGCCGCTGGCGTGGAACCTCGCCAAGCAAGCGGGCGCGCAGCTCCACGATGGCGATCGGCTGGCCTTACTCCTGCCGGGTGACAACGGCAGCGTTGCCGCAATGATGGCGGGCGTCCTGCGGGACACCCCGCCACGCCACCCGACGCTCGATCTCTTACGCCGTAACACTGCGGATGATGCCGCTCTCGACGATGCGGCGCGCCGCGGATACGGGCTGGCGCTGATCTCCTGCACCCCGCCGGGCCTCCTCGGGCTTCCCCCCGGGCAGGCGGTGCTGTTGCGCCATGCCGAGGATGGCTGGCATCAGATCGCTTCCTGGCCCTACCCGGCGCTGGTGCCCGGGCAGCGCTGGCAGCAAATTCTCAGCTGGGCCCCGCTTTGCCGGTTTTCATGACCGGGCCTGGCCGCAGGCGCCCCCGTGGACAACTGCGAAAATCTGGAATCGCTGCTGGCGAAAAACCGGCGTGAGGCACGGGCTCGGCGGCACCTGCACCGCCTCGCGGTCGGTCAGAGCGACATAGTCATAGCCGGCGAGCGCATGAAAGGCTGCCTCCCGCGCTACCGCGTCGCCGCCGGTCAGCCCGCTCCACAATAAGGGCGGCGGCGCCGCGGCGGCGAGCGCGGCATAGGGCGGGCGCAACACGACCGGCTGCTGGCCGGGGGTAGCAAACAGGGTCGGGACGAACGCCTCGCGCTGGGCGATCGCCAGCGTCGCGATATGCAGGAGCGGGATCTTGACCATGTTGACCGCGCCGGGCGGATAGGCGAGCGCCAGCGCGGCGCCGCTAGGCAGCCGGTCGATCCCGCCAAGGACGGCGGTGTAGACGCGATCGGCGGTCAGCCAGACTTCTTCGATGACCGCCATGCGGGCGACCAGCATCGTCGTCACGACGGCGCAGGCCGCCATCGCCGCGCGGCGGCTGGGAAACCGCGGTGCGCTTGCCGCGATCAGCAGCAAAAACCCCGCGGTGGGCAGCCGGTGGTCGGCCGCGGAGCCCGCCAGCATTTGACTGGGAGCCAATAGATAGGAAGCTGCCAGCAGGGCCAGAGCGCAACCGAGCCGGCGGTCGAGGCCGAGCCGGCGCGTCGCGGCGAGCGCGAGGAGGAAACCGGTCATCGCGGCAAAGCAGGCGATGTCGAACGGGCGGTTGTAATTGTCGAACACGCTGAAGAGCAGGTCGGCCTTGCGCCAGATCGCGCCATAGGCGATGGCGCCACCCGCCTCGTGTGGGGAGAGGAGAAAAAACACCGCACCCGGTGCGAGGAATTGCGGTGCAAGGATCGCGACGCGACGGGCGAGTGCTCGCCAGCGGCGGGCGCGCAGTTCGAAGAGGGCCGGCGGCAGTTCAACCCCGATGACGATGAGGCCGTAGATCCCGAAGGCCGCAAGATGGCTGAACCAGCAGATGAGGGCGGCGATCGACGACGCGAGGACGCGCAGTGAGGCGCGCCGCTCTTCGAGGGTCAGCCACAGCGCCGCGCCGCACAACGCAAAGCCGACCCCGAACAGGTAGTTGAGAAAACCCCACAACAAGGTCCGCGTATAGAGGAAGAGAAAGGCGGCGAGCGGCCACCAGCGCCAGCCGCCGGCGGCGATCCGGTTGAGCCAGACAACACCGCCCGCCAATAAGGCAAAGGTCGCGATCACAAACAGCTTGGCCGCGAGCGCGAGCGGCATCACCCGCGCCAGCGCCGGCACGATCAAATCCTCGGCGAGATTGGGCAGCGCCGCCCAGCGGACCGCGTAGAACCGGTCCCCGCCCGCCGCCAGGAGGTGCATGCGCGCCAAATGGTCCGGATAATCGACGAGCGGCGGCAGTACGGTCGAGAACACCGGCGCAGCCGCCACGGTGAGCAGCAGCGCAAAGACGCCCCACAGCCGAAGCGCGGTGGCGGCCCCCACCCCTCCGGGCGACGCGGTCACGCCGCCGGGTTTGTCACGCCGCGCCGGCGAGACGATAGATCCGCGCCGCGGTGCCGCCGAAGAGGGCGAGCTTTTCCTCGTGCGAGGCGCCGCTCGTGATGCGCTTGAATGCGTTCCACAGCACGGCATAGCTCATGGCCATCTTGTCGACCGGGAAGTTGCTTTCGAACATGCAGCGCTTCGCCCCGAACAACTCGATGCAGGTCTCGACATAGGGGCGCCACAGCCTCGCCAGCGTTTCCGAGGATGGCGCGGCGGGCGCGTTGTGAAAGTCGAAGGCGGCGCCGCGGTTGACCATGCCGCCGAGCTTGACGACGACATTCGGGCACCTCGCCAATTCCTCCATCGAGCGTTTCCACGCCGCCAGGATCTCGGCCGATTTGCCGGCATAGGGGCCGTAGCCCAAGACCCCGCCGACATGCCCCATGACGATCGGTGTCGCCGGGAAGGCGCGCGCCAGATCGACGACATCGGCGAGTTGCGGGTGATAGAGCCACGCGTCGAAGCTGAGGCCAAAGGCCGAGAGCCGCGCGAGCCCGGCGCGGAAATCGGGCCGTGCATAGAGATGCGGCTCGATGCCCGGGCGGCTGTTGCCGATGATCGGGTCCGCGTCCCAGCCGGCCGAATGGCGCACCCCGCGGAAGCGGCCGCCGCCGGCGCGCAGTTGCGCCACCAGCACCGGCTCGACACGGTCGCCGAGGGTGAGATCGGCGGCGCCGACTATGCCGGCCGCGACCCGGGTCCGGCCGTAATTGCCGCTCTCGCTCATCGCGGCGATCCCGGCGACGAACTCGGTTTCGCCGACCGCGCGCATCTCCGGCAGGCCGTCTGCGCGATACATCGAGCGGCATTCCTCGAACACGGTGGCGACGACATTGTGCCCGGTGTTGAGATCGGCGAGCAATTCGTCGAGCAGATAGGTGTGGCCGCCACGCCGCCACAGATGATGATGCGGATCGACGATCGGCAGAGCGGGTTCAAGGATCGGCTCTGCCGGTGCCGTGGCGAGCCAGGCTTCATCCGGCGTATAGATCCGGCCGAATAGCCATTGCTGCCGGGGCGGAGATGTCGGGGTTGCGGTCGTCAAAGCCATTGGGGCATGCCTCCCTGGAAGGCGGAAATTAGCGCCGAGCGGAATCTCAGTCCTTAATGCCGGCGCGCAGCTTGGCGATGGCGTCGAGATGGCGGCGGTGGTCGCCGGCGAAGCGCAGCACCAGATGGCTGGCGCCGGCCCGCGCCCAGCGCGACAGCCATTCCCGCGCGCCCGCGGCGGGGCCGGCATAGGTGGCCTGGCGGGCCCGCATTTCGGCGGCCGGGCGCCCGTAATAGCTCTCGATAAAGGCGTTCATCCGCTCGTCGGCCTGCGCCGCATTCTCGTCGATCGCCAGGGTCAGATAGACCGCACCGGTGAGCGCCGCGGGATCGCGCCCGGCGGCGCGCGCGATTCCCTGGATCTCGGCCCACTGCGTGCGCCAGCGTTCGGGGTCGGGCGAATTGGGGAACCAGCCGTCATAGAGCCGGCCGACGCGCTCGAGGCTGGCCTTGACCATGCCGCCGATCCAGATCGGCGGCCCGCCGGCGCGGTAGGGAACCGGGCCCAGCGTCGCATTGTCGACGACCCAGCGACCGTTCCAGGTGACCGGCTCACCGCTCCACAATTCGCGCGCGAGGCGCAGTCCTTCGAGCATGCGCCCGACGCGCCGCTCGAACGGCACGCCGCAGGCGACGAACTCGGCGCGGATATTGGCAACATCGCTGGCGATGCCGACCCCGAGGATGAAGCGCCCTTCGCTGATCTGGTCCAAGGTCGCGATGCCATGCGCAAGGACGACCGGGTTGCGCAGCGCCGGCAGCAGGACCGCGGTGCCGAGCTCGGCCCGCTTGGTGCGGGCGGCGACCGCGGCGAGCAGCGTCCGCGGCTCGTGCCGCGGTCGCGCCAGGATTGAATCGCCGACCCAGATCGAATCGTAGCCGAGACTCTCGGCCCGTTCGGCGAGCGCCAAGAGCGGCGCCACTTCGGGACGGCCTTCCATGACCTGCTCGCGGGTCGGCAACAGGTATCCGATGCGCGGGGGCATCAGGGTCTCCTTCCATGGTGACGCGCCAGAATACGCGGCCGCGCTCCGGCCGCAAACGCACACCCTGCGGCAGGTCGCAAGGCGGTGGCACTCGTTACAGGTTGTATCAAAATGAAACCCATCGTTCTTATTTGAAATGAGACTCCTGCCGATACAGCCCGTTAGCGCTTAGTCGTCGTTCGAAGCTAGTAATCGGTGGTGGTCATTATGGCATCCGTGCCTGGCTCGCAATTGTCGTTCTTCTCGCCGAATGGCAAGCCGGTGCATCTCGTCCTTAGCGATGATGCAGCCGCAAAGACGGTTCCCGGCGCATACACTATCGAAATCTTCACCACACCCGGCCCGGGCACCCCATTACCTGGGGTCCGCGCGACCGCGACGATCGGCGGCGCGGTCGCGATCTCGAGCAACGAAGTCCAGGCCGCGACCCTGGGGTCGGTCGAACAGCTCGGCACCGGCAACTTCACGATGCTCGACCATACCGGCGGCGAGGACATCCTACTGGGCAGCGGTGCGCAGACCGTCCTCGCCTCGAGCGGCGACACCGTCGTCGGCGGCGATGCCGGCAAAAAGCTTCAGGAAATCGACCTGACCGGCGCGAGCAAAGGGGTCATCGCCGGCCCGATGACGGCGCTCGGCGGGGCGGGGCGATTGTTCGTCGAGGCCGGCGCCGGCGATTCGATCGTCGGCGGCTCGGGCCGGATCACCGTGTCCGGCGGCGGGCCGGTGCACGACAGCAGATCCGTCGACAAGGACGTACGGCATCCGGATCACGGCCGCCACGGCGGCGGTGTTGACAACGACGGCACCGCCGTCGCCAGCAACGACACCATCGTCGGCGGTTCCGGGGCGATGACGGTTGCCGGCGGCACCGGCGACTCGATTACCGGCGGCGCGGGGCAATTGTCGGTGATTGGGGTCACCGGCTCGACCATCAACGCCGGCACCGGCGGCACCACGGTGCGCGGCGGCGCCAATGACGTGATCGCCGATACGGTCAGCGGGGCGCTGGTCGTCGACATCGAATCGCGCAACCGGATCCACGGGAACTCGCCGTCGATCGCCGGCTCCGGGGCGGAGACGGTCAATCTCGGCGCGGGTCATGGTGCGACGACGCTGACCGACCTCTCGGTACCGGGCGGCAAGGGTGCGCTCGCCTCGACGACCGTGACCGGGTTCTCGACGAGCACCGATGTGATCGTGTCGAGGACCTCGGTGAACCCGGCGGGGCAGTTCCTCGGCACCTCGACGACGACCGCCATCGGCACCACGCTGACCTTCCACGACGGCTCAACGATGACGCTCGTCGGCGTCACCGACGTCAACCAGGTGAAATTCACCCGGTAACCATCGCACCGGCGGTCGGCTCAACAGAGCGCCGCCCGCACCGGGCCGGACGCGCGCGGTTTCGCGCGATGCTATGCGCGGCGGGCGGCGCCGGCTTGCTGGACGAGCTGTTCCAGGACCTCATAGGGCTGGGCGCCGACGACGCCATGACGCGCGGCGACAAAGGTCGGGACCCCGGTCACCCCGTATCGGTGCGATTTCGCCCAGTCGGCATCGATCGCATCCTTGAAGCGGCGCTCCTCCAAGACGGCGCGCGCCTCCTCGGCCGGGAGCCCGACCGATTGCGCGATCTCGATCAGGATATCGGGGTCGCCGATGTTCTTCGCCTCGACGAAATAGGCCTTGTAGAGCTTATCGTGGATCGCCTCTCCGCCGGGCTGGGTGTCGGCCCATTTGCCGAGCTCCTGGGCGAGCCGGCTGTTATAGGTGTGGGTACGCCGCCCATAGGGGAGGCCCTCGGCATCCATCAGCCCCTTCATGCGCTGATACATCGCTTCGGGGTCGACATTGCGCCCTGAATAAACCTGCGCCATCGAACGCCCCTCGACCGGCGTTTCCGGGTGCAGCGGGAAATGCACCAACACCGTTTCGACCTCGTATGTCTCTTTCAGTTTTTCAACACGCACGGTGCTGAGGTAACACCAGGGTCATACGTAGTCGGTGAAGATCTCCAAGGTTACCGGCGCGCTCATCAGCTGCCCTCCTCGCCCGAAACAGGCGACGGCCATTGTAGAGGTGGCTGAGCGGGCAATGCAAACGCGGCATTCGGCCGGCGGGTCCAGATCCGCACCGCGCCGCTGCGGCCGCGCAGCGTCTGCTCGCCCTGGTCCTCCAATGCGGCGATGAGGTCACCGGTGGTGCCGGGGGGTAGCGCGGCGATCGCGCTCACCAGCGTATCGCCGACGACCAGCGGCGTGCCGAGGCTGCGGGTCAGCCCCTGCAGACGGCTGGCGGTGTTGACCGTGTCGCCAATCACCGTGAACGAGAGAGAGTGCTCACTGCCGACATCGCCAATGACCGCGGCGCCGTAATTGAGGCCGATGCCGATGGCGAGCGGCTGCTCGCCCGCCTGCCGGCGCTCGATGTTCCACTCGGCGAGGCTGGCGATCATCAAATCGGCGCATCTGAGCGCGTTGGCGGCATCCTCCGGGGTGGCCTCGGGCAGACCGAACACCGCGAAAATCGCATCGCCGATATATTTTTCAACCGTTCCGCCGCAGGCGAAGATCTGCGCCGTCATGCGCTCGTGGAACTGGCGCAGCATCGTCACCACGGCTTCGGGCGCGAGGTGCTCGGCCATGCGGGTGAAACCGACAATGTCAACGAACAGGACGGCGACGGTCTGGCGCCGCACCGCGCCCAGCGGCTCGTCACGATCGGCCAAAAGCGCGACCAGGTTCGGCGAGAAATAGCGCGACAGATTGGTGCGGGCGCGCTCGGCCGCAGCGCGCCGGTCGTCGAGCTCGCGCGTTTTGGCGATGTCGTCGAGGGTCTTGCGGATGGTGATTTCGAGGTCGTTGAGGTCAACCGGCTTGGTGACGAAATCAAAGGCGCCGCGGTTCATCGCGGTGCGCAGGTTGGTCATGTCGCCATAGGCTGAGACGATGATCGCGCGCACCTCGGATTGCCGCGCGCGCAATTCGGCCAAGAGGGTCAGCCCGTCCATCACCGGCATGTTGATGTCGAGCAGCAACAGCCCGATATCGGGCTCCTCGGCCAGCACACTCAGCGCCTCCTCGCCGTGATGGGCGAAGCGGAAGTCAAATTCCTGGGCGCGGATCTGGCGGCGGAAGCGCTGGCGGATCAGCAGTTCGAAATCCGCTTCGTCGTCGACCGCGAGGATCTTGGCAGGGCTCATCGAACCGGCGATCTGTTTCAGGGTCAATCCGCGGCTGGGGACAGCTGGCGCAGCTGCGCTTTGAGGAGATCGAAATCGACCGGCTTCGTTAGAAACTCGGCGGCGCCGTATTCGTCTGCCCGCCGGCGCCGCTCGTCGTCGCCGTAGGCGGTCACCATCATCACCGGCAGTTGCGGCCGCCTTGCCTTGACCTCACGCAGCAGCGCCAACCCGTCCATGCCCGGCATGTTGATGTCGCTGAGGATCACGATCAGTTGCGGCTCGATCTCGCCCTCGAGCTTTTCCAGCGCCTGCTCGCCTGAGTAGGCGAAATGCAGCACGTAGGTGCCCTGGCGGGTCTCGCGCCGAAAGCGCTGGCGGAACAGGTCGGCAACATCGGTCTCGTCATCGACAATCAGGATGCTGACGCTCATGAGTCCCCACTGGCTGCGGCACGGCTGGCTGTTGCGTCGCCGGCCGCCGCAGCGGCCGCGGCGGCGCGCGGCAGGCGCACGGTGAATTCGGTGAACTCGCCGACCCGGCTGTCGACCGCGATCGTCCCGCCATGCTGTTGGGTTACGATGTCATAGCTGATCGAGAGGCCGAGCCCGGTCCCTTCGCCGGTCGGCTTGGTCGTAAAGAACGGCTGAAACAACTTTTCCCGGAGCTCCGGCGGGATGCCGGTGCCGTTGTCGCGCACCGCGACCTCAACCCAATCGCCGAGATCGCGCGTCGTCACCTTGAGGGTCGGTTTGAAGCTCCCATCGGTGGCCGCCTTGCGCTTGGTGGCGGCGTAGAAGCCGTTGCCCATGAGGTTGAGGAAAACCCGCGTCACCTCCTGCGGCGCCAGTTCGACCGGCGCGATGCCCCGGGCGAACTCGCGCTCCAGCGTGATGTTGAAGTTCTGGTCCTGGGCGCGGGCGCCGTGATAGGCGAGGTTCAAGGCCTCTTCGACCAGCGCATTGAGGTCGACCTCACGGCGCTCGCCCGAGGCGCCGCGCGAATGCTCCAGCATGCTGCGCACAATGCCGTCGGCGCGCCGTCCATGCTCGGCGATTTTCTCGAGGTTGCCGGTCAGCATCTCGATCGTTTCGTCGACTTCCGCCCGTTCGTCTTCGCCCAGCGCGGCGAAGGCCGGCCCGGCGGTTTCCTTCAGCTCGTCCAGCAGCTCGACCGAGAGCCCGGCGAAGTTGTTGACGAAGTTGAGCGGGTTCTTGATCTCGTGGGCGATCCCGGCGGTCAATTGGCCGAGTGAGGCCATCTTCTCGGCCTGGATCAAATTGGCCTGCGCGGTCTTCAGTTCACCGAGTGCGGCTTCGGCGGCGTCGCGCGCCGCGCGGATTTCGGCCTCGGCGCGCTTCCTTTCGGTGATGTCGCCATAGATCAGGACAAAGCCGCCGCCCGGCACCGAATTATACCGGACCTCGACGACACGGCCGTCCGGCCGGGTGCGCTCGACCGACCCTTGGGTGCCGACCACCCGCGCCATCCGCTGCACTTCGGCTTCGACATCGGCGACGCCGAACTCGCCGCGCTCGGCCAGATAGCGGGCGTAGTCGGCATAACTCGGCCGCGGCTCGACGAATTCGTCAGGGAGGTCGAGGATCTTCTGGAAATTCATGTTCCAGGCGGCGAGACGCAATTGCGCATCGAACATCGCGACGCCATCGCCCATGTTGTCGAAGGTGACGGTCAACTCAGCCTGGCGCTGGCGGATCTCCTCCAAAAGCCGGGCATTGTCCATCGCGATCACCGCCTGCGCGGCAAAGCTCTCCAGCAGCGCAATTTCTTTGTCGGAGAACGGCCGCACCTCCTGGCGATAGATTTCGATCTCCCCGAGCAGGTCTCGATCCCTTCTCAGGGCCACGTGCAGAGAGGTGCGCGCCCGGCCCAAATCGACCATGGCGCGACGCTGCCGGTCGCCGCGCCGATAAAGATCGTCATCTTTCAGGTCGTGCACATGTACGAAGGGCTCTCCGGCGCGGATCCGTGCGGCAATGCCCGGTTGGTCAGCCCGTACTGGATTGCGGTTTCTGAACTGGGCATAGACGGCCGGTACACCTTGTGCGGCAACCGCATGGAATTGCTCCCCATCGGTGACGAACATCACGCCGAACGCCGCACCGCAAAGCTGCATCGCCTTGTCGAGGATCGCGTCGAACACCGGCGCGAGGTCGCCGGGCGAGGAATTGATGACTTGCAGCACCTCGGCCATCGCCTGCTGCTGCTCCAAAGCTTCCCGCGTCTCGGTCAACAGCCGGGTGTTCTCGATCGCGATGACCGCCTGGTCGGCGAAGGTCGTGACCAGCTGGGTTTCGCGCTCGGAGAAGGGTTCGATCCGGTCGCGCGCCAGCCCGATTGCGCCGATTGGGACACCGCCGCGCAGGAGCGGCACCCCGAGCATCGAGCGCGCAATGTTACTCTCCGTCTGTACCGCCGCCTTGTCTTCGTAGAGCGGGTCGGTCCAGGCATCCTCAATGTGCACGGCGCGAGCTTCGAGCGCGGCGCGGCCGATCACCGTGCCCGTTCCGGGGCGGATCACGGTGCGGCGCTCGTGCTCCTCGTACTCCGAGGAAACCCCCTGGCCGGCGGCCCAGCGGTACTCGCCGCCCTCGTTGCGGAAGATCACCGCGTAATCGGCTCGGCACAGCCGGTAGGCGCTCGACACAACCGTCTGCAAGATCGCGTCGAGATCGAAGGTCGAGCGGCTGATGACCTGTAGCACATCGCTCGTCGCGGTCTGGTATTCGAGCGCTTCTTCGAGGTCGCCGGTGCGCTCGCGCAACTCACCGAGGAGCCGCGCATTCTCCATCGCGATCACCGCCTGGGCGGCGAAATTTTCGAGCAGCGCGATCTGCTTGTCGGTAAACGGCCGGACCTCCTGGCGGTAGACGCTGAGGTAGCCGAGCAGCGCATCGTCCTTGCGCAGCGCCACGGCGAGCATGGCGCGGCAGGCGCCGGTATCCACCAGGTTGCGGAACGCCTCGTCGGCGCGATAGGCGTCGCTTTGCCCGGCATCGGCAAGGTGGACCAGGCGCTCGCCCCGCAGGAATTGCGCTATCGGGTTGTGCGGACCCGGCTGGAAAGCGCCGTACCGCCGCTGATGCAGCTCGACGAGGTGCGGTTCGCCGCGCACTGCGGCGAGCGGAAAGCGCTCGCCGTCATAGGTCCGCACGTGGCCAAACCCGGCATCGCACAGTCGGATGGCCTGGTCGAGCATCGCATCGAACACCGGCGCGAGTTCGCCGGGCGACGAATTGATCACCTGGAGGATCTCGGCGGTCGCGGTCTGCTGCTCCAACGCTTCGCGCGTCTCGGTGATGAGGCGCGTGTTTTCGATCGCAATCACCGCCTGGTCGGCAAAGGTGCGGACCAATTCGATCTGGCGCTCGGTAAACGGCTCGACCCGCTCGCGCGTCACGGCGATCGTGCCCACGACCTCCCCGTCGCGCAGCAAGGGCACGCCGAGGAGGGTGCGGATGCGCGCCACCGTCACCGCTTCGGGCAGGCCGTATTCCGGGTCGGCGGCGAGATCGGCGATATGCACGATCTGGCCGGCCAGCGCCACCCGCCCGACCATCGTGCTGCGATCGGCGGCAAAGGTCCGGTCGCGCAGTGTCGCCCAGAACTCGTTCTCTACCGCGTGCGCCGCAGCATAGCGGAAAACGTCGCCCTCGCGGATGGTGATCCCGGCGCCGTCGCCGCCACACAACCGCGCCGCGGTTTCGACCAGCGTGTCGAGCACCGGCTGGAGATCAAAGGTCGAGCGGCTGATGACCTTGAGCACGTCGCTGGTCGCGGTCTGGTATTCGAGCGATTCTTCGAGGTCGCCGGTGCGCTCGCGCAATTCGCCGAGCAGCCGCGCGTTCTCCATCGCGATCACCGCCTGCGCCGCAAAGCTTTCGAGTAGTGCGATCTGCTTGTCGGAGAACGGCCGCACCTCCTGGCGGAAAGCAGTGATGTAGCCCAGTAGCGCGTTGTCCTTGCGCAGCGGGATGTACAAAACGGTGCGGGCGCCTTCGATCTCGGCGGCGGCGCGCGGGACTGGCGCGTCCAGCTCGCGCACGTCGGGGATGTGAACGAGGCGCTGTCCCGCCAGCAACCGACCGGGGGGAGAACTCGCCGGCCTGTCCTGCGGCGCAAGCACGAATTTCGTAAAAGCCTCGGAAACACCGCGCGTGGCGCCTCCCCGGAAGGTTTGTCCGTCGTAGATCACGAGCGAACCCTTCGCCGCGCCGCACAGGCTGTGCGCCTTTTCGAGCACCGCATCGAATACCGGGGCGAGGTCGCCGGGCGAAGAGTTGATGACGGACAGGATCTCGGCGGTCGCGGTCTGCTGCTCCAACGCTTCGCGCGTCTCGGTGATGAGGCGCGTGTTCTCGATCGCAATCACCGCCTGATCGGCAAAGGTGCGGACCAACTCGATCTGGCGCTCGGTGAACGGCTCGACCCGCGTGCGCACGAGCACGATATTGCCGATAACCTCGTCCTCGCGCAGCAGCGGCACGCCGAGCGAGGTGCCGGCCCGGGCCGTCACCGCGAGCAGCGCTTCCGGATATGTCTTCGCGACGTCATGGAGATGCACCGGACGCGCTTCGGCGATGCACCGCCAGCCGACGAGCGGCGAATCGGCCTCCAAGGGCATCGCCCCCATGGCCTGCCAATGCGCGGCGTATTCCGGAGGAAAGCCATAACTCGCGGCCAGCCGCCACAAATCCCCCTCGCGGCGGAAGCTCGAGGCCATGTCGGCAGTGCACAGTCGGGCGGCTGTCTCGACCAGCGTGTCAAGCACCGGCTGCAGGTCAAAGGTCGAACGGCTGATGACCTTGAGCACATCGCTGGTCGCGGTCTGGTATTCGAGCGATTCCTGGAGATCGCCGGTGCGCTGGCGCAATTCGTCCAACAGCCGCGCGTTCTCCATCGCGATGACCGCTTGCGTCGCGAAGTTTTCGAGCAGCGCGATCTCCTTGTCGGTGAAGGGACGGACCTCGTGCCGATTGCAGGAGATCATTCCGAGAAGCGCGCTGTCTTTGCGCAGCGGCAACAAGAGATTGGTGCGCACGCCGCCGTGCTCGGCGACGGCGCGGGCTATCGGATCGTCGAGTTGCGTCAGATCGGGATTGTGGACGAGGCGTTCGCCGCCGAGCAGCGGCGCGAACATCGGGCTCGTGATCCCGTGGCGCAGCCGCGCCGCCAAGTCTTCCGGGTAGCCGTGCGCGGCGGCGGCGCGAAACCTCGCGCCGTCCCACAGAAACAACGTGCCGCGCGTCGCGCCGCACAGGCTGTGCGCCTTGTCGAGGATGGCATCGAAGACCGGCGCGAGGTCGCCGGGCGAGGAATTGATGACTTGCAGCACCTCGGCCATCGCCTGCTGCTGCTCCAAAGCTTCCCGCGTCTCGGTCAACAGTCGAGTGTTCTCGATCGCGATCACCGCCTGGTCGGCGAAGGTGCGCACCAATTCGATCTGGCGCTCGGTGAACGGCTCGACCCGCTGCCGCGCCAGTACGATAACCCCGATGACCTCACCTTCGCGCAGCAGCGGCACGCCGAGCGCAGTCCGTGTCCTGCCCTGCCTGATCGCCGCTTGGGGATAGTCTGGTACGGCGGTCACGTCGTGAACATGCACGGGACGAGCTTCGCTGACGGCTCTCCAACCGACGAGCGGGGACTCCGGGTCATGGGGAACCGCGCCCAACGACTGCCAATACTCCACGTATTCCGGCGGAAACCCGAAATTTGCCACTAACCGCCATAACTCACCCTCGCGGCGGAAGGTGTGAACCATCTCCGCGCCGCACAGTCGGGCGGCTGTCTCGACCAACGTGTCCAAGACCGGCTGCAGGTCGAAGGTCGAGCGGCTGATGACCTGGAGGACGTTGCTCGTCGCGGTCTGGTATTCGAGCGATTCCTTGAGATCGCCGGTGCGCTCGGTCAGCTCGTTGAACAGCCGGACATTCTCGGTCGCGATCACCGCCTGGTCGGCGAAGGTCTGGAGCAATTCGATCTGTGCCGCCGAGAACGGCTCTATCTGACGGCGGGTGACGGTGATGGCGCCGAGTGGCTTGCCGTCGCGCAGCATCGGCACCGCAAGCGCGGTATGCCATCCCGTTTGAATGATGGCCGGCAGCGCGAACTCGGGGTCCGCAGTGATATCGGGGACGTGCACGACCTCCCCCGTGAGGATCGCCCGGGCACTCGCGCTGGCGCGGCTTGGCGGGATCGGAAAGCTGCGTTGCATCGCCTTCAGGACGTCTGGCGGCATGCCGTAATGGGCGACGAAATGGATCAGAGAGCCGTCGAACCGAAACACGCTGCCGTTCTCCGCGCCAGAGAGGATCGTCGCGGCGCGGGCGATCGCATCGAATGTCGGCTGGACATCGGTCGGCGAACTGGAAATGACCCGCAGGATCTCGGCTGTCGCGGTCTGGCGCTCGAAGGCCTCGCGCAATGCCTGCTCGGCCTCCCTGCGCTCGGTCACATCGCTGACCGCGCCGACCAGCCGAATGGCGCGGCCCACCGTGTCGCGGATCGGGAGCGCCCGGTCCTCGATCCAGCGATAGCCGCCGTCCTCGTGCCTGATCCGGTACTCGCAGTCGAGCCGCGCCGTCACACCCCTGAAACAATGGCGCAATGCCGCCTGGTAGCGCGCGAAATCGTCCGGATGCACGAGCCGGTTCCAATCGTCGGCGCCGAGGCTTTTTCCCGCGAACCCGAAAATCTCGATCAGTCGCGCCGAAACCGCCAGCGCGTTGGTTTCGATGTCCCAGTCATAGATGCCCTCGGCCACCGCCTGGCAGACCAGCGCGTAGCGCTGTTCAAGCGCGCCCTGCGCCGTTTCGCCCGCCGGTGGCGGCGGCAGGGCCGGTCGGGTCTTGGCCGCAACACGGGAGCGCGCAGCGCGCATTTCCTTGATCCCCTCAGGGTGGCGCGCCGAGGATAACCCCGCAGGATTGCCGCGGCATAGCCGGTTATTGCCGCGCGGCGGTGTTGGCGTCCGCCCCTCACCCTCGCTCTCCCTGCTCGCGGGAAGAGGGTTCGGGTGAGGGGCCGGCGGCGTCCTACTCGGCGGCGGCGCGCGCCGGAGCGGTCTGGTTCTTCAAGACGGCGGCGGCTTCCTTGGCGACGACGGTGCCCTCGAAAAAGCGCGGGTTGCCGGCGCCCCACAGCCGGACCGCGTTGGCGAAGGTGAAGTCGCGGAAATCGGCCGGCGTCATCAGCTCGTCCTCGACCAGTTCATAGGCCTCGGGCAGGACCTGGAGCATGTCGGGCACGTCGAAATGCCCGACATCGGAACTGAAGATCGCGTTGATCCGCGCCCCGAATGGGTTGACCTTGCTGAACGCCACCGCGTTCAACCGGTCGTCGGCCTCGCAGCCGAAATAGAACGGGGTCGCATAAAGGTCGATCCAGTCCTGCTTCCGGGTGATCTGGCAGGCCGCGTAATCGTCGAGCACCGGAACGCCGCCGGTCAGCAAATCTTCCTCCTTCGCGGGCCAGCCGTCGCGGCGCTCGAGCTCGGCGGCGATGTCAGCGTACTTGTACTGGTCGACGAACTTTCTAAGGAGCGCGCGGTCGAGCTTCGTCGGGTCCATGTATTCGAGCCCCTTCTTGCCGCGCCGCTCCCAATGCTCGATCAGATCGGCGAACAGCTGGCAGCCCCAGCTGACCCCGCCTTCGAGGAAGCCAAAGCGCAGGTCGGGGAAACGCCGGGTCACCCCGCCGAGGAAAAGGGCCTTGGCGACGGCATGACCGGCGGCGGCGAAATGGCCGATATGGTTGAAGGTGAAATTCGAGGGCGAATTGCGCAGGCCAAAACTGCGGCCGCCGGTGTGGAAGGTCGGTGCGATCCCCAGCTCCCGGCATCTCTGCCAGACCGGGTCGTAATCATGCGCGCTGTCGATGCCGAGCTGGTCGAACCCGGCTGCGAACCGGGCGACTTCCGGGTCTGCCCCGGCCCCGGCGGCGAGCGGGCGGCGGACGCCGCTGCCGAACATGCCGACCTTGGCGCCCAGCTGCTTGGTGGCGTATTCGAGTTCGGCGATCGCCTCCTCGGGGTTGTTCATCGGAATGACCGCGGCCGGGGTCAGCCGATCTTCGAGGCCGCTGAAATATTCCGCCGTGACGATGTTGAAGCCGCGGATGACGGCGCGCCGCGTTTCATCATCGGCGATGCGCGTGATGCCGAGACCCGCGGTCGGGTAGATGATGCCGAAATCGATGCCCAACTCGCCGAGCCGGTCATAGAGCATCCTCGGCATCATCGCGGTGGCGCGGTCGCGCGTGTTGGTGGATTGCCGTCCCCAGAAGCCTTCCATCGCAACGCCGCGCTGCTGGCGCTCGGGGATCGTGAGGCGCAGCGAATCGGGAATCCGGCGCGTGTGGGCCAGAAAGCCGTCGGCCGATTTGTCGCCGGCAACCTTGCGCATGCGCTCGGCGAAGACCGGGGCGTATTCGATCCAATGCCCGTCACCGTCGATGACCGGGTGGGAAAGCTTGGCGTGAACCTGTTCCGGGCTCGCATGAGCGCTCATGATGTTCTCCAGAGAGGCGGCGATGACTGGCGTCGTAGTGTGGGGCGACAAGCCTAAAAGCGGCCGGTCGTTAAGTCAAACTGGAGGCGCTCATTGGATCAGCGTATCGGCGCGGGCCAGCAGCGATGGCGGCACGGTCAATTGCAGCGCCCTGGCGGCTTTAAGGTTGATCGCCAGCTCGAACCTGGTCGGCGCTTCGACCGCCAGATGGCCGGGGTTCGCGCCCTTGAGGATGCGGTCGACGAAACCTGCGGCGCGGCGGAACAAATCGTTGTCGTCGGTGGCGAAGGACATCAAGCCGCCCCCGGCGGTGAAGATCCCGAAGGAGTAGATCACCGGCAGCCGGGATTGCGCCGCAGCCGCAATGATCTGGGCGCGTTTGGCCGGGCCGAGGGGGCCCGAGGCGACATAGAGCCCATCGCAGCGATCGTTGCGCAGCCGGGTGAAAGCAAACTCCAGCGCCCGCCCCGAATTCGCCTCGATCTCGACCGAATCCAACCCCATCTGCTCGGCATCGCCGTGGATGTCAGCCAAGGTTTGCTCAAGGCCCGGATCATTCCTGACAATGATCGCGACGCGATGCAGGGAGGGAACGAGTTCCCTAAGCAACTGTAGCCGCTTGGCGATCAGTTCATGCGAGCTCAAGGAAAGGCCGGTTACATTGCCGCCCGGTTGCTCGATGCTGTCGACAACGCCGATGGCGACAGGATTGCCGACACCAACCATGACAATGGGGATTGTCGCGGTCGTGTTCGTCGCGGCAAGCGTCGCCAGCGTTCCGGCGGTGACCAGGATATCGACGGCTGAGCCGATCAATTCCCTGGCGAGGTCGGGCAGGCGTTCGGTGCGCGCCTCGGCCCAACGGTCAAGGATTGTGCAATTGTCGCCGTCGCTCCAGCCGAGTGCGCGCAGACCGCCACGCAGCGCCACGAGTGAGCTCTGGTCGGATGCCCCGGATCCCGCCGCGATAAAGCCGATGCGCGGGGCGGCCGCGGCCAGGGCCGGGTACCAGAGGATTGCTGTTCCGGCGGCGAGCAGCAGATCGCGCCGCTTTACGCGGTAGGCCGGTGCCGGTTCCGCTGAAAAATCGTGTGGCCGCCGCTCCCGGCCCCGGGCTGCCACGGCGACGTTTCGGTCGAGCCTCCCCATGTGCGTTCCCCTCAATTCACTCGATCGGGGATCGGCGCCTCTTTGACGTTTCTTTCTTGAAAACGCAATACGACCCACCAAGCGCCTGAACGGGCACTCGGATCAGCGGAGTTGGCAGGGCGGCGGTGCGCGCAGTCGGGTCACGCCGGCGGGTGTCGATCGGCCGGCAACCCGAAAGGCGCAACGCCTTCCGGGTCGCCTCGATCGGGGTTACTCGGCGGCCATATGGAACAGGTCGAGCGCTTCCTCGTACACGGCCATGTTCTTGCCGAAGGAAATCGCCGCGGCCTGGGCGCCGCACACCAGGTGCATCCAGCGCCACGGCTCGCGGGTCGCATAATATTCTTCGACGACCGACTGGTGGTGCTTGTAGGCGTGCATTTCGGTGAAATTGTCGTGGCAGACGATTTCGCCGAGGCGCGCGATCAGCGCCTGCGGATCATACCCGCTCTTCATGTATTGCGTCGCCAGGTTGACGGTCTCCCTGACTTCCGGCACCGCCCGCATCAGGCCCAGATTGGTGACCGTCGACCAATCGGTCGGCGGCTGGTTGTAGATGCTGTGCGCGATGGCGTCCAAGAGCTGATCCTGAGTGCGGGCCGGGAGCGCGGCGACCGCCGCCATATCGGGTTGCGGGGCCGGTTGCATCCGGTTCGCCGTCGAGCGGATCTCCGGACCGACATGCCACGTCAACAACAGCAACAGCTTGTTGCGGAGGCTGACGCCGTCGAGCCGGATCAGGTAGCGCCGGATGTTGACGCTGGTATGCAGGTGGACATCCATCGGGTTGCCGCCGAGCGAACGCAGGAACAGCGCAGCCGCGCCGATCGAGAGCGCTTCGCCCGCGCCTTCCAGCGACAACCCATCGACGAGCGCCTTGGCCATCAGCACCGGGATGTCGGCAAATACATCGACCCGCCCGATCGCTTCGCCGAGTTCGCCGATGGCCGCGGTTTCATCTTCGCCGCTGCGCTGGCGCAGGATGCGCTTCAGCAGCTGATGCTCCTCGATCAATGCGTCGATCGCGGGGAGCGGCGAGGGCATCGGGTTCGGCGGGGCGACCGGATTGCGGGTCACATAGCGGACCGCCGGCCGCATGATCTGCGGCAGATACTCCTTGTCGAGGACGCCGGTCTCGAAGGCGCGCAACAGCGTGCTGGGGAACATGAAATAATGGTCATCGTGGAAGTTTTTCGGGATCGCGGCGGTCAGTAGGAGATCGAAACCCTCGATCGCCGGCGCGTTCTTCCACAGCCACTGGAACAGGTGGTCGGCCTGGTTCCACTCACCGCGGTTGACCGCCATCAGGAAGGCCGCCTTGGTCCCTTCGATCCCGCCGGCATCGAGAGGCTCGAATTCGGGCAGCGCGTACGGCCCCATCGCCGGGTGGTGGATGTGCTTATTGGTCAGCGCCACGTGCTGCAGCACTGGGACAAACTTCTCTTCGCCCTCCAGGCGGTCGACCAGCTTGGTCACCGCATACAAGCCGGCCAGCGGGTGCAGCGGACCGCCGTGATGGCCGGGCGGCATTTCGGTCGAGCGGGTCACCGCGAGGGCGGAGGCGGTCAGCATCGTCTGTGTCGACACCCCGGCGCGCAGCTTTTCCAGCGTGCGATCGAGAATCTCGGCCGGTGGCGTTTCCTCGATGAACTGGACCAACGGCTCGATGGCGTCGGGATACTGGACACGATTCAGCATAGTGAGTTCTCCCCAAAAAGCCGTCAGCCGCCCTGTCTGGCCTGCTGCCCCAACGGGCCGTCAGCGCAGCCAAATATTGCGGCTCTAAGACTGTGAAATGCGGTGATGGTCCAGGAGCACGCGTCTCCACCCGTTTTGCCTTGTCAAAGCACAACAATCGTCGGGAAATGTCAACGGTGGACCCCCCGGCAAATTGACAAGGCTGCTATCGTCTAAACGACTTGGAACTGACGCCAGATAGCGAGGTCGCCGGTTTTATCGGGAGATCGAGGATATGAGGAAGGGCCGCTTCGGCCGGATGACGCAGACGTGGGGCAATCGGCGCCGCGCGAGGGCCTTGCGCATCGCGCTTGCCGGCGTGCTGATCGCGCAGGGGTTTGGTGCGGCGGCGCAAACCGCCGCCGGACCCGCCGACCGGCCGGTCATCCGCCTCGTCGCGCCCATAGGGCCTGGCCTCGATGCCGATCCCGGAGCGG
>DASYZD010000128.1:0-8964 GCA_035946655.1 Allostellaceae bacterium | reverse complement strand
TGCGGCTGCTGCGCTATTTCGAGCGCGATTTGCCGGGATTGATGGCGCGCGTGCCGGGCCAGTGCCCCTATTCCCTTGACCAGATTCTCGGCGGGACGGGCGACGAGGATTGGTTTCCGTCGCCCGGCTCCCCAGCACCCTGAGAGTTTGCGGCCTCTCGCTCCAGCGCGGCGGTGGCCGCTTCGATGCGGGTCTCCAATTCGCGCATCAGTTCGGCGCGCGGCAGTCCCGGCGGGATCGGGTCAAGAAAGGCGAGGATGATGCGCCCGGGGCGCTTCACAAAGCTGCGGCGTCCCCAATAAAGACCGGAATTGACCGCGGCCGGCACCACCGGCAACCGGAGCGCCTGGTAGAGCGCCGCGACCCCGGGCTGATAGGCGACGTGCTGGCCCGGCGCGGTGCGCGTCCCTTGCGGAAAGATGACGACGCTGCGGCCCGTCGCCACAGCCTGCCGCGCCCCCGCCACCATGCGGCGCAGCGCGCCGGCGCCGCCCTTGCGGTCGATCGCGATCGAGCCGGCCCGCGCGGCGTACCAGCCGTAGAACGGGACCCATAAGAGCTCGCGTTTCACCACCGCCGCCGGGTCGCCCAGCACGATCGGCAGGATCAGCGTGTCCCACGCCGATTGATGCTTCAGCGCGACGATCGCGGGGCCCTTAGGCAGGTGCTCCCGGCCGCGGATCTCGCCATCCAGCCCGACGATTGCCTTCAGGAGCGCGAGGACGCATCTCGCCCAGAACCGGCCGAAATCCATGACCCGGCGGCGCGGCATCAGCAATACCGGCAGGCCCGCCACGCCCAGCAGCGCCGTCAGGGCGAAGAAGGCGATGTTGAAGGCAAGCGCGCGCAACCGGCTCATCGCAGCATCGCCGTGGCGGGCGATCCCGGATAGATCGCAGTCAACGCCGGGCGCATCCAGGCCGCCAGAAACTTGAGGTATTCGCTGACGATCAGGAGCGGAGCGCCGCGCCAGCTCCACCAGCGCTCCGGGTCGAGGTGATGGGCGAATACCGGGTGCGCGACGATCGTGACCCGCGGCATCGCCCGGCCGAACTCCAGGAGACCACGCCGCATATGGTACCAGCTGGTGACCAGACGCAGGCTCCGATAGCCCTCCCCGCGCATCCAGTTCGCCGTCTCGCGCGCGTTGCCGACGGTGTTGTCCGCCTCGTGACCCAGCGCGATGCAGCACGCCGCGTGCTCCGCCAAGGGCCCGAGCGCACGCAACAACTCGCCGCGGTCGACCCGCTGATTGACACCGGAAATGAAGAGCTTCTTCGCCGTGCCGGCGGCGAAAAGCTCAAGTCCGGTTTCGAGCCGCAGCCGCCCTCCCGTCAGGACGACGATCGCGTCCGTCCCGATCGACCGGTGGACTGGGATCGAGATGCTGCTCGCGACAAAAAAAGCCAGGCCGCCAAGCCACAGAATGAACGCTGCGAGCAGGAGCCACCCGAGCCGTCGAAGCAAACGCGGCAGCCGGTGCACCGCCGCTCACGACATGCGAGCGAGCCGGCGCCGCACGGCGGCCCATGCGCTCGCCATTGCGATGAGGCCAGCGGCAACAGCCGCCCCGCCGAGGACCGCCCAAATCCGCCAATCGGCGACACCGTGATACTCGCCCGGTGCCGGCAGCCGCACGAGAGAGCCGGCGCCACTCAAAGCGAGGATCGCGACAACCGCGGCGATAGCGCCAATGACACCGCCCTCCAGTCCGACCCGCAATGCCCGGATCGCGAACAAGCGAGCGATATCGCCATCGCCAGCGCCGAGCCGATGCAATAGTTGCGCCACCGATCGATCGGCCACTAAAGTGGCGCGGACCGAGAACGCCACCGATACCGCGATCAGCATCAACGCCGCAGCGGTCGACGCCGCGAGGATGCTTTCGAGCCGGCGAGCGGCGGCATGCATCCCCTGCGGCCATGAAAGATGATCGTCAAGCCGCGAGTCCGGCGCCACCGTGGCGAGCTGCCGCCGCAGCGCCGCCATATCGGTCGCGCCATCGGGATCGATGCGCAGATCGATCAGCCGCGGCACCGGCAATTCGTCGAGTGTCACCGCCGGTCCGAGCCAGGGTTCGAGGAGCCGCGCGGTTTCCGCCGGATCGAGCAAATGGACCGATTGGATCCCCGGGGTTTGCCGGAGCAGCGCCATGACCGTCGCGAGCCTGGCGTTGGAGACATCCGCGGGAACCTGCAGCGCCGCCGCCGCGGCGAATTCATGCTCCCAAGCACGCAGCCTATGGTGCAGTTCGACCAGCCCCACCCCGCCGAGCGCGGCGATGAAGACGAGGAGCGCGACAACCCACCGGATGAAACGTCCGGACTGGTCCCACCCCAGCGAAAGTCGAGGCCGCATGGCGGTCAGCCAATCGGCGATCATTGCGCCAGCGCGGCGCCCGCATTCGACAGCATACCGTGATCCAGGTGGAAACGCTGATGCTCGAAGCGGCGGGCAAACCTAACGTCGTCGGTGGCGATCAGCACCGTCGTGCCGAGCCGGTTGATCCGCTCGAAGATGCGCACCAAGAGAACGGCGATCTCGTCACCGCCGCTGCCGGCCGGGTCATCGGCGATCAAGAGCGCGGGCCGATGGACGATGGCGCGAGCGATGGCGATCCGCTGGCGCTCGCCACCCGATAGCGTCGCGGTGCGCGCAGCGGCCCGCCCGGCCATTCCGACCCAAGCCAAGAGCTCGTCGACATTGTCGCGAATCTCACGCTCCGCAGCGCCGGCGATGCGCAGCGGCAGGGCGACATTGTCGTGAACGCTCAATTCGTCGATCAGCCAGGGACCCTGAAAGACAATGCCGATCCGACGCCGCAGCGCGGCTTGGGCATCACGATCAAGCGCCGCTGCGTCGGCTCCGAACACTTTGAGCGTGCCGTGCGAGGCCCGCTCGGCGAGAGTGATGAGGCGCAGCAGCGTGGTTTTCCCGGCGCCGCTCGCCCCGGTCAGGAAATAAAAGGCGCCTTCCTCCAGCCTCAGCGAAACGTCGGACAGGATCGGCGCGCCGATGCCTTCGCGCTTACCGACATGATCGAGCTCGACCGCCGCCATCTCTGCCGCTCGTCGCTGCGCTTCCGGGGACGTGACCTTGGCATAGGCGGCGACGGCCCGTCCAGGCTTGGCGCCGCGCTTAAAGGCGGGCGACCCGCGCGGCGATCCGGTGGAGCACACGATCGCGAACGCCAAGCTCTTCGAGATGGCGCACCGTGTTGGCAAGGTAATCGCGGCCCGACCCACGCCCACCGGTTGCGCTCGCCAGCATCAGCGCCACGGCGTCGAGCGACAGCCGGCCGGCATAGTCGGACGAGGCGCGGCGCACAACACAGGCATGCGCGCTCACCACGCCCTCCGGCGTGCGCACGGCAACCCGGCGCATGCGATAGACCTCTCCGGTCATCTCACGCGCCCAGATGCGGTCGAGCGTCTCGCCGACCCGATCGGGGGGCAGGCGATAGACGATGCCACGGCACGACCCGCCGCGGTCGAGCCCGAGCACCAGCCCCGGACGCTCCCTGGTGCCGCGATAGTCGCGCGAATAGAGGCAGAAGCGGCGGTGATAGCCGTGGAGGAAGCCCGGCCGCGCCTCGGCGAACGCGATCTCCGGGTTCCACATCAACGAGCCGTAGGCGAAGACCCACACCGGCTCGGTGCCGGCGCGCAACGCCGCGATCGCCACCGGCATCGGATCGACCGGGTAGATCGAGACGTAGCCGTTTGGAATAGCGGTCATTGCGAGGAGCGGAGCGGCGAAGCAATCCGGATTAACAGGCGAGCAATCGGCCCGACATTGCGTCGCTCGGCTCGCAATGACAAGAAAGCGGAACGCCGCAGCCTCAGTCGTCCCAAACCTGTTTCGGCATCGGCAGATCGGCGAAATCTTCGTCCGTGAGCGGTCGATCGGCAGCAATTCCCTGGATGCCGAGCAGCATCACCCATTGCCGGGTGTGCTGAGCGATATGCCAGGTCGAGCGTTCCATGACCTCGTGCAGCTTTTGCGGGCCGTAATAGGTCTCGACCGTCGCCTGCGCCGATTTGTCGGTCGTGTCCTGCCACCAGCGGGCGACACGGGTGCGCACCCGGCGTCCGTAATCGGCCAATGCCGCGGTCGATGCCAGCTCCTCTGGCCGCCTCACTTCGCCGGCAAGACCGTGGCTGAAGAAGGCGCCGCCGGCCGCTTCGACAAAGGCATCGGGGATGCGGAACATGTGGTGCGCAAGTCTGGCGTAGCTGCGCGGGCGGTTCGGCGTCTGGGTTTCGAGCTGATCGTCCGGCATCTGCGGAATGATCCGCAAAGCGGCGTCGATGAAGCGCTGCATCCGCTCCATGAGCTGCGCCGGCGACAACACCGGTTCGGCCTTCTCGTCGAGCTTCAGAAAGGCGACGACTTGGGCGATGTTCTGCGCGAAGACGAAGTTGTCGCCGCGCGACAACACCGGCACCGAGCGCGCGCCCAGCCGCTGCAGCTCGGCCCGCCCCGCCGCGTCTTCAAGCACATTGATCGATTGGAACTCGATCCCACGGACCGAGAGAAACTCTTTCAGTCTCAGGCAGCTGGTTCAGCCAGGCTGCCAGAACGCCATCAGTGGTGCGGCCTCGGGCATGGTGCGCTTCCTTTATAACTCGTTCTCGCGGCCCCCACTTAGCCGCACCGACGCCGCCCCGTCAACCGGCGGTGCGATCTTGACGCACTCGCCCGGCGACCGCACACTCCCCCAACAATCCGCAAAGCCATCGCGGATGCGCCCCTGCAACAGCCGCTGCGTTGAGCGTCTGGGGCTGTTCGATGGGGATTGCTGCGGAGCTGGGGGACTGCGTGTCGACGATCAGCAACAAGACGGTCACCCAGACCGTCACGCTCGGGTCGGTCAACAGCTACCCGACTTACGCCTCGCCGCTGACCATCACCTCGACCGGCGCGGTCGCGGGGACCAGCTTCTACGGGATCCTCGGGCCCGCCACCCGCGCCTGGACCGTCACCAACCAGGGCACGGTTACGGCGCCCGGGGAGGGCATTTCGCTGACGCTCGGCGGCAGCGTCACCAACGGCATCAGCGGCGCAATCGGCGGCCTCATCCAAGGGTATGATTCCGGGATTTCGATCGGCGGCAGCACCGGCACGATCGTCAATTTCGGCATGGTCAAGGCGACCGGCGCGGCCAGCTCCGGCGTCTATTTGCACGCCGGCGGCCATGTCATCAACGATACGACGGCAAGTATTATCGGGAATACCGGAATCTCCATCGCCAGCAGCGCCAGCACTGTAGTCAATTTCGGCACAATCGAGGGCGCCGGCGACACGACAGTCGCCGGCTACAAGAACGCCCGTGGCGACGGCGTCTATCTCCCTGCCGGCGGCAGCGTCACCAACGCCTCGACCGGCACGATCAGCGCTGCCAACGACGGCGTCTTGCTCATCGCGACGGGCGGCGGCACGGTCGTGAATGCCGGTAAGATTACGTCGAACAACTTCAATAACGCGGCGGTCGAGCTGGTTGGCAGCGGCGGCATCGGGAATAGCGGCCTGATCGAGGGTTTTGGGACCGGGATCTTTGTCGGCGTTGGGGAAGGGACGATCACCAATTCCGGAACCGTGATGATAACCGGCACCGGAGGCGACGCGATCGCACTATACCGCAGCGGCATTTTGAACAATTCCGGCCTGGTCCGGGGCGGTGGCGGCGGGGAAGCAGCCGTCCTCATCGGTATATCGGCAGGGGCGCTGGGCACGATCGACAACAGCGGCACGATTGTGGCCATCAACGATGCTACCGCAGTGAAGTTGACAACCGGCTATGTCGCGAACGGCGCCAGCGGCTCGAGCAGCGGCCTGATCCAGGGCTACGGCGTCGGCGTCTCGATAAGCGGCGCCGGCACCGTTGTCAACTTCGGCACGATCACGGCGACCGCCACCAAGGGCATCGGGGTCGATGTGACCCTCGGCACAGTGACCAATTCCGGCACCGTCATCTCCGGTACCAACGGCACCGGCATCTACCTCTTCAGTGGTAATGTCACCAATACCAATTCCGGCACGATCATCGCGACCGGTCCTTCGGCGACGGCGGTCGTGGTCCGCTACGGCACCTTTTTCAATCACGGGCTGGTCGAAGGCGCGGTTTACGGCATCGAGCTCGGTTTGACCGGAACGGGCGACGGCAGCGGCGCGGTAACCGCGCTAGGCACGGTGAGCGGTGCGATCGGCATCGGTGCGGCGCCGGGCATCACGGCCGGCTATACGCTGACTGTCGGCGGAACCGTGATGTCGACCGCCGGCACCGCCGGAACTGCGGTCAAACTGGGCGGCGGCGACAATCGACTTGTCCTCGCGCCGGGGGCGACCTTCCAGGGCGTCGTCGATGGCGGCGTCGGCGGCCACAACGTCCTCGAATTTGATGCGGGAGCTTATTTTCGCGTCGCGCCCGACCAGTTTACCAATTTCCAGACCCTTAAACTTGATTCCCAGGTGGCCCTGCGGATGGAGGCCGGCAAGGTCAAATTCGAGACCCTGATAAATGACGGGAAGCTCAAGGCTGCATTGGGCGATTCGCTGGCTTTCACGACTGCGAGCGCGGCCAGCGGCGGGATTGTCGAGTTGGACGGGGGCGGGACGGTCACTTTCTCGGGTTCGGTTATCCGTCAGACGCTTGATTTCGTCACCGTGGGCGGCACTGCGGTGATCGATGATCCGAAAGCGTTTTTTGGGACAATCAGCGGGTTTGCGGCGGGTGACAGGATCATTGTCGCCCCCATCGTGGTCAGTGCCGGACAGACGATCAGCGGCAACACGTTGCAGGTCGAGTTTACCGAGAAAGTGCTGTCGGGCGGCACGGCGAGCGCCACGATCATCGACAGCGGCGGCAGCGAGACGGTCAGTGCGGGCGGCCACGATTTCGGGGTGAGGATCGGCGGCAAAGAGGTCGTCTACGGCACGGCGACGAACGCCACAATTGTCGGCGGCGGCAAACAAGATGTCGGGTCGGGCGGGGTGGCCGGCGGGGTCACGGTGAAGCACGGCGGCAGCCAGACCGTATTCCGTGGTGGCATCACCCGCGCGAGCGTGCTCAGCGGCGGGGTCGAGAGCGTCCACGGGACCGCGAGCGGCACGACCGTCGACAGCGGGGGGAGCCTCGTCGTCTCGAGCGGCGGCAAGGCGAGCGGCGGCACGATCCACGGCGGGCTCATGGAAGTGACGAGCAGCGGCACCGCGAGCGGCACCGTCAGCTTCCTCAGCGGCGGCACCTTGCAGCTCGACACCACCACCGGTTTTACCGGAAAGCTCAAAGGCTTCGCTGCCTCTGACCGGATCGATCTGCGGAACATTGCCTTCGGCTCGAGTACGACACGCCGTTTCACCGAGGCGGCAAGCGGCACCAGCGGCACGCTGACCGTCACCGACGGAACCCACACCATTCAGCTGACGCTGCTCGGATCCCATAAGACGACCAACTTCACGCTCGCTTCCGACAATCACAACGGAACCTTGGTCACCGACCCGCCGACAGCGGCCGGCGCGCGGCAGACGACGTTCGCCGACCTCGCTCCGGCCGGCCCGCCCGCCGCCGCGGCAACCGCAGCCAATCCGCCCAATCATCGATCCGGTGCTAGGGCGATCAGCGAGCCCGCGATTGCCGGCCAGAGGCTGCTCGCGACCGGCCCTCCCGGCGCGTACACCGGCGCCAACCACAATTCCCTGCTGCCGGCACCGCGCTAGCCGCTCAGCGCGCCGCTCGCTATAACCCGAGGATGCGCCGTCCGCAGCCAGGCCGCCAGAACGCCATTAGCGACCGGGTCTCGGGCATCGTGCGCTTCCTTTCCGCAACACTCCACTTCACTTACGTACTTCACTGGCGACCCGTCGACTCGCAGGGTCATGGTCATGACCGGCTTGACACGGGGTATGGCGCCGCGGCGGCGAGAACGGCCACCCAGCGCTAACTCCGGCTAAAGATGCGTCACGGATCAGCGGGGTGCGCTCTTGCCGACCCCGTTATTAACCATGTATTGCGGGACACAACAGGCTATAAAGCGCGCATAAAAGCCTCGCTGATTCGCGAAAGAGGTTGACTACAGGGAACGTCATGGCCGACGCGATTTATTTTACCGTGTATCTGAGCAATTACGCGACGCAGAACCCGTTCACGGTGACATCGAGCGGTTTGGTGTCGGTGACCAGCGGGGACGCGATCGTCGGCACGGCGGGATTTCCCTGGACCCTGTTCAACCAGGGGACGGTCAAGTCGTCGGCGGCCGACGGTGTCGATCTGACGGCGGGGGGCGCGGTCGTCAACGGGCAGAGCGGGTCGGCGGGCGGGCTGATCTCGGGCGCCGGATACGGCGTCGCGATTTACAGCGGCAGCGGCACGGTCAGCAACTATGGTTCGATCGCGGGCGGCCACTTCGGGGTTCGTCTCGGCAACGGCGGCACGGTCAGCAATTCCGGGACGATCACCGGCGTATTTGTCGCCGGCGCCGCGGGGACGGTCGGTAATTCGGGCGCGATCACCGGCGGCGGCGTTCGGTTGGGAGCGGTCGGCTCGGTGCTGGTCAACACCGCCGGTGGGACGATTGCGGGCGGCGTCACTCAGGCGTACGGCGGCGACAGAGACGTGACGGTGACCAATGCCGGCGCGATCACCGGTGCCACTGGGGTTTATGCCGGCACGATCGTCAACAGCGGGACGATCAGGGGGACCAGCGGCTTCGGGGTCCGCCTGATCGGCGGCAGCCTGCTGAACAGCGGGACGATCTCGGGCGGGGTGGCATTGGTCGGCAGCGGCGCCCAGACGGTGACCAATTACGGGACGATCAGCGGGACCACGGCGGTGGCGTTTGGCGGCGGCGCCGATGTGCTGGTGCTGGAGCCGGGTTCGGTGCTGGCCGGGACGCTGACCGGGTTTGGCGAGTTCGACACGATCGACCTGGCCAAGACCACTGCGACCGGGGCGGTGTTCAGCGG
>DASYZD010000127.1:0-4107 GCA_035946655.1 Allostellaceae bacterium | reverse complement strand
GTGGCAGGAGGAACAGACGTGGGTCGTCCCGGCGACGTCGGCGGGCGGCGGGGGGCGGCTGGTTGCCCCTCGGCGGCTGTTGCCCCGAGGGCAGCAAACAGCGTGCCCACGACAGCGCCAAGAACGGCGCTTCGCGGTGCGGCGTCTTTGTTCATCCTTCCCCCAACATCAGAACGCAAACCACGCAAACGCGAACAATGTGTCGTTGGCCGAGGCGCCGCTGTGCGTCCCGTCGAACTTGTTGTAATGCACGAATTGCAGCCCGAACTTCGTATTGAGCCACGGCCAGAAGGACGGGCCGCCGTAATTGAACGGCATGTAGTCGAGTTCGAAGATCCAGCCGTTCGAATTGGGGCTGTTGTTGGGCGAGACGGCGCCGTAGAGCGCCGCGTCGCTGGTCCCGTTGATGCCGAAATAAGCGGCCGTGAAGCCGACCTCCTGCCGGTACCAGTAGCTGCCCTTCAACTGATAGGTCCGCAGGTGGTTGAGCGAGTTGCTGCTGAAGCCGAGCGCCTGGCTCGCCGACAAATTCTGGTTTTCGAGGATGTAGCGCGCCTGCACCGAGAAGCTGTCGCGCGCGCCGAGCCATTGATATTGCGTATCGATCCCGACGTCGGTCATATGATCGTCACCGGCGCCGGTCGTGCGGGCCGGAACGAGCGCCGCCGCCATGCCGAAGGTGCCGACCTCCCAGGTGTTGTTGCCCCATTGCGGCTCGACCGCGAGCCGCCAGGAGGGCGCCGCGCCGTCGATGGCGCTCGTCCCGCCGGGATCGATGCCGAGCGCGAAGAGGCTCCACGGCCCGAGCGTCTTATAGGCGCCGATATCGGCGTAGATCAGCCGGTTCCAGTAGATGTACGGGGTGACCCCGAGGACCTGTTGTGCGAGGCTGCCTTCGATCAAGGTCTTGGCGGCGGGCGTCGGCGCCAGCTCGGAGGAAATGTACGGGTAGCCCCAGGCGGGCGTCGTGTTCCACACATCCTCCATGGTCGGGTTGTTGTTGAGGCTGGCGCCGTACACCAGCTCGCGCCCGAACGGACTCGCCACATTGGCGTAGCGGATGTCGGTGTTGTCCCAGTGGAAAAGGTTGCCGACCTGATCATAGGTGCCCTGGATGAACGCGCCCAGGTGGTCGGCGATCTTGCCGCCGTAAAAGAGGCTGCCGGTAAAGGCGAAATTGTCGTTGGCGCCGAAATTGGGCGCCGCCCCGCCCGGCTGGTCGGCGCGGGTATGGGTAAAGGTGCCGACCGCCATCGCCGCGATCGGCGGCACATCGAGCGTGCCGCCGGTGAAGGTGTAGCCGTTGAGCTTGAAGAGCCGGCCATAGGGCGTCAGCTCGGGAAAGCCGTTGTGGCAGGCGGCGCATTGCTGGCCGGTCTGGCGGGCGTAGCTCGGCAGCGCCTCTGCCGGCTGCGGCGCCAGCGCATATAGGGCGGCGGCGAGCATCACCGAGGCAACAACGATGCCGATGCCGATGCCGATTGCCCGCGCCGCCTCATTCCCGGCGGTCTTGCCGCCCGACATGGCCGTCTCCCCTGTGGTTACCGCCGGCAGATTGGAACATGCAGGTTGCCTTGGGCGTTTGACATAGATCAAGTTTATTTTGCGGTTAAACACCGATGCCTATAAGCGGTCCCGACACGCTGCTCCATCGAGATCGCCGCCAGCAAATGTATACGGCCGGCTACCGGCTGCAACTGGGAATCGCGGCCGGCCCCGTTCGCTGCCGACGGTCCGACGCAAGCGGATTGGTTCTGCGCCCCCAGGTCCGATCGCCCTCGGTTCGCTCACTCCCGCGAACGCATCACCAGTCCGGCGACGACGGCATAGCACAGCGCGCCGCTGAACCACATGATCGCACCGCCGAGCTGCTGGTCGGCGAGGGCTGGCAGAGCGCGCGGGTGGGGGATTGCCAGATAGGCTCGGTACACGACCCGATCGGAGAAAGTGATGAGGGCCGCGAGCAGCGAGCCCTGCATCGCCGACGCGACGAGATAAACCGCGCGCGACAGATTGCTCGCCAGCCCACCGGAGCGGCCGTCGCCGGCGAAGAGGGGCCGCCAGAACAGTGCGAAGGCGGCGATGAACGACAGATGTTCGGCGACATGTACGGGTTCGTGGACGAGTGCCAGATCATAAAGGGCGGGTATGTGCCAGATCCACAGCACCGCGGTCGAGATCACCAGCGCGACCCCCTGGTGAAGCATGAACGCAGCCCCGCGCAGAATCCGAGCGCAGCGGTCCCGGACGGCCGCGAGCCGCTCCGCCCACGCCTGCGGCAGCGGATAGGCCTCGGGCTGCCACGGCCTCGCCGCGACGAGCAAAGGCGCCGCCGCAAACATCAGCAACAGATGCTGAAACATGTGGGCTGCGAAGAAACGATCGGCCAGCGAATCGAGCGGCGGCGAAAAGGCCGCCGCAAGGACGGCCAGTCCGCAGACCAGCATGGCGGGATGCTTCCAGCGACGGCGCGCCATCGGTCCTCTCACCCGTCCCCCGCCGGCGGCGAGGGCGCCGACATCGTCAAGGAGGTGTGGCTTGGCCGGCCCACGCCGCCTTGAGCCGGATCAGACACTCACCGCCGAGCCACGCCAGGGCAATCGCCGACACCCCGACGAACGCGACCGAGATTTTGTCGGGCCACTGCCATGCCGCGATATGCATGGCAAAGCGGCGGGGTACGGACATGCCGCCGGAGACGAAGAGCATCAGTACGAAACCGGCGCCGCCGAGCCCATAGAGCCACGCCGCCGCCCGGCTGAATGTCGTCTCGCCGCCGCCGCTCCGCGCGCCGATCAGGTGGTACATGTACCCCGTGCTGAAGGCCAAGGCGCCGAGCAGGTAATAGGTGTGAAAGTGCGCCGGAACCCAAAGCGTGTTGTGCATGATCTGGTTGACCGGGATGGTCGCATCGATGACCGCGCCGATCCCGCCCACGGTCCAGCCCCAGAGCCCGATCGCAAACAGGATCGTCGCAACCTGCCACCGCATGCCGGAGCGGTAGATTTGGCCCATGCCGCCGATGATGGTCACGAGAAACGCCGGCACCGCGACGCCGTAGGAACCGATCTGGCCGACGACCTGCAGCCAGATGGGCTGTGCGAAGTCCTGGTAGAGGTGGTGGGGGTAGGGCAACAGCACCAGGATGATCACCAGGTTGAGCCCTAAAACCACGGGCCAAGTCGATTTCCACTCCCGACCGGTGTAGTGCGGGAGGGTCGCGTAAACCAGGGCAGCCGCGAGGTAAATGGTCAAATTGGCAAGGGTGTGGCCGAACAGGTAGAGGAAGTTTTTCGCGAACAGCGCGTTGACGCCCGAGATGAGGCCGGCGGCGATGGCAAATTGCGGAACGAGATAAACCGCTCCCGCAAGGACGGTGACGACGCCGTCGATGGCCACGACCGTCGCCACGAGCTGCGCCGGCGACGGCACCGAAGCGGCGCCGCGGCGCCCGAACGAGAACAGATAATCGAGGGCCAGCGCCCGGCCCAGCCCTCCGGCATGCGCGACCGTCGCGCGCAGAAGCTCGAGGCAGTAGAGCAGAAAGGCCACGGCCACCAGAAGAATACCGAATAAGGCGGCCAGCGCGGCCCATCGGGTCCAGGCTCCCTGCGAGTCGAACGGCAAAGGATACAGCACGGTCCATCCCGCCCCGAAATCGCCGACCAGCGTCGCAAATACGACGAACCCGGAGCCGATCAGAGACAGGACGAGGGCGGTCCACAGCATGCGCGCGTCGAGACGCACCGTGCCGCCGAGAACCCCGATCATGCCGCCCATCGCCGCGAGCAGACTCGCTGCCACCATGCCGATGCCATGCAATGTCATAACCGCGTAGAACCGATCCGGAGCGATGACCCAGAGCCCGGCTTGGTCGAGGCGCATCACGAGGCCGAAAATTCCCATCACCAGGAGCATCGCGAAGCCGACAACCAGATAGGCAAGGGCTGCGCGATCGGCCTCATCGCGCCGCTCGGGCTGAATCTGCGCTGCTGCCGTCACGGTGTCCCTCCTACGGGGTCACGGTTAGCCTGTTGGACATGAAAGCGTGCGCTACCCCGCACAGTTCGAGGCAGCGCACGGTATAGACGCCCGGTTTGTTGAAAA
>DASYZD010000126.1:0-17739 GCA_035946655.1 Allostellaceae bacterium | reverse complement strand
CGACGCGTCACCGGTGCCGATGCTCGAACATCTGCTGCATGCATCACCGGTCAGCGCTGCCGGGATCGATCTGGTGGGCGCCGCGCTCGGCGAGATCGCGGCGCGCTGGCCGCGAGGAAGGCGGTTACGGGTGCTCGAAATCGGCGCCGATGGCGGCGCCACCCGGCGGGTTCTCGATCGTCTGGCGCAATCGGACGTAGCTTTCGCTTACCGGGCGACAAGCCCCGACCCGGAGGTGGCGTCCCGGCTCGGCTTTATCGTGTCCGCTGTCGCCGGCGCCAGCGCCGGATGCTGGTCGCCGCGCGAGGCGATCGACGATGTTGAGGACAGCCGGTTTGACGTCATCCTGGCGGTTCACGCCTGCGCTCGACTGCAGCTGGACGCAGCGTCCCTCGCGCGATTGCGCGGTCTGCTCGCCCCGGGCGGCCTCTTCCTCACCGTCGATCCGGAACCCAATCCGCTGTGGGATCTGGTGTTCGGTCGCTATGCCGGATGGTGGCAAGGAGGCAGCGACGGCCTTGAAGGTTCGCCCCTGCGCTCGAGCGAGGAATGGCGCAGCGCGCTCGCGATCAACGGATTTTCCGGCCTCGGTACGGCCGCGTTGGCAACCGGGCCCTGGCCGAGCGCGGTCGTGTGGGGCCGGGTGCCGCCGTCGATCAGCGCGGTGGCGGACGCGGCGCCGGCAGAGCCCGCTACATCTTGCTCGATCAGCCTCATCGCGGCCGGCGGCGGCACCGGGGTATTGCACGAACAATTGGCGCGAGCCGGTCACCGGGTGAGTGTCATTGACGCCATCGAATTTACCGCGGCGGCCGTGAGTGAGGTCGCCGACACCGAGCCGGCGGCCGAAAACCGCAACGAGGTCGTCATTTTGGTCATCGAGGCCGGCGAGGAGGCGGTCGCGCAAACGGCGCGGCTGATCTCTGAGGTGGCGCGGGTCGCTGGCGCTGCGGCGCAGCGGCACATCCCGCTTTGGCTGATAACCTGCGGGGCACAGCAATCGGTCGATGGCGGGGAGGGCGGGCTCGTCGGCGGCGCGCTGTGGGGCTTCGGCCGCGTTCTGATGAACGAGATCCCACGGCTCGCGCTGCGCCTTGTCGATTTCGCCCCGACCATGGACTGGGCCGCGCGGGCCGCCCGGATCTTGAGCGAGCTCCTCGCGGCGACAGCGGAAACCGAGATCGTCTGGACCGATACGGGTCGCCATCTCGTGCGGGCACGTCGCGGGCTGCCGCCGCGCTGGGCGGCTGCCGCAGATGCGGTGGCGCTGACGACCGAGCAGCAGGGCGGGCTCGACGCCTTGGGCTGGCAGCTTGCTGCACCGCGCGCCGCCGGACCGGGCGAGGTCACGATCGATGTTCATGCCGCCGGGCTCAACTTCCGCGACGTCATGTGGGCGATGGGTCTGTTGCCCGAAGAGGCGCTGACCGACGGCTTTGCCGGGCCGACATTCGGCCTGGAATGCGCCGGGGTCGTGCGCGCGGTGGGCGCCGGCGTCGCCGAGCTTGCGGTTGGCGATCGGGTGGCCGGCTTCGCTCCGGCCGCGTTGAGCACGCAGGTCACCACCGCCGCCCATGCCGTCACCCGCATCCCGCACGACACGAGTTTCGCGGCGGCGGCGACCATTCCGGTGGTGTTTGTCACCGCGGTCTATGCGCTCGGCACATTGGCCAAATTGATGCCGGGCGAACTGGTCCTGATCCATGCCGCCGCCGGGGGCGTCGGGCTGGCGGCGATCCAGTACGCCAAGCACCGCGGCGCGGTGGTGATCGCAACCGCCGGATCCGAAGTCAAGCGGGCATTCCTGCGGCTGGCCGGCGCCGATCACGTGCTCGATTCGCGCGATCTGGGCTTTGCCGATCAGGTGCGCGCGATCAGCGGCGGCGCCGGCGTCGACGTCGTGCTCAATTCATTGAGCGGCGAAGCGATGGAGCAGAGCCTTAGCGTCTTGAAGCCGTTCGGTCGCTTCCTCGAACTCGGCAAGCGCGATTTCTATCTCAACCGGCGCATTCACCTGCGTCCGCTGCGGCAAAACATTTCGTATTTCGCAATCGATGTCGACCAGCTGCCGATCCAGCGGCCGGATCTCGCGCGAGCACTGCTGAGCGAAGTTGCCACCGCGTTGAGCGAGGGTGCGATCCGGCCGCTCGCACATCGCATTTTCGGGTTCGGCGCGATCGCCGAAGCGTTCCGCCTGATGCAGGCGTCGGGCCATATCGGCAAGCTGGTGCTCGTGCCGCAGTCAAATGCCGGCGTGCGGCTGCGTCAGGCGCCGGCAATGACGTTGCGCCGCGACGGCACCTATCTGGTCAGCGGCGGCATCTCCGGGTTCGGCTTTGCCGCGGCCGACTGGCTCGCCCGGCATGGTGCGGGGTCGATCGCGCTGCTCGGCCGGCGGGGCGCCGCAACGCCGGGAGCGGCCGAGCGTGCGGACGAATTGCGGGCGCTCGGCGCGGAGGTTCGCCTTTATGCCGGCGATGTCGCCGATCCGGGTTCGCTTGCCACGGTGCTCGACGAAATTCGCCGCGTCCAGCCGCCGTTGCGCGGTGTCGTTCATGCGGCGTCCGCTTTCGGCGACGCGCTGGTGACCGAGATCGACGGATCGGATATCGCCGGCGTCCTCAAACCAAAACTCGGCGGTGCGATCGCCCTCGATCGGCTGACCCGCGACGATCCGATCGAACTGTTCCTCTTGTTTTCCTCGGCGACGACGTTGCTCGGCGCACCCGGACAGGGGGCCTACGTCGCCGCCAATTCGGCGCTCGAGGCGATGGCGCGGCAGCGGCGGGCGCGCGGTCAGCCGGCACTAGCGATCGCCTGGGGGCCGATCGAGGATATCGGATATCTCGCCGAACGGCCGGAAACGCGCGACGCGCTGGCCCGCCGACTGGGCGCGAAGCCGATGGCGTCGGGCCAGGCTCTGGCCGGGCTCCCCGCGCTCGCCGATAGCGGTTTGCCGGTGGCTGTCTTTGCCGAGACCAGCTGGAACGAGGCGCGCAGGTTCCTGCCGATCCTCGCCTCGCCGATCTTCACGGAAATCCGCGGCGGCGACGGCTCCTCGCCGGGCGATGATTCGCTGCTCGAGCAGCTCGCCGGGCTCGATCCCGAAGCGGCTCTGGCACTGCTCAAGACCACGGTCGCCGAAGAAGCGGCAAACATTCTGCGGCTGCCGGTCGCCGGGATCGACCCGCTGCGGCCGCTGTCCGAGATGGGAATGGACTCGCTGATGGCGGTCGAGCTGCGCCTCGCTCTCGAAAGCCGGTTGCGCATCGATCTGCCGCTGATGTCGCTCGCCGAAGGGACGAGCGTCGCCTCGATTGCCGTACGGCTGGCGAGTGCCGATGCCGCGCGCCCGCATGCGACCGACGTGTTGAGCCTGGCGGAGCGTTACGAGGGGGCCGATGTCGAGCAGATGACCGCGGTGGCGGATGCGGCAAACCGGTTTGAACCGGCCGAGGTGAACTCGGCAGCGGCGGAGTGATCGCGTGGCCGCCAGTCGCAACCTCTTCGGATTGTCAGCGCAGGCCAAGGCGCGTCTGATCGAGAAATTGTCGTCCGCTGCCGCGTTGCGGATGGCTCCGGCACCGTCGCGGGCGGTTTCCTCTGGCGATCCGGCGAGCGAAGGCGCCCGGCTCGACGTCGCGGACCTCGAATCGTACCGCGAAATCCGCATGATCGAGGAGGCGGCGGATTATCTGGGAATCGATGATCCGTTCTTCCGCGTCCATCAGGGGATCGCCGGCGCGGAGACCGTCATCGGCGAACGGACCTACATCAATTTCGCCTCGTACAACTATATCGGCCTCAATGGCGACCCGCGCATCGCCGCCGCGGCAAAGGCGGCGATCGATCGCTATGGCACCTCGGTGTCGGCCAGCCGGCCGGTTTCCGGCGAGCGGCCGATCCATCGCGAACTCGAACAGGCGCTCGCGCGCATTCACGGCACCGAGGACAGCATCGCTCTCGTTGGCGGGCACTCGACCAATGTCACGGTGATCGGCCATTTGCTGGGCCGCAGCGACGTGATCGTCCACGATGCGCTGATCCACAACAGCATCGTCCAGGGCGGGATCCTGTCGGGCGCGCGGCGTGTGCCGTTTCGCCATCTCGATCCCGAGGCGGCCGACAAGGTGCTCACCGAGGCGCGCCCGCGCCATGGCCATGCGCTCATCGTCATCGAGGGGCATTACAGCATGGATGGCGACGTGCCCGATCTGGCCGCCTTTGTCGCGATTGCGCGGCGCCACCGGGCCTGGCTGATGGTCGACGAGGCGCATGCTTTGGGGGTGCTCGGGCCACGCGGGTTCGGTTCGGCCGACCACGCCGGGATCGACCCCGGAGATGTCGACATCTGGATGGGGACCCTCAGCAAGAGCCTGGTCTCCTGCGGCGGGTATATCGCCGGCCGCAAGCCTTTGATCGACTATTTGAAGCGGATGGCACCGGGTTTCGTCTTCTCGGTCGGCATGACACCACCGAACGCCGCGGCGGCGCTTGCCGCCGTTAAAATCCTGGAGCGCGAGCCCGAGCGGACGCGCCGACTCAACGACCGGGCCGCGCTGTTCCTGCGCCTCGCGCGCGAAGGTGGACTCGATGTCGGAGGGTCGGTCGGCGCCGCCATCGTGCCGATCATTACCGGGAGCTCGATCGGCGCGGCACGGCTGTCGCAGGCACTGTTCCGCCGCGGCATCAATGTCCAGCCGATCCTCTATCCGGCGGTGCCCGAACGCGCGGCCCGGCTGCGCTTTTTCCTCACCGCGCAGCACACCGAAGCCCAGGTGCGCGACGCGGTCGGCGCTCTACTGGAAGAATCCCGTGCGATCGCCGCCGAGCCGACCGATCTGGCCGCGGTGGCACGGCACCTCGGGCGCATGCACGCTCGATCATAGCCACCGCTTTCGATGGCGGGGGCTTCTCCTCATTCGAAATTGAAGCCTTTTTCGCGGAATAGCGCGACGCCGGCATCTCCGACCATCCGCCGCAGCGGTAGCGGCAAGTCCGACCCGGCTGGGGAGGGCAATGACGTCTTCTTCGCACGGCAACTCCACCGGCTGGAAGGCCTCGATCACCTGGAGATCGGGACGCTTCTCCAGCACCGGCAGCGGCGCTGCCGCCACGGATTTGGTGCGACCCTTCCGAGGAAGCTCACCCGCTCCTGAGCCGCCAGGCGTCTCGCATCCTGCTGCACGCATGTGCGTGACCTCCTCGCGGCCGGCGCGGTCGCGATTGGGTGAGGCGGCGCGCTACCGCGGCCGTGGTGCCGGCGCCAGCGGGTCGAAGGATTGATCCGCCGGCTCGAACTCGGCGGCGTTGAAGCCCATCGCCGCAAGGAACGCCTCGCGCACTTCGGCCGGCTGCCCGGTCTGGAAGATGTAGCCCTGCAGATTGCGGCGGCTGAACGGGTCGCGCATGAGATCGGCCCGGGCGAAGCCTTCGATGAAGTTTTTGCGCTCGGCGACCGGCAGCGCAATCCTGCGATTGACGGCGGGGTCGCGGATCACCCCCTTGGGGTCCCTGCCCTCTTTGATGGCCTCGAGATCGTTGAGAAAGCGGCGGCGGATCATGACGATGCCGCGGTCGCTCGGCGCCAAATACTCCTGCGAGCGGTCGGCGATGCGGCCCTGGCCGACCCAGGTCACAAAATCCTGGTTCATCACGTGGCTGGTGATCCAGCGCCCGGTATCGGGGTCGGCGATCGGCCCCTGCCAGGTTGGGATGGCGTTCTGCACATAGGGCTCGCGCTCGCGCGGCACCCGGCTGAAATGCCACATGACGCTCAAGGTGTTCTCGTCATCGACCGGCACGCGGAACTCGATATGGTTGCCGGTGAACAGCCCGCACGGCCACAGGCAGACGCGCCCCACCGTCCACAGCCGGTCCTCGGCGCTGGTATCGGTGCGGATGCGCTTATACTGAAAGCCGTATTCGAATTCGCTGAAATCAACTTTGACGTGGGTCGGCGAATAGGGGCCGACGGCACCGGAGAGGCGCACGCTCCAATTGGAATGCGTCCACTCGAAATGCACCGGGTCGATCGAGTTCTCCTGGCACTGGAACCAGTTGCACGGGATCTCGGCGAGGACGATCTGGCGGAACCCGTTGGGCCACGAAAAGAATTCCCAATCCGGAACCAGCGGCGCGGGCTGCGGCCCGAGATAGGCCCAGAGCAGCCCGCCGCGCTCCTCGACCGGGTAGGCCTTGATGCGGATCTCGTCCTTGAGGTGCGCCTCGGGGTGGGCCATGTCTTCATAGGGTTGCGCGAGGCAGCTGCCATCGGCGCCGTAGAGCCAGCCATGGTAATTGCAGCGCAGCCCGCAGGCTTCGACATAGCCATAGCTCAGATCGGCGCGGCGATGCCGGCAATGCCGGTCGAGGAGACCGTAGCGGCCGCCGAAATCCTTGTAGAGGACGAGATCCTCACCCATCAGCCGCACCGGCTTGGTGCCCGGCTCGGCGAGTTCGCTGGCGCCGGCGATCGGCCACCAATAGCGGCGCAAGAGTTCGCCCATCGGCGTGCCGCGACCGGTCTGGGTCAAAACCTCCCAGCGGCCCTGCGGCTCAAGCCTCGTATCGTCCGCCATGATGCTGCCCCTCGTCCGCCGCCACTCGCGGCGCCAATCATATATCCCTCGTCCGCATCGCGGGAGAGGGTGGCGGCGGGCATCTGCCCCGCGGACCGGTGAGGGTGTCGCGGTGGCGTCCTAGGCGGCGGCGTCCGGGGTGATCGTCTGGGTTACGAGGCGGCCGGCGCGGAGGATTTCGATGGGCACCGCCGTTTGCGCTGGTACAGGGCCGGGCGCGGTTTCGCGTAATGAATCGAGGGGCATGGGAAAGGGAAAGCAGCCTCGGGGCGAGCCGGCGGGAGCCAAATCTGGATGGCCGCAGCCGCGGCGGCAACCCGGCCGAATGGCCGGGGCTCTCCTCCCCAAGCGGCCGATGGCGCGGGGCCTCGGCAACGGCGATGCTGTCCCCATCTTATCGAAGGAGAAGTGAGATGCCCGCCCACGCCGAAGATACCCTCGTCCGGTTGTCGGATGCGCTCGCCGCCCGCGCGAGCGCGGCCAGCGCCCTCGTCGCCTCTATCCACGCCGCCGGCTCAGGGCCGCGCAGCGGCACGCTGTGGCGCAAGGATGTCGTGGTCGCCTCCGAGCAGGTGTTTCCGAAAGCCGAGCGGGCCGAGATCGTCTTCGCCGGTGGCCGGCGGGTGGCGGCGCAGGTGGCCGGCCGCGACCGCGGGACCAACCTCGTCGCGCTGCGGCTCGATCAGCCGGTCGAGGCCGCCCTTCCGGCGGCGACCGCGCCGCGCCTCGGCGAGATCGCCCTCGCCTTCAGCGCCGGCGGCGGCGGCGACCCGATGGTCCGCCTCGGCGTCGTCCGCGGCGTCGGACCGGCCTGGCACAGCCTCAATGGCGGCCGCATCGACCAGCGGATTGCGCTCGACCTCACACTGTCGCGTGCCGAAGAGGGGGGCCCCGCGGTCGGGGCTGCGGGCGGCCTCCTCGGCATGACGACGGCCGGGCCGCACGGCCGCGCCCTCGTGATCCCGGCGGCGACCGTCGAGCGCGTGCTCGACCCGCTGCTCGCCCACGGCCGGATCGAGCGCGGCTGGCTTGGGGTGGCGCTGCATCCGGTGGCGTTGCCCGACGCCGCCCGGGCCGAACTCGCCAAGACCGAATTCGCTCAGGAGCGCGGGCTGATGGTGATGCAGGTCGCGCCCGCTGGGCCGGCCGCGGCGGCGGGCGTCCTCGCCGGCGACATCCTCATCGCCGTCGACGCGCTGCCGGCCTCCCACCCCCGCGCGATCTCCCGACAATTCGGCGCCGACAGCATCGGCAAAGCGGTCGCGCTTCGGCTCCTCCGCTCGGGCGCGACGCTGACGCTCACCGCGACCGTGACGGCGCGGCCGGCCGGGTGAACGCGCCTCCCGAACCGGGCAACGCCGGTCCGGCGCCGCGGGTCGCGGTCGCCGCATCCGACCCGGTGCGCCGACTGGGTCTGGAGGCGATCGTCAGAGCGGCCGGGTTCGAGATTGCCGGATTGTCGGCAGGCGCCGATGTCGTGCTTGCGGATGGCGACGTGGGGCCGCGGGGGAGTGCGCCAGTGCTGGCGCTGGGTGGGGCCGAACGCGGCCAGGCCGGCCTCCTGCCGCCTGACAGCCCGCCGGCGCAAATCGCCGCGGCGCTGCACGCGGTTGCCGCCGGCCTCGCCGTGCGCGCCGGGCAGGCGCCGCGGCCCTCGTTCGACATGATCGGCGACACCGGCAGCGAGACGGGCGGCGAGGATGAGGCGCCGCTCCTGACCCCGCGCGAGATCGACGTGCTGGCCGCCATCGGCAACGGGTCGAGCAACAAGGCGGTGGCGCGGGTTTTGGGAATTTCCGAGCATACGGTCAAGTTTCACGTCGAATCGCTGTTCCGGAAGCTCGGCGCCGCCAGCCGCGCCGAAGCCGTCGCCAAGGGGCTCGGCCGGCGCCTCATCGAACTGTGAGCGGGGAGCCTCACCCGCCGGCAAGGCTGATCGCGACGTAGACCGTGGCGATGCCGAGGATCGTCATCACCGTGGTCCACGCGGTCGGGTGGTCGTGGTAGCTCTCGGGCAACAGGTCGCTGGCCGAGATGTAGACGAAAAATCCGGCGAAGAGCGCGAGACAAAACCCGAGCACCTCTTGCGGAAAATGCAGCAGCAAGGTCGAGGCGGCACCGACAACCGGAGCCACGGCGTCGATCACCAGCCAGCCTAAAGCCGAGCGGCTGCCACCCTGCCGGCCGAGGACGATCCCGACCGTGTTGACGCCATCGGAAAAGTCGTGGGCGAGGACCGCGGCCGAGACGATCGCGCCGACCGAAGCGGAGACGTTGAAGGCGAGCCCGATCGCGAAACCGTCGAGGAAGCTGTGCACCGACAGGCTTGCCGCGCCCAATCCGCCGCGCTGCCAGAGCCGTTCGGTGCGTGGGCCTTTATGGCCATGCGGTGCGATCGTGCGGTCGAGGATCATGTAGACGAGGAAGCCGGCCGCGACCACAGCGAGGACCGTGTCGACCGTGTGCGCCGGCGTCACCAGGGTGACGGCTTCCGGTATCAGATCGAAGAAGGCGACGCCGATCACCGCGCCGGCGCTGAACCCGAGGACCAGATGCAGCCGATCCTGCAGGCGCAGCGCGACGAGGCCCCCGAGCAGCGTCATGAAAAAAGTAGCGATGCTCACCGCCACGCCCATTGGCCCCGCTCCTCAACCGGCAATGGACCGGTGATTTCAGATTCGCGGCTCTACCGCAAGGGCGCCCGGAACCCGACCGTCCGCCGAGCGGCGCGCCTTGCCACTACCGCACCCAAGCTGCTAGCACTGGTTGTATTACCAGCGCGCGGGACCCCGTAGATGACGGAAATCGTGGCCGGCCAGGGAATCGCTCGGGATCTACCAAAAATCCGGATGCAGGCGCGCACTCTTTTCATCGTCGGATTTCTTGTCCTGTTCCTTGAACTTGCCTGCATTCGCTGGTTTGCGGCCTATGTCGTGTTCCTGCAATTTTTTACCAACGTGGCTCTGCTGGCCTCGTTCCTGGGGATGTCCTGCGGCTGCCTGGCGGCGAGGAGGCAGCGCGATTGGCTCGGGTATTTTCCGTTTATCGCGGCTGGCGCGATCCTCGCCGCGCTGGCGATGTATGCCGCCTTTCACCTGTGGAGCGGTGTGGTTGTCGATGTCGGGGGCCAGCGCTCGCCGCAAGAAGTGTTTTTCGGGACCGAATACCGCAACCCCGATATCGCCCAATTCGTCGTACCGATCGAGGTGATTGCCGCCTTATTTTTCGTGTTCATTGCCCTGATGTTCGTCGGCCTCGGGCAAGTAATGGGCCGTGCGTTCGACGCCTATCCGAACCGCATCCTCGGCTACACGCTGAATATCGGCGGGAGCCTGGCGGGGATTGTCGCGTTTTCGGCACTGGCGTTCATCGAGGCGCCGGCGGAAGTGTGGTTCCTGATCACCGCTGTGGGCGTCGGCTATTTGCTGTATGAGGCCGGCTCTCTCGACCGGGCCAAGGTGTTGGCGCTGATCACGCTGATGGTTGCGCTCAGCCTGCCGGCCGATTGGCTCCATGGTGGCCCGCGCGCCCGGTACTGGTCTCCCTATTATTTGATCGACCACGATATCAAGGCCGATCAGGTTTCCGTGAACGGGGTCACCCACCAGTCGATGATGTCATTTGCCGCGAACGGTTCTCCGTATTCGTTGATTCATTTGCTGAACCAGCATAGCGGCGGCCAGCCCTTCAAGAACGTGCTGATCATCGGGGCGGGAACCGGGAACGACATCGCGCATGCGCTGAAGTTTGGTGTACAGCGGGTCGACGCCGTCGAGATCGATCCGGTGATCCAGCGTATCGGCCGCCAGTATCATCCCGACCATCCCTACCAGGACAGCCGGGTTGTCGCGCATCTCGACGATGGCCGGCATTTCCTGCGCACGACCGACCAAAAATACGATCTGGTGGTTTATGCCCTCGTCGATTCGCTGATATTGCACAGCGGTTACGCGAATATTCGCCTCGAAAGCTACCTGTTCACCCGTGAGGCTTTCGCCGACGTGCGCCGCGTGCTGAAGCCCGGCGGCATCTTCGTCATGTACAATTCTTTCCGACAGGACTGGATCGTCGAGCGGATCGCGGCGATGGCGCAGGACGCGTTCGGCTGTCGTCCAACCGTCTTGACCCTGCCCTACGAGAAATCGATCAAGACGATGCCGATCAATAGCTTCACCGTGATCATTGCCGGCTGCAATCGGGCAATCGCCGACGCGTTCGCCAAACGCGGGGATTTCTGGCTCGATGCGATGCCCCCGAAGAATCTGTCGATCGACGGCTTTGCCGTGCGCCCCGAGACGCTGGCGCCGGACGCGGCCCGCGAGCTCGAACGGATCGCGCCTTCGGAGGTGGATTATGGCGGGGACGTGCAGTTTGCGACCGACGATTGGCCTTTTCTCTATCTGCGCGGCCGGCTGATCCCCGATTTCACCTTGCGGTCGATGGCGCTCCTCGGGGTTTTGGGTATCGGCATGGTCTACCTGTTCCGTCCCCCCGGCCGAGTCGCCTTCAACGGCCGCATGTTCTTTCTTGGGGCCGCTTTCATGCTGCTCGAGACCAAAGCGGTCGTGCAAATAGCGCTGTTGTTTGGCAGTACGTGGGTGGTGAACTCGGCAGTGTTTTTCACAATATTGATCTTGATCTTGCTGGCTAACATTTATGTTCTCAAAATGTCGAATATAAACATCGTCTGGCACTATATCGGCCTAGTCATCATTCTCGCGGCGGGAGCGCTGGTCCCGCTCGACGTGTTTCTTACAGGCGGCGTGGCGTGGCGCTATGGCGCGCCGTGCCTATTGGCGCTCGGCCCGATGTTCTTCGCCGGCGTCATCTTCGCGCGATCCTTCCGCGACGCGCCGCAGCCGGACCTTGCGCTTGGCTCCAATATCGCCGGATCGGTCGTGGGCGGGTTGACCGAATCGTTATCGATGCTTCTGGGGTTCCAGCACTTGCTCGTGGTGGCGCTGCTGTTTTACGTGCTGTCGATGTGGTCGCCGCGGGTGCGGCTGGCGACCGCCGGATCGTAGTCCGCCGGTTTACCGCTTGCGGCGCGCGGCGGCGAAGCGGTCGAGGAGACGCGCGGCGACCCGCGGGCTGACAAAATGCGTGACGTCGCCGCCGAGCGCGCCGATCTCCTTGACGAAGCGCGACGAGATGAACTGGTAGCGGTCGGAGGCCATCAGGAACACGGTCTCGATCTTCGGGTTGAGCCGCGCATTCATTCCGGCCATCTGGAATTCGTATTCGAAATCGGATACCGCGCGCAGCCCGCGGACGATGACACTGGCCCCCACCGACTCGGCGAAATGCATCAAGAGCGTATCGAACGCCCGCACTTCGATCCTGTCGCCACCGCCATTTTCGAGGTGGTTCATCTCGTCGCGGAGGATCTCGACCCGCTCGTCGGTCGAGAACAGCGGACCCTTGGCGTCGTTGCGGGCGACCCCGATGATCAGGTGGTCGACGATGTGCAGCGCGCGCCGGATGATATCGTAGTGGCCGTTGGTGATCGGGTCGAAAGTGCCGGGATAGACGCCAACGCGCTTATTCATTTGTCGTCCCCTCACCCTCTTCGCTCGGCGGATCGCTGTCCTCGGCCGACTCCCCGCCATCGCCGCCGTTGTCCTCGGGGCCGTTCTCTTCGGCGACCTCCGGCAGCCGGGCCACCGAGACCACGCGCTCGCCGTCGCCGAGCTTGAAGATCACCACGCCGACGCCGCCGCGTCTCACGATGCGGATATCGTTGACCGGGCAGCGGATCACCATGCCGGCATCGGTCACCAGCATGATCTGGTCGCTATGCCCGAGCGGGAACATGGCGACGACGGCATCGCTCCGCCGCGTCAGGTCCATATTGTTGATGCCCTGCCCGCCGCGACCGGTGATCCGATACCCATAGGCGGAGCTGCGCACCCCAAAGCCTTTCTCGGTGACGCTCAGCACGAATTGTTCGCGCTCGGCGAGATCGCGGAATTGTTCCTCCGAGATCGCCGCCTCACCGGTGTCGGCGTCGGTCTCGTCGGGCTCGGGGGTCTCAAGGGCGCCGTTCACCTCCAGCTCCTCGCCGTTCTGGCGGCGCCGCTCGGTGGCCAGCTTCAGATAGGCGTTGCGGGTTTCCGGGCCGACCTCCTCGTGGCGCAGGATCGACATCGAGATGACGTTGTCGTCGCGCAACAGGCGGATGCCGCGGACACCGACCGAGGAGCGGCCGGTAAATATCCGCAGGTCGGCGACCGGAAAGCGGATCGCCTTGCCGTTGCGGGTGGCGAGAAGCACATCCTCGGCGTCGCTGCAGGTCGCGACCGCGATCAGACGGTCGTCGGAATCCTCGCCCTCGAATTTCATCGCGATCTTGCCGTTGGCCCGGACGTCGCCGAAATCCGAAAGCTGATTGCGACGGACATAGCCGTTGGCGGTCGCGAACATCACGGTCAGCTCGGCCCAGCCTTCCTCATCCTCGGGCAGCGGCATGACGGTCGAGATCGTCTCGGCCTCGGCGAGGTTCGGCAGCAGATTGACCATCGGCCGGCCGCGCGCCTGCGGCGTCCCAAGCGGCAGGCGGTAGACCTTGAGCTTGTAGACCCGTCCGGAGGACGTGAAAAACAACACCGGCGCCAAGGTCGAGGCGACGAAGACCTGGCTGAGGAAATCTTCCTCGCGGATCGCCATCCCGGCGCGGCCGCGCCCGCCGCGGCGCTGGGCGCGGTAGGTCGATAGCGGCACCCGCTTGATGTAGCCGGAGTGGCTGACCGTGACGACCATGTCCTCGCGCTGGATCAAGGCCTCGATATCGGCTTCGAACTCGACATCCTCGATCGCGGTGCGCCGCGGATTGGCGAATTGCGCGCGGATCGCCAGCAGTTCGCCGCGCAGCACCTCGATCAGCCGGGTGCGCGAGCGCAGGATCTCGAGATGGCCGGCGATCTCGCCGACCAGCTCCTGCACTTCATCGGAAATTTTCTCGCGCTCGAGGCCGGTCAGCCGTTGGAGGCGCAGATCGAGGATCGCGCGGGCCTGCTCGTCGGAGAGCTGATAGGTCCCGTCGGCGCCGAGCGCGCCACCCTCCTCGCCGAGCAATGCCAATACCGGCGCCATGTCGGCCGCCGGCCAGCGCTGGCCGATCAGCCCGGCACGCGCGCTCGCCGGATCGGGAGCGGCGCGAATGAGGGCGATGATCGCGTCGATATTGGCGACCGCCACGAGGAGGCCGACCAGGATGTGCGCGCGCTGGCGGGCCTTGTTGAGGAGAAAGGTGGTGCGCCGGGTGATGACCTCTTCGCGGAACTCGACAAAGGCGGCGATCACCTCGTCGAGCTTCATCAGCATCGGCCGCCCGCCATTGAGCGCCAGCATGTTGACGCCGAAGCTGGTTTGCAGCGCGGTATGGCGGTAGAGCTGGTTCAAGACGATGTCGGGGTCGGCGTCGCGTTTCAATTCGACGACGAGGCGCACCCCGTCGCGATCGGATTCGTCGCGCATGTCGGAGATGCCCTCGACGAGCTTGTCGCGGACGCACTCGGCGATGCGTTCCTGGAGCTTCGCCTTGTTGACCTGATAGGGCATCTCGGTGAAGACGATCGCGTCGCGCTCCTTGCGGATCTCCTCGACATGGCTCTTCGCCCGCAGCACGACCGCGCCGCGGCCCTGCATGTAGGCAGCGCGTGTGCCGGCCCGGCCGATGATGATGCCGCCGGTCGGGAAATCCGGCGCCGGCACGTGTTCCATCAGCTCTTCGACGGTGATCGCCGGGTTGTCGAGATAGGCGCAGCAGGCGTCGATCACCTCGCCCAGATTGTGCGGCGGGATGTTGGTCGCCATGCCGACCGCGATCCCCTGGGCGCCGTTGACGAGGAGATGCGGGAAGCCGGCCGGCAGGACCTTGGGCTCGCGCTCGGTCTCGTCGTAATTGGGCTGGAAGTCGACGGTGTCCTTGTCCAGATCGTCGAGCAGCGAATCGGCGACCCGGGCGAGCCGAGCTTCGGTGTAGCGGTTGGCCGCCGGCGCATCGCCGTCCATCGAGCCGAAATTGCCCTGCCCGTCAACGAGCGGCAGGCGCATCGAGAAATCCTGGGCGAGGCGCACCATCGCGTCATAGATCGCCAGATCGCCGTGCGGGTGGTATTTGCCCATGACGTCGCCGACGATGCGGGCCGACTTCCGATAGCCGCGGTTCCACTCGTTGCCGTTGACCTTCATCGAATAGAGGATGCGGCGGTGCACCGGCTTCAACCCGTCGCGGACATCGGGCAAAGCGCGGGCGACGATCACGCTCATCGCGTAATCCAGGTAGGAGCGCCGCATCTCCTCTTCGATTCCGATCGACGAGATGTCGGGCCCGCCAGGTCCCGATGGGGGCGACGGCGCGGCAGGCGGAGAGGTCAGGGCCAAGGTTCTAGGTCTGCGCTGGGCTGCAACCAAAATCGCGGCCGGGCGCCACCGGAGCTACTGGGCGCGCAGCCGCGATTCGAGGGAGGATCATGACCCGGTAAAAATACTCCATTTCGCGGGTGCGAACAACGCCAGAGGGCCTCGCAGACGGGGTCAGATCGGCGATCGAGGCTTGCAGAAAACGCGCACCAACAGCCGGGTGCCGCCGTAAAATATCGCGCCGTTTACCGCCACGGCAAGGATTGCCGCCGCGTTGAACGGCATCGCCGCATCGCCACCACCGACGACGCCCGGTCCGACCAGGGTCAGATTCGCGGCACCGAAGGCGAACATGTTAATCCCGGCATGCCCGCCGATCGCCAGCTCCAGCCCCTCGTCGCGCAGCGAGACCAGCGAAAAGACCAGCGAGAGCACAAAGAAATAGGGCACCGTCAAGGACCCGCGAGAATTCAAATGCAGGGCTCCGAACACCAGAGCCACGGCCGCGGCGATCAGCACGCGGCTGCGGACAATCCGCCCCAGCGACTGCGTCAGGTAGCCGCGAAACAGGATCTCTTCGCTCGCGGACTGCAGCGGAATGAGGCACATCGCCAACACGAACAGCGGCAGCCCGACCGCAAGCGACATCCGCCAGGGCCATCCGAAGAGCGCGTGGACGAGGGCGAGTTCGCCGGCGAGGATCGCGAGCTGGACCGCGCCGCCGATCGCCAGGCGCCGCCAATCCAGGCTCAAATCGGCCGCGACCACGGAGCGCCAGGGGCGCAGGTGGCTGCGCTCGACACCGCGCAGGACCGCGAACCCGGCGACGACGATCAGACCGTATTGTACGACGACGCCGACGATCGGGTCGATCGACCCCGGCGGGCGATGGCTGACGATCGTGGCGATCAGGGCGGCCAGCCCGAGCAGCAGTGCGACCGCCAGCGGATAGAGGATGATGCGCAGGAGCGTGGCGCCATAGCTGCGCGGCGTGTTGCTGCCGCGCAGGGCCAGGTCGATAAACTGCCGGCCGCGGGGGCGCGCCGCGTTCGAGAGCGCGTGACCGGCCAAATTCCCGCTCCCGGTCACTCGGCGACGAGACCCGCCGGTACGGCGTCCGCCGGCTCGCCGCGACTGCCAGGTTCGGCGGCCGCGAGACGTTCGACCGCCGGATAATTGGTCTTGCCCGAGCCGAGCAGCGGCAGGTGGGCGACGGCCAGCACATCGCGCGGGATCGCAATCTCGGGGAGGCCCTCGCGGTGCGCCGCCTCGATCAGCGCGTCGCGCGTCACCGCGGGCGCCTCGCTGACCAGAACGAGCCGTTCGCCGCGGCGCGCATCGGGCAGCGCGACGACGGCATGGCGAAAGTCCGGATAGGCCGCGACGGCGATCCGCTCGGCAGCCCCGAGCGAGACCATCTCGCCGGCGAGCTTGGCAAACCGCTTGGCGCGGCCGGCAATCGTGACATAGCCTTCCTCGTCAATCCGCACGATGTCGCCGGTATCGTGCCAGCCCTCCTCCGGCGGGGCGAGCACGCCCGGCTGTTCGGCGCGCAGATACCCCGCCATCACGTTGGGGCCGCGCAGCAGCAATCGACCGCCCTCGGCGATGCCGGGGACGGGATCGAGGCGGTGCTCGATCAGCGGCAGGAGGCGGCCGACCGTGCCCGCCTTGAAATGCATCGGCGTGTTGACGGCGATGACCGGCGAGCACTCGGTCACGCCATAACCTTCAAGGAGGCGCTTGCCGAACCGCTCGACCCAAACCCGTCGGGTTTCGTCGCGCACCGCCTCGGCGCCGGCGAACACGTAGCGCAGCGCGTAGAAATCATAGGGGCTGGCGGCCCGCGCGTAACCGGCGAGAAAGGTGTCGGTGCCGAACAGGAGCGTGGCGCCGATGCCGTAAGCGAGTTCGGGCACGATCCGGTAATGCAACGGCGAGGGATAGAGAAAGATCCGTACCCCGGACAGGAGCGGCAACAGGAAGCCGGCGGTCAGTCCGAAGCTGTGGAACATCGGCAGGACATTGAGGAGATGGTCAGCCGGACTGAAATCGACCCGGGCGGCAAGCTGGCGGCAGTTCGCCAACAGGTTGGCGTGGCTCAAGACGACGCCCTTCGGCGCGCCTTCCGAGCCCGAGGTGAAGAGGATCACCGCCGGGTCGCTCTGGAGGATGCCGAGCCGACGGTGGCGCCATCGCGCGATGCGCGGCGCGAGGAGGCCATAGAGCTTGTCGATCGGACCGAGCCGGCCGCGCAGATCCTCGAGCCAGACGATCTCGACGGCCTGGCCGAGCTGGGCGACCAAGTTCTCGAGCTTGGCCACTTCGACAAACCGCCGCGAGGTGACGACGGTGCGCAGCGGCGCGGTGCGGCAGGCCGACAGCAACGCGTCGATCCCGGCGGTGTGGTTGAGCATCGCCGGGACCCGCCCCTCCGCCTGGAGCGCGAGAAAGGCAATGGCGGCACCGATCGAGTTCGGGATCATCAGCCCGACCGCCTCGCCCTTTTTGGCCGTGCGCGCCAGAATGCGGCCAAATACGAGGCTCGCCGCGATGAGGCGGTTGTAGCGCAGCGGCCCCGCGGTCGGATCGGCGAGGATCGGATGCTTACCGCCGTGCACGCGGCGGGCGGCGAGCATGGCGCCGAAGAGGCTCGGCGGATTGCCGCGCCGGGCCATCATCTGCGACATGATGTCGTAGAGCATGAGGCCGGCCCGCTGGCGGCGCGCCCGCCCACGCAGCCCGGCTGGAATCTCGAGGCGCCGGGGTTCGTAGAGGGTGATCGTCACTTTGG
>DASYZD010000125.1:0-3041 GCA_035946655.1 Allostellaceae bacterium | reverse complement strand
CGACTTCTCTCCAGTCTGGCCATTACGGCGGTTTGCCTGACAGCGATCGCCGCCGCGCCGGCCGCGCACGCCGAGATGAACGCGAGCGGGGCCCAGGTGATCACTAACAGGCCGCCGACCGACCCGGGCGATGCGCGCGGCGCTCTTTCAGGTCAAGAGAACGTGCGCGACAGCGCTCGCTACGAGGCGCTGGTGCACTCGAACCCCAATTTCCGTGCGGTTCGCGAACGCAAGGAGTGCGGCCCGATCGGCGATCCGCAGATGCATGCCAGTTGCCTCGCCAGCTTCGGCAGATAGGCACCTGCGGATGGAACGCCCTCGCCGGGTGCAAGCGTTACCCGGTCATGGCGCGGCATTTTCTTCCCGCCCCGCGTCATCGGATGCCGCGGACCGGCGAGCAACGGACCTGTCGTTCGTGAGTGCAATTTATCGACCTGCCCGATGCGGGAGCCTACCCTGGTGGAGGACCGGAACATGAGTTTACGCTTGACGACGATGACGGCAGTTGTCGCGCTGATGTTGTTCGCGCCGGCCGCGGGTTACGCGCAAGACGCTCCGGCCACGCCGCCGGGCGCTGCTGCCGCGCAAGACACCCCGGCCGCGTCGCCGGGTCCCGCCGCCGCTCAGGACAACCCGGCCGCGCCTCCAGGCGCCGCCGCCGAGAACGTCGCAGCGACGCCTCCGGGCACGGTCGCGCCATCGGCTGTCGACACAAAATCGGTTACCTATACCCAGCAGCAGCTCGATCAGATGCTGGCGCCGATCGCGCTCTACCCCGATCAGCTGATGTCGCAAATTCTGATGGCGTCGACCTTTCCGCTGCAAATCGTCGATGCAGCGCGCTGGCTCGAAAATCCACACAACGCTGCGCTCAAGGGCGACGCGCTCGTCAGCTCCCTGCAGCCGATGAATTGGGACCCGAGCGTCAAGTCGGTTGTGGCGTTCCCCGCGATCGTCAAGCTGCTCAACAAGAACCTCGACTGGACCGATTCCCTGGGCGTCGCCTTTACCCATCAACAGAGCGACGTCATGGCGCAGATCCAGTTCCTGCGCCACCAGGCGCAGCAGGCTGGCAACCTCCAGTCAAACGACAAGATCGTGTGCCGGAACGACGGGTCCAACATCGTGATCGCGTCGGCCAACCCGCGCGCCGTCTATGCGCCCTATTACAACCCGGCCGTGGTCTATGGCACCTGGCCGTGGGCGGCTTATCCCCCGGTCTACTTCTCGCCCGTCTATTTCGGGATCAGCCCGATCGGGTTCGGGGTCGCCTGGGGCTGGGGTCCGGCGTGGCCGATCGTGCCGGCCTTCTGGGGCTGGTACGGGATGAATTGGGGAATGGGCGGCGGCATCTTCATCAATGGCGGCGGCTATAGCCAGATCGCCTACGGCCATGCCGCCTGGGGCGGCGGCAACTGGCAGCATCCCGGCGGCGCCATCGCTCATAGCGGCCTCGCGAGCGGCGTCGGCAGCACCGGCGGCGCAGTGATGAGGGGAGGGCGCACCTCTGCCCACGCAGGTTTCGCCAGCACGCATGCCGGTGGAGCGCATACCGGTGGCAGTCACGCCGGCGCGACTCACTCCATCACCCATACCGGTGGCGGTCATGCCGGCGCGCCTCACGCCAATGGCGGAGCTCATGCCGGTGGCAGTGGCCACGGTGGCGGTGGCGGTGGCGGTGTTCACGGCGGCAACCATCGCGGCTAACACCGCAGATCACATCATTCGTTAACCCTCCCATGCCGGATTGCAGGGACACTCGCAACCGGCATGGGCCAAGGAGATTGTCATGGATAAGGATCGGATCGCCGGCGCGGCGAAGCAGATCAAGGGCTCGATCAAGGAGACCGTCGGCAAAGCGGTCGGCGACGCCAAGCTGGAGTCTGACGGCAAGGCCGACAAGATCGCCGGCAAGGTGCAGAACGCCATCGGCGGTCTCAAGGACGCGCTGAAGGAGTAAGAACGGTGTCGGCTGTGTTTGTCGATCGGGGAAAGGCGGACCTGAACCGACCGGGGAAGGGCGCTATCCACAACGCTGTCGGCGGTTTCAAAGATCCTGCCGGCGGTATCGAGTGCGAAAAGGTCGATGAACGATGCAACAAGTGAGAACCGCCATGGCTGAAAAAGCGAATGCCGAGATCGCCGCGCTGGAGGCCGAGATCCAGCAGCTCCGCGCCGATTTCGCCAAACTCAACGACACGATGAGCGGGATTGCAATGAACGGCGTCGCCGGGACTCCCAACGGTGTCGCTGGCACCGGAGAACCCTACGCCTCAGCCGAAAAGATCTGGAGCGAAGTCCAGCGCCAGGCCGGGAGTTTGGGCCGGGAGATCGAGGAAAGACCCATCGCCGCGGCGTTTACCGCCTTTGGCGCCGGCCTTTTCCTCGGCCGTCTCCTCACCGCGCGCCGCGGCTAGCCCGCCGCCGGCCGCATAGCCCTAGCGAAAGCGTGGAGCGCATCCTCTCGCGGGCGCTGATCGCAATGGCGACAGCCTTGGCCGCTATCATCCTGGTGGCGACGGCCGCGATTTTCCTCGGCGCGGCCTTGTATCTCTACCTGGTATCGCTGGCGGCCCCGCCAGCTGTTGGCGCGCTGGTCGTCGGCCTGACGGGGCTTGCGCTGGCGGGGCTGGTCCTCCTTGCGTTCCGCATGGCCGCAGGATGCGGCCGAACACCGCGAAGGGACGGCGATAAAGGTTCGGCGGATCCCGGCCTCGCCGACACGCTCGACGATCTTGCGGCCCGGCTCGGCAGTCGGGCGGCGCGGCAACTGACCGACCGGGCGCACGCCCACCCCTATCGCAGTTTTACCGTGGCCCTCGTCGCCGGGTTGGCAATCGGCGGCAGCCCGGAATTGCGCGCCATGCTCGACAAGATGCTGAAGAATTAGCCGCACCCGGTCAGGCTAACCGCGAGATTTCCGCGATGTCCAACACCCTCCCACCGGCCGCCGAGTTTGATCGCCCGAAAACCCCGGGCGCCGGCGTTTCGTCTAGCGGTCTGGGGACCCTGGCGGTCGGCGTCATCACCGTCCTGGCGCT
>DASYZD010000124.1:0-1657 GCA_035946655.1 Allostellaceae bacterium | reverse complement strand
GATGGTTCGCTGACCCGCGCCCTGGACGACATGCGTGAGGCCGGCGTCGCGCTGATCTAGGTCGCGTCACCCCGCACGGTCTTGAGATGCGCTTCGCGCCACAGCCGCGCCGTCAACGCGCGCTGGATTTTGCCGCTGGTGGTTTTCGGCAGCGTTCCCGGCGCGATCAGCACGATCTCCGCAGGATTGATTTCGTGTTCGGTCACCACCGCTTCGCGAATCGAGCCCACGATGTCGTCAATATCGATATTCTTACGCCGGGTGCGCTCGATCTCCTGCACCACGATCAGCCGCTCGCCCCCGGTTGCGTCGGTGGCGGCGAAGGCGGCGCCGGCGTTGGGCCGCAAGGCCGGGTGGCACGCCTGCACCGTGTATTCGATGTCTTGCGGGTAATGGTTGACCCCGCGGACGATGATCAGCTCCTTGATCCGCCCGGTGACGAAGAGCTCGCCCGTCTCGTCGAGGAAACCGAGATCGCCGGTGCGCAGCCAGGCGCTGCCGTCGCCGCCGGCGATGCGTGTCGCGAAAGTGGCCCTGCTTGCCTCGGGGTTTCGCCAATAGCCGCCGGCAACGTTCGGGCCGCTTACCCAGATTTCGCCGACCCGCGCCGGCGCGAGCGCAGCGCAGGTTTTCGGATCGACGATGGCGATGCGCTCGCCCACCAGGGCCTTGCCGCAGCCGACGACACGCTGCGCGTCCGTAGGGCCGCTCGGCCGCTCGGCGCGATGCTGCTGCAGTCCGGCGGCGCTGACCGAGCGGATTGGCGCGCCGCGGCCCGGTGGGCCGGCGGACACCAGCAGTGTCGCCTCCGCCATGCCGTATCCTGGCCAGACCGCTCTCGCCGAGAACCCGTGCGGCGCAAACGTCGCGATAAACCTCTCGATGGTATCGGCGCGCACGTTCTCGGCCCCGTTGAGGGCAACCCGCCAGCACGACAGATCGATATCCGCCATCTCCTCGGCGCTGTAGCGGTTGTCGCAAAGGTCGTAGGCGAAATTGGGCCCCGAGGCGACCTCGGCGCGATAGGTGTGGATCGCCCGCAGCCACGAGAGCGGCCGTTGCAGAAAGCCGACCGGGCTCATCAGCACGCACAGCGCCCCGATATAGAGCGCCTGCAACACGTTGAAGATCAGCCCCATGTCGTGATGCAGCGGTACCCAGCTGACATAGGTGGAACGCCGCGTGTTGTTGCAGACCACGCGGATCATCTCGAGGTTTTCGAGCAGGTTGGCATGGCTCACTATCACCCCCTTGGGGGCGGAGGTTGAGCCCGAGGTGTATTGCAGGAACGCGATGTCGGCGCGCGCCGGTGCCACCGCCGGCAGCCCTCCCACTTCCATGTCGCTTTCCGCATCGGTCGCGATCCATTCGAGCTGGTGGCGCGACAGGCGTTCCGGGAGGTCGCTGCGCGGGCCGTGCAGCAGGCTCGACGCGGTCAGCGCGAGGCGCGGCTGGCAGTCCGCGACGATGCTGTCGGCGGCGTCGCGCGCCGCGTTTCGCCGCGGCACCATCAGCGGCACGGCAATGACCTTGGCGTAGAGGCAGGCAAAGAACGCGACGATGAAATCGAGCCCCGGCGGAAACAGCAGCAAGGCACGCTCGCCCGGGCCGGCGGACGCGGCGATCCGTTGGGCGAGCAGGGCCGCCCGCCGGTCAA
>DASYZD010000123.1:0-2655 GCA_035946655.1 Allostellaceae bacterium | reverse complement strand
GCGACCGAGGAGGCCTTCGCCGGCGGCTGGTTCCATTCCGGCGATCTCGGCGTGCTGTATCCCGACGGCTATATTCAGCTCAAGGACCGCTCCGTCGCCGTCCGGCATTTCGAGCGTCAGCACGACGTCGTATTGCCCCGTCGTCACATAGCCGCTCGAGAGCTTGCCGCCCAGCTTTTCGGCGAGCGCCTTCGCCCCGGCATGGCGCTTCGGCGCGTCCTTCGCCGCCATCGCCGCCTTCTCGGTCCAGTTAAGGAAGCACATGAACGTCAGCATTTGGCACCTCCCGTTCTTCGCAAGGGCGGGCATGATCGCTCCCGCGCCGCCTTCCGGCAAGAGTTGGGCTACAATCCGGCCCAAGGCCATTGACGGGAGGGGTCTGCAGTGTCCGAGACGGCGGCCGGGCGCGTCCTCAGCGGCAATCGCGAGATGACGCAGCAGGCGATCTTGCGCCTATAGGCGCGGCCTTGCGCGGCTGGATGGCTCCAGCGGTCAGCGCAGGGGAATTCACAATCCAGCGCCGGGGGTTTAAATAGCAGCGGAACTTTGGCAACGTTCATTTACGTAACGCGTGAGCATAGCGGGGGAGAGCCGGTGATTTGACGAGTTCCGCCGGTCAAGCCGCCAAATTGGTGAAAGCTCAGTCAATGCTCGCATGATCGATCTCACCGTCCGGCAATTGGGACCGGCTGATGCCGAACAATATCGGCGGATCCGACTGGAAGCGCTGGCCACCGATCCCGACGCCTTCTCAAGCACATTCGCCGCCGAAAACGCGCGACCTTTGGCGTGGTTCGCCGACTGTCTGGAAGAAGCCATCATCCTCGCCGCCTTTTGCGGAGCAGACTTGGTGGGCGTTGCCGGATTATCCATGTGCAGCGACGCCCGCACCGGAACGTTATGGGGAATGTATGTCCGGTCGCACGCCCGGCGACGCGGCATAGGTCGAGGCCTCGTCGACGCCGTCATCAAGCATGTCCGGGGCCGTGTCGATGTGCTTCAACTCAACGTGGTCCCGCAAAATCGGGGCGCGCGCCGGTTCTATGCGAACTGCGGCTTCAGCGAATGCGGCATGCGACGTTTGCTGCCATGGTTCGTGTGGAGATGGGCCGTCGCGAGATGGGCGCTAGGGCGCTTCCGGCCGGGTTCGGAGGGCAGCGATCCGGCCCTCACAATGCAGTACCGCCTGGGCCGTGATATTTCGGAAACGTAGCCGCCGAGTGCGCCAGGCCATGGTTCTCGGCGGCAGTCACTCCGACCGGTTCCTGCCGCCGTAGCGGCGCACCCTGAGATCGGCCTGCTCCTTGTGGCCCCAGAAGCGCTCGATGGCGCAGAGCCGGCTGCAGTATTCGCCGACCAGGGCGCTCGCCTGCGGCGTCCTCACCTCCTGCCAGGTGCAGGTCTTCAAAAACTTGCCGACCCAGAGGCCGCCCGTATAGCGGGCCGCGCCCTTGGTCGGCAGCGTGTGGTTGGTGCCGATCACCTTGTCGCCGTAGGCGACGTTGGTCTCGGGGCCTAGAAAGAGGGCGCCGTAATTCTTGAGGCGGCCGAGCCAGGCTTTCGGCTCGCGTGTCAGCACCTCGACATGCTCGGCGGCGATGCGGTCCGCTTCCCGCACCATCTCATCGTCGTCGGCGCAGAGGATGATTTCGCCCCAGTCGCGCCAGGCGACCCCGGCGACATCGGCCGTCGGCAGCACCCGGAGCTGCCGCTCGATCTCGGCGAGCGTGTCGCGCGCGAGGCGCTCGGAGGTGGTCAGCAGGGTCGCGGGCGAGGTCGGCCCGTGCTCGGCCTGGCCCAACAGATCGGTCGCGCACATCTCGCCGTCGGCCGTCTCGTCGGCGATGACGAGGATCTCGGTCGGGCCGGCGAAGAGATCGATGCCGACGCGCCCATAGAGCTGGCGCTTCGCCTCCGCGACATAGGCGTTGCCGGGGCCGACCAGCATGTCGACGGCGCGCATCGCCTCGGTCCCGAGGCCCATCGCCGCCACCGCCTGGACGCCGCCCAAGACGTAGATCTCGTCGGCGCCGCCCAGATGCATCGCGGCGATCGTCTCGGGGTGCGGGCCCCCTTGGTTCGGCGGCGTGCAGGCGGTGATGCGGCCGACCCCGGCCACCCGCGCGGTGACGATCGACATGTGCGCCGAGGCGACCATCGGGTAGCGGCCGCCCGGCACATAGCAGCCGACGCTCTCGACCGGGATGTGGCGATGCCCGAGCACGACGCCCGGCAGCGTCTCGACCTCGACATCCTGCATCGACGCCCGCTGGATCTTCGCGAAATTGCGGATCTGCGCCTGCGCGAATTTTATGTCCTCGATGGTCTGCGCCGGCACTCGGGCGAGGAGCGCGCGGATCTCGGCGTCCGACAGGCGGAAGCTCGGCGGCGACCATTTGTCGAAGCGCTCGGAGAGTTCGCGCACTGCCTCGTCGCCGCGTTTCGCGACATCGGCGAGGATCGCTTCCACCGTCGCCTTGACCTTGGCGTCCGCCTCTTCCTTCTGGCCCGCCAGCGCGGCCGTCTTGATGTAGCGCGGCATCGGATCCTCCTGAAAATATTCACCAGGCGGTCCAGCCGCCATCGACGAGCAGGCTCGAACCGGTGACGAGGGCGGCGGCGGGGGAACAGAGAAAGACGACCGCCATCGCCACC
>DASYZD010000122.1:0-14122 GCA_035946655.1 Allostellaceae bacterium | reverse complement strand
TGGAAGCCGATGGTCCAGGGATGTCCCTTCGGATCGTCCCACTTGGTGGCCCCGGTGCCGACCAGGAGCTGGGGAACCTTGTGGTCGTTCAGGTATTTCCATACCGCAGTGTTGGTCGGGGTGCCGGCGCTGTTGGCGATTACGAACACCTGGTCCTGCTCCACCAGCTTGCGCGTCATCTCGACGCTTTTCGGTGGCGTGTAGGCATCGTCGTAGGAGATGAAGTTGATCTTGCGGCCGTTTATGCCGCCCTCGGCATTGACCATTTCGTAGTACTTCGCCTCGCATTTCCAAATCGTGCTGTAGCTCGAGGCAGGGCCGCTATAAGGGGCGCAATTGCCGATCTTGATCTCGGTGTCGGTGACGCCCGGGCCGTATTGCTTGGCGGCGCGAGCCGATCGCGCGGCCCAAATTGATCCGCCAAAGGCCAACGCGGCCGGCGCGGCGGCGAGAACCGTGCGACGAGTCAGACGCTTCATGGTGACCTCCCCTCAGAGCCCAGCCCGCAGGCCGGTGGTTAACGATGGCGCAATCGCGACCAATACGCGACGGCAAGCCGCGTAAACCCCGCGGCGCCCGATGGCATGACAAAAATGACCAGCAGCATGATCACGCCATAGATGGCGCCGGCCAACCCCCGCGACACTTCCGCCGCGATGTTCGGCACGTAAAGCACGAACAGGCCGCCAAACAGACAGCCCGGCAGCGAACCGATGCCGCCGAGGATCAGACCGACGAGGAAATTGATCGAGAGGAACAGGCTGAAGCTGTCCGGGGCGACGAATTGCACCGCAAGCGCCCCCAAGGAGCCGGCGACGCCGGTGTAGAGCGCGCTGACGCCAAAGGTCAGCGTCTTGTAAAGTGGCGCGTTGATGCCCATCGCGGAGGCGGCGATCTCGTGGTCGCGGATCGCCATCATGGCGCGGCCGGTGCGGCTCTTCACCAAATTGGCGGCGCCGGCGAACATCAACAGCACAACCGCCAGGGTGAAGTAATAGAGCCATTGGTCGGCGTCGATATGCAGGAAGGCGGGAGCATCCGGCTGATCGACGACGATGCCCTGCACCCCGCCGGTCCATCCTTCGAACCCGTGAAATTTGAGGAGCTGCGGCAGCGCGACTGCCGCCGCAAAGGTGACGAGCGCGAGATAAAGTCCCTGCAGGCGCAACGCCGGCAGCCCGAACAGAAACCCCACGATAAAGCACACCGCGGCGGAGCACGGCAGCGTCCAATAGTAGGGGAGGCCGTAGCGCTGCATCAGGATCGCCGTCACATAGGCACCCAGGCCGTAGAAGGCGCCGTGTCCCACCGAGAACTGGCCGTTGAAGCCGGTCAGCAAATTGAGGCCGAGGATCGCCAGCCCGTAGATCATCACCTGGGTCAGCTGAAAGACGACAAAGCCCTGGAAGATGAAGGGCAGCACCACCGCGACCAACAGAACGCCGACGAACACCCAATGGCGGGGCGCCACGCCGGTCGCCGGGCGGGTGGCGGGCGCCGGGACGGCGGCGGTGAACACCGCAGTATCCTGCTGCGGCGCTGTCATACCCGGCTCACTGCGCTGCGGCCGAAGATACCGGCAGGCCGGATCATCAGCACCGCGACGATCACCAATAGAGCGATCGTCAGCTTCAGGTCCCGGCCGACGTAGGGAATGTAGGTGCCCGCCAGATTTTCGATGACGCCGACCGCGAACCCACCGAGCACGGCGCCGCCCGGGCTGGTCAGCCCACCCATCACCGCGCCGGCAAAACCGTACAACAACACGCCGAACATCATGTTCGGGTCGAGAAACACCACCGGCGCGATCAGCATGCCGGCGATCCCGCCGATTGCCGCCGCGATGCCCCAACCGAGCGCCGTCATCCAGCCGACGCGAATGCCGACGAGGCGGGCCGATTCCGGGTTGTGGGCGGCGGCGCGCATCGCCAGCCCAAGCCGTGTGCCGCGGAAGAACAGATAAAGGAACCCCAGCAGCACCGCGGTGACGCCGATCATCCCGGCTTCATGGGCGTCGATCAGGTCGCTGCCGAACAGGGGGCGGGTGCCGAACGGGGTCGGGAACGTCTTGATCGTGTAATCCCAGATATAGCCGTCAGCACTGTTCAGGATGCTGAAAAGCGCGATGAAGGCAACGAGCTGGCTGAATATGGTCGCTTTATGCAGCGGCTTGAACAGGATCCGTTCGGTTGCCACCCCGCCCAGGAATGACAGGATCGCCACGACCACAAAGGTCACCCAATAGGGAATGCCCCAGTCGATCAACTGCCAGGCGACATAAGCGGAAAACGTCGCCATCTCGCCCTGCGCGAAATTGAGGTGGTCGATCGCCAAAAAGATCATCACCACCGACAGCGCCATGGCGGCATAGATCGCTCCGTTCGCCAGCCCCGCCATCACCTGCTGCAGCAGTAATTCCATGGCTCAGTACCCGAGATAGGAGCGGCGGATCGACTCGTCGGCGCCGATCACCGTGGCGGGAGCGTCCATCACGACGTGTCCGGTTTCCAACAGATAGGCGTGCTCGGCCAAGTCGAGCGCCAGGGTCGCGTTCTGCTCGACGATCAGCATCGCTACCCCCATCTCGCGGTTGACCTGGCGCAGAATCCCGAACAGTTCCTCGATGATGAGCGGGGCGAGCCCGAAGGAAGGCTCGTCGAGCAGCATCAGGCGGGGCCGCAGCATCAGCCCGCGGCCGACCGCCAGCATCTGCTGCTCGCCGCCCGACAGCGTCCCGGCCTGCTGTCCGCGCCGTTCCTTGAGGCGCGGAAAATGCGTGTACACCTGCTCGATATCCGCGGCGATGCCGGCCCGGTCGCGGCGGATCATCGCGCCGAGCTGCAGGTTCTCTTCGACCGTGACGCGCAGAAACGTGCCGCGGCCCTCAGGCACGTGGGCGATGCCGAGGCGCACGATATCCTCGGTCGCCCAGCCGGTGATGCGCTCGCCGGCGAAGCGGATGTCGCCACCGGCGCGCACCATGCCGCAGAGCGCCCGCAGCACCGTCGTCTTGCCGGCGCCGTTGGCCCCCAGCAGGGTGCACACCCGCCCCTCGTCGAGGGCGAAAGCGATCCCGAACAGCGCTTGGATTTCGCCATAGAACGCGTCGAGATTGGCGACCTCGAGCATCATCGGGCGGCTTCCCGTTCAGTTCCGCCGGCGGTCCGCTCCGAAACCGTCTTTGGCCCGGTGCCCAGATAGGCGCGGATCACCGCCTCGTCCTGCTGTACCTCGGCCGGCGTACCCTCGGCAATCTTGCGCCCGAAATCGAGCGCGACGACCTTGTCGGACACCGACATCACCAGGTTCATGTGATGCTCGACGAGCAGCACGGTGACTTGGCGCTCGTCGCGGACCCGGCGAATGAGGGCGCCGAGTTCGCCCACCTCCCGGTGATTGAGCCCGCCCGCCGGCTCGTCGAGCATCAGCAGCTTCGGCTTTCCGGCGAGCGCCCGGGCCAGTTCGACCCGCTTGCGCGTGCCGAGCGGCAGCCCGCCGGCGGGGCGCAGCGCGACCTCTTCGAGATCGAGCATGTGGAGCAGCGACCACGCGGTCTCGCTGAGTGCCGCGTCGTGCCGACGAACGCTCGGCAGGCGCAACGTATCGCTGAGAAAATTGCTGCGGCTATGGGCATGGGCGCCGATGCGGGCATTGTCGAGCACCGATTGCGGCGCGAACAGCGCGAGATTCTGGAAGGTCCGCCCGATGCCGAGCTCGGCGATCTGGTGCGGCGGCCGCGTCAGCATCGAGCGGCCTTCGAACAGGATGTCGCCGCGATTGGGCGTATAGAGCCGGCTGACGCAGTTGAACAGCGTCGTCTTGCCGGCGCCGTTCGGGCCGATCAGTCCCAAAATCTCGCCCTCCTGGAGGGCAAAGGAGACCCCGTCGAGCGCGATGATGCCGCCGAAGCGCAGTGCGATGTCGCGGATCTCAAGCAAAGGCGCGCGCACGGCGGCCCCACCGAGCGGCCCACTGGCCGCTACATGCTCGGCGCTAGCCACGGCCCCTCGCCGCAGTCGGCAACACGCCTGGGTCGTGCATGCGCGCCATCCTCCCGTTGTCCCTGTTGTCGAGAGCGCCGCGACCCTGCCGACGACGAGTCGCCGAGTCAAGGCGGTATCGCCGGGCGGTTGGAGTTTGCTCCTGCGACTGATCGACCGACTGGCACCGACTCGATGCGAGCCGACGCAGCTGAGGATCCCGCTCAAAACCGCTTCAGCAGGCGGTCGATATAATCGAGTTCGATCTGCGGTCGGGAACGCTCGCCGGCACGACGGCGCAATTCATCGAGGATCTGCCGCGATTTCTGCAAGAGGCTCGCGTCGGGGATTTTGACGTCGCCCTGATCGATGGTGCCATTGTTTGACGTCGGTCGCCCGAACGGGTCGGATCGCTGGCGGTCGCGCGGGTTGCCGTCGGTCGCGCCGAGTTCGCCGCCGTTGGGGACGCCGAACATGTCGCCAAGCTGCCGCCGGAGCTGCTGAGCAAAATCGCGGGCCGCCTGCTGCAGCTGGTCGAGCGCCTCGGTTTGCGGCCCGATCGCCTCGCTCGGCCGGCCGTTCTGCAGGGCGCCGGTGGCATCGCGCATCGCCCGTTCGGCCCGGCCGAACGGCGCGGGGATATCGCCCACCCCCTCGCCCATCTGCTGCATGATCTCGCCCAGCATGCGGCGCAATCCCTCCTGCTGGCCGGCGGCGTCAGCCATCTCGCCGGGTTGTCCGTTGTCGGCCTGGTCGGCACCTTGCTGCTGCCCCGGTTGCGGCCCTGGCTGCTGGCCCAATTGCCCATTGCGGTTCTGCCGGCTTTGCTGGCGCTGGGCGCGGAAGCTGCGGTCCAGCAGTTGCTGCTGGCGCTGCATCAATTCCTGCAGGCCGCGCATCAACTGCTGCGCCTGGTTGGCGCCCTTTTGCTGCATCTGGCCCGGCCGCGCGGCGCGCAGGTTTTCGAGCATGCCTTGCAGCTGCGACAACAGCTCGCGAGCTTCGTCGCGCGCGCCGCTGCGCGCCAGCTCGCGGGCACGGTCGAGCATTCGTTGTAGATCGCGCGGGGTGATCACCTTCGATGGGTCCATCGGCTGGGCCGCCGCGTTGGGCTGTTGCTGCAGCTCCTTGGCCAGCGCTTGTAAATAGCGATCGAGCGCCTCGCGCAGCTGTTGCATCAGCTGCTCGATCTCGGCGTCGGGGGCGCCCTTGGCGAGGGCATCCTGCAGCGCCTGCTGCAACCGGCGCAGATCGCGCTCGGCGAGCGAGGTATGGCCGTCTTCGATGCGCAGCGCGGTGTCCCATAACAGCTGCTCGATCGCGGCGATCGAAGCCTTGCCGGCGTCGTGGCGCAGCTGCTGTCCGGCCAGCCTGAGCGCGAGATATACCACGGTGTCGCCGCCGTAGAGTACCGGTCGTTTGTTCAAATCGCCGAGGATCTCGGCGACCGCTTCAGCCGAACCCGGGTCCTTCGCCAGCTCCTTGCGCTGGTCGATGATCGCGCGCGCCACCGGATGGCGAAAGATCCGTTCCGGCAGGACGGTGTGCACCGTCTCGCTGTCGCCGGTCTGGCCGAGCGCATCGGTCGCGACGAGCCGGATCTCGACCGGCAGGCCGGCCCAGGGATGCGGCGACAGATCGTGATAGCTCGTCGCCGCAGCTTCCTTGAGGTGCAGCCCTGGCAGCGGCAGCTCGAGCTCGATTTTATCCTCGGGTGCCCCTCCCTGGGCGTCGCTCGGGCCGGAGCCCTTGCGGCGGATCACCGCTTTCACGCTCTCCACCCCGTAATCGTCGCTCGCTCGATAATCGAGGCGCAGTGCGGCGCGCGGCGTCGCCGTGGGCGGCTGGGCAAAGGCAATTGTCGGCGGCTTGTCGGGAATGATGGTGATCGGCCAGCTTCCGAGCACCGTCCCGCCCTGCCTCAGGGTGAGCAGCTTGCCGCTAGCCAGGGTGGTTTCAAATCGGAAATTCGCCTTGTCGATCGCGGCGAAATCGTGCCTTTTCCCGTCGATCTCCAGGCGCGGCAGGGTACTGCCGCCATGTACTTGGGCGAGGAGCGTGCTGCCGGCGGCGACCTGCACGCTCTCGCGGTCGCCGGCGCGCAGGAATTGCGGCACGAGCCCGGTATACTCGGGCGGGGTCAGCCACAAATCGAAGCTCGCCGCGATTCCCGACGCCCCACCGTCGAACGCCGGTGTAAAAGCGCGGGTCACCCGGTCCCGCCAATCGGGACCGGCGTCGATCGCGCCGAGGAGCAACAGGATCGCGAGCACCGAGCGCACCCCCCAAGGGTCGCGCCGCGCCAGGCCTGACGCGGGCCAGCCGACCCGCAATCGGCGAACCGCCGCCGCCATCCGGCGCTGATGCGCCGCCCACAACGCGGCCCCCGGAACGTCGAGCGGCGTGCTCGCGCGGTCGGCGAGCGCCTCGAGCGGGCGGTGCGGCAATCCGCTCGCCGCTTCGATGCGGCGCCGCGCCATGACCGGATCGGGCCACGCGTCGATCCTGGCGGTGCGCGCTCCCCACGCCACCGCGCCGGCGAGGGCAACCGCGAAGAGTGCGAGCGCACCGGCATGCGCCCAACCCGGCAGCCGCGGCAGCACATCGAACAATGCGAGGACGGCAAGGATGCCGAGGACGCACAGGACCGGCCAGGCCGCCGGCCATATCCGTTCCCACAGGAGGGCGGTGCGCGCCAGCCGCGACAACGCGGCGAGCCGACGGCGGCTTGGCCCCAGCGGTGAACCGGCCGCTTCCCGCTCGGTCACGCAACACCTCGGCTGCGCACGGGCTCCCCGGCGAGCCCGCCTGGGGGATCGGCGAGCCAATCGGGAATGGCGTCCAACCCGAGCATCGCCTCATAGCTTGGCCGGGCCCGCACGATCGCAAATCGGCTGCCTGAGGCGAGCACTTCGGGCACCAAGAGGCGGCTGTTATAGGTCGAGCTCATGACCGCCCCGTACGCCCCGGCATTGGTCAGCGCCACCAGATCGTCTTCGCAAAGCGGCGGCAGCTCGCGCTCGGTGGCGAAGGTGTCGCCGGTCTCGCACACCGGGCCGACGACATCTGCCGGGCTCAGCACCGCTCCGGGTGCCGGCAGGCGCACCGGAACGATATCGTGCCAAGCATCGTAGAGCGCCGGCCGGATCAAATCATTCATCGCCGCATCGAGAATGATGAAGCGCCGGCTCACACCCTCTTTGACATAGACGACCCGCGCCACCATCAACCCCGCCGGGCCGACCAGCACTCGACCGGGCTCGAAGGCAAGATCGACCCCCAGCGCACCGAAGGTTTCGCGCACCAGCGCGGCATAGGCGCCCACCTCGGGCGGCCTCTCGCCGTGATAGCGGATGCCGATGCCGCCGCCAAGGTCGAGCCGGCCCACGGCAAATCCGGCGCCGCGCAATTCGAGAACCACCTCGGCCAGACGCCCGAAGGCCTGGCGGAACGGCGCGAGATCGACGAGCTGCGAGCCGATATGCATAGCCAGACCCACCGGCTCGATGCCGGGCAGGTCGCTGGCGATGCGATAGGCGTCGACGGCATCGTCAAGGTCGATGCCGAATTTGTTCTCCTTCTTGCCGGTGGCGATCTTGGCGTGGGTCAGCGCGTCGACATCCGGATTGACCCGGATCGCGATCCGGGCGGTGGCGGCGCACGCCGCAGCGACCGCGCCGAGCCGCTGCAATTCGGGGATCGACTCGACGTTGATCTGGTGGATTCCGGCCGCCAGCGCGGCCTCGAGCTCGGCGTGGGTCTTGCCGACGCCGGAGAAGATAATGCGCTCCGGCGGGATCCCGGCGGCGAGGGCGCGCCGCAATTCGCCTTCCGAGACGACGTCGGCGCCGGCCCCGAGCCGGGCGAACACCCGCAGCACGGCAAGGTTGGCGTTGGCCTTTACGGCATAGCAGATCAGCGGGCGCGCCGGCGCGAAAGCCGTGGCGAAGGCACCATAGCGGGCGCTCAGCGAGGCGGCGGAATAGAGGTAGAACGGCGTGCCGACCGCCGCGGCAATCCGCGCCACCGGCACCGCCTCGGCAAACAGCTCGCCATCGCGATAGGGAAAGAAATCAATCACTCGGATAGGTCCGGGGATAGGTGTTGGGCTGATCGGGCGGCGGCTGCGGCGACCCCTTCTTGCCACACCCGGCGAGCGCGACCGCGACGAGCAGCAGGACGAGCACCCGCGCGATCTTGCTGTTCATGCGAGAAACCTCCGGCGTGCGGCCTCTACGGCTTCGCGTACCCGCGCCGGTGCGGTGCCGCCAAAGCTGGTCCGGCTGGCGACCGAGCGGTCGATTTCAAGCGCTTCGTAAACCGCCTCAGTGATCGCTGGATCGAGCGCTTGAAGCTCATCGAGCGGCAATTCGGCGAGGGTGGACCCCTTCGCCTCGGCGCGCTTGACGATCTCGCCGGTGAGGTGGTGGGCGCGGCGGAACGGCATGCCGAGCGCGCGCACCAGCCAGTCGGCGAGGTCGGTCGCGGTGCTGAAGCCGCGCGCCGCTACGGCGCGCAGCCGCTCGCGGTCGGGGCGCAGGTCGCGCACCATTCCAGCGGTCGCGGCGAGGCATAATTCGAGTGCATCGGCCGCCTCGAACACCGGGGCCTTGTCCTCCTGCATATCCTTCTGATAGGCGAGCGGCAGCCCCTTCATCACCGTCAGCAAGTGAAGGAGGGAGCCGTTGAGCCGGCCGGTCTTCGCGCGGACCAGTTCGGCAGCGTCGGGGTTGCGCTTTTGCGGCATGATCGAACTGCCGGTGGTGAACGCGTCGCTGAGGTGGATGAAGCCGAACGGCTCGCTCGACCACAACACGATCTCTTCGGCAAAGCGTGATAGATGACTGCCGGCGAGTGCGGCGCCGGCGAGAAATTCGAGAGCGAAGTCGCGATCGGAAACGGCATCCATCGAATTTGCCGCCGGGCGATCGAAGCCGAGCGCGGCGGCCGTCCTGTCGCGGTCGATCGGAAAGGCGGTGCCGGCAAGCGCGGCGGCGCCGAGCGGGCATTCGTTGAGGCGGCGCTGGCAATCGGCGAAGCGGGAGCGGTCGCGCCCGAGCATCTCGACATAAGCGAGGAGATGGTGCCCGAGCGTCACCGGCTGGGCGATCTGGAGATGGGTGAAGCCGGGCATCACCCAATCGGCATGCGCCTCGGCCTGGTCGATCAGCGCCGCGTGCAAGTCCCGCATCGCGAGATCGATGCGCTCGATCGCGCCGCGCACCCAGAGGCGGAAATCGGTCGCGACCTGATCGTTGCGCGAGCGCGCAGTGTGAAGGCGTCCGGCGACAGGGCCGATCAGCTCGGCGAGCCGCGCCTCGATATTGAGGTGGATGTCTTCGTTCGCCTCGCTGAACTGAAAAGCGCCCTGTTCGATCTCACCGCGGATTTGCTCTAGACCCTTGGCGATCGCCGCGCCATCTTCCGGCGACACGATGCTCTGCGCCACGAGCATCGCGCAATGCGCCAGCGACCCCGAGATATCCTCGGCGTAAAGGCGCTTGTCGACACCGATCGAGGCATTGATGCGGCGCATGATCGCGGCCGGACCGCCCTCGAAGCGGCCACCCCACGCCGGATTGACCGGGTTCGCCCTGGAGTTGGCTTGGTTCGGCACCGTTCTCCTCGTGCTCCTCTGCGCTCTCTCGGCGGCCCCCGCGGCCGAGGAAGAAAAGATGAGTCTCGGCGAGTTTATCCCGCTGCGTCCGCCGCAGCCAGCGCCACCGACCGTTTTTACCGATCTCGACGGGAAGCTAACGAGTCTCGCCGATTTCAAGGGCAAGCCGGTTGTCGTCAATCTGTGGGCGACCTGGTGCCAGCCTTGTTTGAAGGAGATGCCCTCGCTCGACCGGCTGCAAGGGGAGTTCAGCGGCAAGATCGTCGTCACCGCGGTCTCCCAGGACCGCGCCGGGGCCAAGCGGGTCGTCCCGTTCGTCGCCCACATGGGTCTCAAAAACCTCAGAATCTACCTCGACCCGCAATCCGATCTAGCCCACGCCTTCCACGTGCGCGGGCTGCCGACGAGCATCGTCATCGATGCGCGGAACCAGGTGGTCGGGCGGATCGAAGGCGCCGCCGAGTGGGACTCCGCGGCGATCGCGGCCGTGCTGAAACCGTTGCTGGAACGTGACCCCGGCGCGGTCAAAGGCGCGGAGCGCTGAGCACCTCGCGCAGGAAACGGCCGCCGCGCTCGAGCCCTTCCGGATCGATTGCGTGCTCGATCCCGACGCAGGCCAGGGTCTCGACCGGGACACCCGAGCTTTTGAGCGCGGTTTCCGCCGCGGCGAGCGACTCGAAGGGTACCAGCGGGTCCGCGGTGCCGTGCACCAGAAGCACCGGCGGGCGCGAACGCAATTCGTCGGCCAGTAAATCCGGCGCTATCAGCCGGCCGGAATAGCCGAGAATCCCGGCCAGCTTCTTCACCCGGCGCAGGCCGACAAAGAGTGCCATCATCGTGCCCTGCGAAAACCCGACCAGCGCTGCTTCGCTCTCGACGAGTCCCCGTTTTTTGAGTTCGTCATCGATGAACGCGTCGAGCAGCGGGGCGGCGGCGCGCACCCCGCCGAGGACCGAGGGCGGGGTGCGGTCCTGGACGCTGAACCACTGATAGCCGTAAGGCGCCATGTCGCAGGGGAAGGGCGCGTTCGGCGAAATGAACTCAGCCTCGGGCACGAGGCGTCCCCAATATTGCTGTAGCCCGATCAGATCGTTGCCGTCGGCGCCGAGGCCGTGCAGCAGGATGACGAGGCGGGTGGGTTTGCCACCGGCAACGGGCGGACGGGAGGGGCCGGAGAGGGCCATCAGCATCGGCGGGCTCGCTTGATCGCGGAAATGGGGCATCGGGGTAAGAGGCATACCCGATCCAAGGCGTCGCTGTCACCCTGGTCCCCGTGATCCCACCGATCGGGGTCAGCGTTCGAACCAGGGCCATTCGGCACCGCCTGCGTGGGTGACGGCGCCCTTGTTCGCCTGCCCGACCTGGCGGGCGTATTTGGCCAGGAGCCCGGCCTTGTGGCGCGAGGCGGACGGGCGCCATTGGGTCCGACGCTCCGCCAGGACACGGTCCTCGACCAGGAGGTCCATGCGTCGGCTGACGGCATCGATCCGGACGATGTCGCCATTCCGCACCAGTCCCAGCGGGCCGCCGATTGCCGCCTCGGGTGCGACATAGCCGACGCAGATCCCGTGCGTCGCGCCGGAAAACCGCCCGTCGGTGACGAGCGCCACCTGCTCGCCCATCTGCTGACCGTAGATCAGCGCGGTTACCCCCAGCATCTCGCGCATGCCCGGCCCGCCGACCGGCCCCTCGTTGCGGATGATCAGGACTTCGCCGGCCCGGTAGGCCCGGGCCTCGACGACGCGAGCGCAATCCTCCTCGCACTCGAACACCCGCGCCGGCCCCTCGTGATGCAGCGTCTTCAGCCCGGCGACCTTGAGCAAGGCGCCGTCCGGGCACAGATTGCCCTTGAGAACGGCGAGGCCGCCATCCGGCATCAGCGGTGCGCCGGCTTCGCGCACCACCGCGCCATCCGGCAGCGCCGCCGCGCCATAAGCCTGTCTCAGGGTGTCGCCGGTCACCGTCAGACATTCGCCATCGATGTAACCGCCATCGATCAGCGCGCGCAGGATGACCGCGGTGCCGCCGATATCGTGGACATCCTTGGCGGTGAAGCGGCCGCCGGGACGAAGATCGGCGATCACCGGGGTGCGTTCGCAGACCCGCGCGAAATCGTCAATATCGAAGGCAATGCCGGCCTCGTGCGCGATTGCCGGAATGTGCAGGGCGGCATTGGTCGATCCGCCGGTCGCCGCAACGATCGCGCAGGCGTTTTCCAGCGCCTTCTTCGTGACGATGTCGCGCGGCAAGGGCCCTCCGCGGGCGATCGCGGCCATCACCAGGGCGCCCGCGCGCCGGGCGTGAGCCGCGCGCTCGGCGAAGACGCCGGGCACCATCGATACGTTGGGCACGCTGAGGCCAAGGGCCTCCGATACCATCGCCATCGTATTGGCGGTGAATTGCCCGGCGCAGGCGCCCACGCTCGGCAGGCAGGCGCGCTCGAGGAGCGCGAGCGTGGCCTCGTCCATGTCGCCCGTCATCACCGCGCCGACCGCCTCATAGGAATCGAGGATCGTTACGTCGCGGCCGGCAAAGCGTCCCGGCAACGCGCTGCCGCCATAAACAAAGACCGACGGCACGTTGCACCGGACCATCCCCATCATCACACCCGGCAAGGTCTTGTCGCAGCCGCCAAAGCCGACGAGCCCGTCATAGGCGAGGCCGTGCACGACCGCCTCGATCGAATCGGCGATGACCTCGCGCGTCACCAGCGAAAATTTCATCCCTTCGTGGTTCATCCCGATCCCGTCCGACATCGAGATCGTCGTGAACTCGCGCGGCGTCCCGCCGGAAGCGACGATCCCCTCCTTGGCCGCGTCGACCTGAAAGCCATGCGTCATATTGCACGGCGTCTGCTCGCCTTTCATGCTGACGACCCCGACCATCGGCTTCCCGATCGCCTCGTCGTCGAGCCCCATCGCCCGCATGAACGCGCGGTGCGGGGTGCGCGTCAGCCCGAGTTTGGTGACCTCCGAGCGGAGTTTTCTCATTGCGGTCTCTCCCCGACCATTTCTCGCGGCGGTCCAATCGGCTATGAATGCCACGTTGCACCCGTGACAACCACCTTCGCGAGGAAAGCCGTGACCGCTCAAATCCAGCCAACCGGAGCGCCTCCCCCCGGCCCCTCGCTGCACCGGCTGATCGTCGCCGCGACGATCGGCAATGTACTGGAGTGGTTTGATTTCGTCGTCTATGCCTTCTTTGCCGTGACGATCGCGGAAGTGTTCTTCCCGGCCGGCGACCCGACGGTGTCGCTGCTCGTCACCTTCGGTGCCTTCGGCTTGGCTTATTTCGTGCGGCCGCTCGGCGCGATCGTCATCGGCGGCTATACCGACCGTGCCGGGCGCAAAGCCGGATTATTGCTGTCGATTGCGCTGATGATGATCGGCACGACCTTGATGGCGGTGACGCCCGGCTACGCGACGATCGGTCTGGCGGCGCCGATCATCATTACGCTGTCGCGACTATTGCAGGGATTCTCGGTCGGCGGCGAGTTCGGCAGCGCGGTCAGCTTCCTCAGCGAGCACAGCGGCAAGCGCAAAGGCTATGGCGCCAGCTGGCAATTCGCCATGGCCGGCATCATCACGGTTCTTGTTTCGCTGTTCGGCGTCGCCTTGACGACGCTGTTGACCCATCAGCAATTGGTCAGCTGGGGATGGCGGATCCCCTATTTCTTCGGCATGCTGGTCGGCCCGGCCGGGCTCTACATCCGCGCCAAAGTCGTTGAGACGCCCGAGTTTCTCGAAGCCGAAAAACCCGCCACGCTTCCGATCGCCGATTTGTTGCGCCGACAACCCATGCCGGTGCTGCTCGGGCTCGGCATATCGATCATCTCGAACAGCTCGTTTTATATCTTGGCGTACATTCCGACCTACGGAGTGAAGGCGCTGCATCTGCCGGCCTATGTCGGTTTCGTCGCCACCCTGATCGGCGGCGTGTTTCTGGCGATCGGGGCGCCGCTCGCCGGGCACTGGTCGGACAGCACTGCGCGGCCGCGGATCATGGTAGTCACGTGCTGGCTGTTCCTCCTGACCTCCTATCCCGTCTTCTACCTGATGGGCGCCTGGCCATCGCTGGCGACCTTGATCGTCGCCTGCGCCTGGCTCAACCTGGTCAAGGCCGGGTATAGCGGGGTTCTTCCCTCGCTGCTGTCCGAGCAGTTCCCGGTTGAAACGCGGGCGATCGGCGTGTCGTTGAGCTTCAGCACCGCGGTGTCGATTTTCGGCGGCCTGGCGCCATTCATTGCGACCTGGCTGATTCGAGAGACCGGGGACAACCTGTCGCCAAGCTATTACCTGGTTGTCACCGCGGCGCTCAGCCTCATCGCGCTGATCGCGATACAGCGCCGCAACCGCTCGGCCGAGCGGCTCGCCGTCGCCGCGCCGGCGGCCGCGGACTGACCGAGCTGAGGCGCCCTCTGCCGCCCGCTAATGCGGGAGAGGGCGTGTCGGCTCAGGCCGCCTTGGCATATTTGCCGGCCAATTGCGGCGTGTAGTCGGGGTAGGCGCCAGGGGTCTTCTGTGCC
>DASYZD010000121.1:0-4086 GCA_035946655.1 Allostellaceae bacterium | reverse complement strand
CCGGCGATCGCCGCGGCGGCGCGGCGCCACGGTGCGGCGATCCTCACCGGGTGCGCGGCGCGCGGGGTCGAGAGCGCGGGCGGACGGGTGGCGGGCGTCGTTACCGAAAAGGGGCGCATCGCCTGCGGTTCGGTGGTGCTGGCCGGGGGCGCGTGGTCACGGCTGTTTTGCGGCAACCTCGGGATCGAATTGCCGCAACTCAAGGTACTGGGCTCGGTGATGCGCACCGAGAAGCTTGACGGCGGCCCGGAAATCTCCGCCTCGGGCGACCTCTTCGGCTACCGGAAGCGGATGGACGGCGGCTACACCGTGGCAACCCTCGGGGTGCGCACGATCGACATCGTGCCGGACAGCTTTCGCCTGTTGCCGCAATACCTGCCGAGCGCGCGGCTGCATTGGCAGAAGCTGCGCTTTCGGGTCGGCCGCCGCTTTGCCGAGGAGTGGCAGAGGAAGCGGCGCTGGGCGCTCGATGAGGCTTCGCCCTTCGAGGCGGTGCGGGTGCTCGATCCCGCGGCCGACCCCTATGTGCTGGAGCGCGCGCGGGCCAGCATGGCTGCCGCCTTCCCGGCCTTCGGCGATGTCGCGGTGGTGGAAAGCTGGGGCGGGATGATCGATGTGATGCCCGATGCGATCCCGGTCATTTCGGCGGTCGATAGCCTCCCCGGGTTTTTTATCGCCACCGGCTTTTCCGGTCACGGGTTCGGGATCGGCCCGGGGGCCGGGCGGCTGATCGCCGACATGGTGACGGGCGCGCCGGCGATCGTCGATCCCACGCCGTTCCGCCTGGCGCGCTTCACCGACGGCTCGAACCCGCGCCCCCACCCGCTGGCGAGCTGACGCCTACCCGGCGGCGGCGAGTTTCTGGCGCAACTGCGCGATCAGCGCGGCGACCCGTCCGCCGTTGCGCTGGATGACCGAGGCGAACTCGTCGCGTTGCGTTACTTTCATGCTGACGCCGCCGACATAGACATCGGTGATCTTGAGGCTCCCGCCCTGGTTGATTAGGTACCAGTCGACCGCGATCGGGGTGCCGTTGGTGCGGATGATCTGGCTGGTGACGATGGTTTCCGCACCATTCGGGCGGGCGCCGGTGACGCGGAACGGCTCGCCGGCATATTCGCTGAGCCGCGCGCTATAGGCGCGCACGAGGTACTCCTGAAACAGGCCCAAAAAATCCTGCTGTTCCTGCGGCGTGGCGACCCGCCAATAGCGGCCCAGAACGAACTGGCCGATGCCGGGGATATCGAAATCGTCACGGAACAATTCGCGGAAGCGAACCACGCGCTGCGCCGGAGTGGCGTTGGGGCCGAGCACCTGGATCGCCTGTTCGCCGAGCCTGCCGACAAAGGCGCGCGCGTCCTGCGCCTCGGCCGGGCGCGGGCTCGCAAGTAGGAGGATGCTCATGACGAGGGCGCCAACGGTGGCGCAAATTCGCATCATTTGACCACTACCTCAAGGCGTTGGGGTCATTTGGCGATCGAATACGAGATCGGTGCGGCCGGTGCATTGTCGTTGCCTTGCACCGGGGTCGGGTTGGGCAGGTTGGACGGCTCGTGGCGGATCTGCGCCTGGCGCCGCTGGCGATACAGCGAGCGGATCGTCGCATAGTAATCGAGCGCGGTGCGCTCGATGTCGGCCAGGGTCTCGATGTTGCGCTCGCGCTGGTCGACGCCGGAGACGGCAGTGCGCGCAAAGACCGCCACCAGCAGATGGTGCTGGCTGGCGACGTAATTGCCGGGATCGGCGAAACCGTCGCCGACCTGCCCGACCAGGTCGCGCGGGTTGGAGGGGCCGAGCACCGGAACGACGACATAGGGACCTTCGACGAACCCCCAGGTCGCCAGCGTCACCCCGAGATCGTTGGAGTGATAGGGAACGCCGATCTGGGTGGCGATGTCGAAGAGCCCGCCGACCCCGACGGTGGTATTGACGGCGAGGCGCACGAGGGTGTTGCCGGCGAGCCCGGCCTCTCCCTGCAAGACGTCGTTGCCGAAGGTCACCGGCTCGTCGAGGTTCTGCAGAAAATTGTGCACCGCCTGGCGCATCGGGTCGGGGACTACGCTCCGGTAGGCTTTGGCCACGGGAACGAGGACGTTTTTGTCGATGTCCTGGTTGAAGGCGAAAATCTCGCGATTGGTATTCTCGAATGGATCGTTGAAGTCCTCCGCGGCGCCGGCAGTCTGCGTGCTACCGGGCGCCCCCGGTGCGACGCAGCCCGAAACGGCCAGCCCAGCCGCGACGACGCACGATCGGATCAGGGGCAAGCGGTAAACAAGCATCAACGAGCCTCGGGTCTGATAGCCGGCCTGGCGTTGGAGCGCCGCGATAATGACCAAGAACGCGCGATCACGGCAAGCGATCCGTGGCATCCCAGGATTGGGTTGGGTGCAATGAACCGTGGGCGCTGCCGGGGCGGGGCGGGCAAGGTGCAATTTCTTGTCGAATCACCAGTATTGACGATATAAAGATATGTTTATATGTTTAGCTATGGCGAGCGATTCTGACACCGGCGCATCGATGGGCGAACTGCTCGCGGCGTTGCGCGCGGTGGCCGAAACAACGCGCCTGCGCCTCCTTGTGCTGTGCGCCGGGGGCGAACTGACGGTCAGCGAATTGGCGCAGATCCTCGGGCAAAGCCAGCCGCGCGTGTCCCGACATTTGAAGCTGTTGTGCGAGGCGGGGCTGCTCGACCGGTTTCGCGAAGGCAGCTGGGTGTTCTACCGCCTCAGTGCGGGGAGCGCGGCGAGCGCGCTGTCGCGTCATCTGGTGGCCGCCTGCGCCAAGGCCGACGAGACGATCGCGCTCGACCTCCAGCGGCTTGCGGTGATCAAGCAGCAGCGCGTCGAACTCGCCGCCGCCTATTTCCGCGAAAATGCCGCGCACTGGCACAAGATCCGCTCGCTCTACATCGACGAGGCCGAGGTCGAGGCGGGGCTGAGCGAGGTCATTGCGGCGGCCGTACCCCGCGATCTGCTCGACATCGGCACCGGCACCGGCCGGGTGATCGAGGTGCTCGGCCCCCGCGTCGGCCATGCGCTGGGGATCGACCAGTCGCGCGAGATGCTCGCCGTCGCCCGCGTCAATCTCGAGCGGGCCGGGCTTTCGAACAGCATCGTGCGGCTCGGCGACATGTATCAGCTGCCGCTCGCCGACGCGTCGTTCGACGCCGTCGTCATCCATCAGGTCCTGCACTATGCCGACCGGCCGGCCGCGGCGATCGCCGAAGCCGCGCGAGTGTTGCGGCCAGGGGGCATCCTCGTCGTCGTCGACTTCGCGCCGCACGGCCTCGAATTCCTGCGCGAAGAGCATGCCCACCGCCGCCTTGGCTTTGCCGACCCCGATGTCGACGATTGGTGCCGCGCCGCCGGCCTCGACCCCGAGCCGGCGCGCCGCCTGCCGGGCGATCCGCTGACCGTCGTCATCTGGACGGCGCGGCGCGAGGCGGCTGGCGAGCGATTGTTGGCAACGAACGGGCCGGCCATCCCCACGGCGGCGCCGGTCGAACGGATGCTCCAGGAATGAACCGCCAATGAACCGCCTCTCCGCCAGCGCCTCACGGCCGGCCGCCCGCGGCCTCCTCGGCGCCGATCCGGTCAGCGATTTCGACGCCGGGCCGCCGCGCGTTTCGTTCGAGTTCTTCCCGCCGAAGACACCGGAGATGGAAGAGCGGCTGTGGAGCGCGATCAAGCGGCTGGAGCCGCTGCGGCCGCGCTTTGTCTCGGTGACCTACGGCGCCGGAGGCTCGACCCGCGAGCGCACCCATGCGACGGTGCGTCGGATCCGCCACGAAACCCCGCTCGAACCGGCCGCGCATCTGACCTGCGTCGGGGCGACCCGCGAGGAGATCGACGCGGTTGCCCGGGAATACTGGGAGGCCGGCATCCGCCACATCGTCGCGTTGCGCGGCGACCCTGCTGCAGGTCCGGGCGCCCCCGGTGGCTACGCGCCGCATCCCGGCGGCTATGCCTTTGCTGCCGATCTCGTCCTCGGGTTGAAGCGGGTCGCCGATTTCGAGATCAGCGTCGCCGCCTATCCCGAGACCCATCCCGAGGCGGTCAGCGACAACCACGACCTCGACAACCTCAA
>DASYZD010000120.1:0-7932 GCA_035946655.1 Allostellaceae bacterium | reverse complement strand
CTCGCGCTCGGCCCGGGCCAGCGTCGTGGGAGACCCGGCCATCATCGCGGGCGTTACCCGCCGTCCGCGCTGAAACACCTCGTACTCCGAAGGGAACCCGAAGTTTGCGGCAAGCAAATACGAACCGTCTGGCTCGCGGCGAAAGATCACCGCTTGATCAGCGAGACAAAGCCGGGTCGCAGTCTCGACCACGGTGTCGAGCACCGGCTGGAGGTCGAAGGTCGAGTGGCTGATCACCTTCAGCACGTCGCTGGTCGCGGTCTGGTATTCGAGCGACTCTTCGAGGTCGCGCGTGCGCTCGCGCAATTCGCCGAGCAGCCTCGCATTTTCCATCGCAATAACGGCCTGGTCGGCAAAGGTGCGTACCAGTTCGACATGGCGGTCGGAATAGGGTTCGACCCTGAGGCGGGCCAGCGTGATCACGCCGACCGTCTCGCCGCCGCGCAACAGCGGCGCCGCCATGGTCGAGCCGATCCGGTCGAGTTCGGACTGCCGCAGCTGGTAATCCGGCTCGTCCTGTACATTGGCGATGCGCACTACCTCGCCGCTGAGGAACGCCCGCCCGGTCGTCGAACGGCGGTCGGGACCGAGGGTGAGGTTGCCGACGACCTGGCCGAATGCGGGCGTCGGCGCGTATTGCGCAACGAGGCGCATTCCCTCACCCTCGCGGCGGAAGATGAACACCGTGTCGGATTGGGCGAGCGCCGCCGCGCTTTCCGCCAGCGTTTCCAAGACCCGCTGCAGGTCGAAGGCGGAGCGGCTGATCACCTGCAACACGTTGCTCGTCGCGGTCTGGTACTCGAGCGCCTCCTGCAACTCGCCGGTGCGCTGGTTCAATTCGTTGAACAGCCGCACATTCTCGATCGCGATGACGGCCTGGTCGGCAAAGGTTTTCAAGAGATCGATCTGTGCTTCGGCAAAAGGTTCGGCCGTATAGCGGGTGACGGTGATGGCGCCGAGCGGCGCGCCGTCCTTGAGCATCGGGACGGAGAGCGTCGCCCGTATCCCCGATTGGGCGATCGCGGTCAGTGCGAATTCGGGATCGGCAGCAATGTCGGCGACTTGCGCGACCTCTCTGGTCAGGATCGCCCTGGCGGTTATGCTCTGTCGGCCGGGAGCCAGCGGGAAATGCCGCGCCACGGCTTCCAGTTCCTCGGGGGTCCAGCCGTGATGCGCGGCGAAATGGATCAGCGCCCCGTCGAACCGGAAGATGCCGCCGTTGACCGCGCCGCATATCCTGACGGCGCTGGCGGCGATCGCGTCGAAAGTCGGCTGCACGTCGGTCGGCGAACTGGAGATGACGCGCAGGATCTCCGCCGTCGCGGTCTGCTTTTCGAGGGCTTCGCGGGTCTCGGTCAACAACCGCGCGTTCTCCATCGCGATCACCGCCTGCGCCGCGAAATTCTGTAGGAGCGCGATCTCGTTGTCGCTGAAGGGGCGAACCTCGGTGCGGTAAACCCCGATGACACCGACGACGGATTTGTCCTTGAGCATCGGCACGAGGGCGACGCTGCGGCCGCCAGCAAGCTCGACCGTAGCGACGACCAGGGGGGCCCGTCGGCGGTAACCGTCGGTGTCCGACAGGTCGGCGATACGCAGGATGGACCCGTCGTCGAGCGCCGGGCCGAGAAGCGTCCTGAGCGGCACCGGTTCTCGGATAAGGAACTCGGTATAATCTTTCGGTGCATTGCGCACTGCGACGTAGCGGCCCATCTCCCCCTCGCGAAGGATCAGCCCGCCAAACGGCGCATTGCAAAGCTTCATCGCCTTTTCCAGCATCGCGTCCCACACCGGCGCGAGGTCGCCAGGCGAAGAATTGATGACCTGGAGGACTTCGGCGGTGGCCGTCTGCTGTTCGAGCGCCTCGCGCGTCTCGGTCAAGAGCCGCGTGTTCTCGATCGCGATCACCGCCTGGTCGGCGAAGGTGCGCACCAGCTCGATCTGCCGCTCGGTGAACGGCTCGACCTGCTGGCGTGCGAGAACCAGGACCCCGATCGGCTGGCCTTCGCGCAGCATCGGCACACCGAGGAGCGTCCCGCTCTGCGCCGTCATTCCCCGCACGGCGTAGTCCCGGTCAGCGGCGACATCGGGAATGTGGACTACCCCGCTTTCGAGAAGAACCCGGCCAATCAGGGTGCCGCGGCCGGGGGGGAACGACATCTCTCGCGCGATCGATGTCCATTCGGGCGAGTATGACCACAATACCTCGTAGCGATAGGCCTCGCCCCTGGGGAGGGCAATCCCGCCCCGCGCCGCCCCGCAAAGCCGGGCGGCGGTCTCGACCAACGTGTCGAGCACCGGCCGCAGGTCAAAGGTCGAGCGGCTGATGACCTTGAGCACATCGCTGGTCGCGGTCTGGTATTCGAGCGATTCCTGGAGGTCGCCGGTGCGCTCGTTCAGCTCGTTGAACAGCCGGACATTCTCGATTGCGATGACCGCCTGGTCGGCGAAGGTCTGCAACAAGTCGATCTGCTGGTCGCTGAACGGCTCGATCTCGTTGCGGGCTACGGTGATCGCCCCGATCGGATTGCCGTCGCGCAGCATCGGCACCGAAAGCATGGTGCGCACCCCAGCCTGGGCAACGCTCGGATGCACGAATTCGGGATCGGCGGCCAGATCGGCGACATGCGCGACCGCCCGCGTCAGGAGCGCGCGCGCCGTGACGCTGCCACGGCCGGGCGCGAGCGGATACACGCCCTGGGCCGCATCGAGTTGGGCGGCGGTCAAGCCGTGATGGGCGACCAAGTGGATGAGCCTGCCGTCGAATCGGCAGACGACGCCGCTGGCCGCCCCGGTCAGCTTCACCGCGGCGGCGGCGATCGCATCGAAGGTCGGCTGGACATCCGTGGGCGAACTCGAAATGACCCGCAAGATCTCGGCGGTCGCGGTCTGCCGCTCCAAGGCCTCGCGCGTCTCGGTCAAGAGCCGCGCGTTTTCCATCGCGGTGACCGCCTGCGCCGCAAAGCTTTCGAGCAGCGCGATCTCCTTCTCCGAAAACGGCCGCACCTCGCGGCGGATCGAGGTGATGAAACCGAGAAGCGCGCCCTCCTTGCGCAACGGCACCAGCAGCAGCGTGCGGGTGCCGGCCTCGATCGAACTCAGATTTTGCGGGCTCGTCGGGTTGGCCCGCACATCCTCGATGTGAACGAAGCGTTCGCCGCGCAGCAGCCGCTCCTGCGCGCTGCCGGGAGCGGCGCGGTAGGGCCGCCGCACGTTTTCGGCGTGCCGTTCGGGCATCGCATGATTGGCGACCAGCCGGAAGTGCTCGCCGTCGAAAAGCACCAGCCCGCCCGACTCGATGCCGCAAAGGGCGTGCGCCTTTTCCAGGATGACCCGGAATACCGGCCCGAGGTCGCCGGGCGAGGCGTTGATCAGTTGCAAGACCTCGGCGGCTGCGGTCTCCCGGGCCGCCGCCTCGTCACGCTCGGCGCAGCATATCGCAAGCTGGCGCCGAAGCTCGGAGACAAGCCGCGCTGGATCGGCGGAGGCATCCTCGGTCACGGCGGCCATGTGCTTCCTCTCGCCGGGCTTCTGCCGCAACGGATCGAATTCGCCGCAGCCAAAGCCGGTTTGCGCCGCTCGAGGAACGATCCCACCCGAGCGACGCGATAGAGCGATCTATTTTAAGAGATTATCGCGGCATCGGCCGTCAAGGCCAGCACCGGATCACAGCGGGAGCGCAGTGCAATCCGGAAGAGCGGCTCGGCGATCCTCCAGGCTGCCCGCGCACCGGAAATCCGGGAACGGCCGGCGTGGCCTGACCGCGTCCGGTTGGAACCGACCGCTTGGTCGCGCTGTCGCCGATGCATATTCGATGTTGCTATCAGACGGATGTGATCTCTGCGAGATTAGCTAATTGTCCGCCCCGCTCCGCCGAACCGGCACCACCGAACCCGCCGCGGGCGACGCCCCGCAGAATTTCGCGCACGCCTCGGCGAGCTGGCGGCGCTTTTGGAACAGGTCGCCGCGTCGGTAGGCCGCCTCGATTTCAGGCCGTTTCCACACGGCCTAGACCCATTTCCGACCTTCGGTCTCGGGCCGGACTTACGACCCTCTCGCCTCGCTTGCGCCGAGCATCACACCGAGGCGGCGCCCGGGAGCAGCGACGCGATCGCAGTTATCGCCTCGCTGCCCAGGTGCAGGCCGAGTTTGGAACGGCGCCACAGCACATCCTCCGCGGTCAGCGCCCATTCCTCGCCGACGAGCCAGGCCAGTTCGCGCTCGCTGAAGCCGTACTCGAACCCACGTCCGAGGTCCTCGGCGCGGCGGGCGCGGCCTAGGATGCGCCGGGTATCGCTGCCGTAGCTGAAGGCGAGGCGCAACGCGGCGGCTGGTTCGAGGAAAGGGTACTCCTGAACAAGCGACGCAGCAAAGGCAGCAGGATCGCGGTTCGGCAGATCGCCGCCGGGCAGGACCGCACCACTGGTCCACGGCCCCGCGGTCGGCAGAAACGGCGCCAGCTTTTCCAACGCACGCTCGGCAAGGCGCCGGTAGGTCGTGATCTTGCCCCCGAACACCGATAGCAGCGGCGCCATGCCGGAACTGGCATCAAGATCGAGCAGGTAATCGCGGGTCACCGCGGAGGGGTCCCGCTCCCCATCGTCATGCAGAGGACGCACACCGGCATAGCTCCAGACGACCTCCGACGGCGCGACCGATCGGGCAAACCAGCGCGATACGGCGTAGCAGAGGTAGTCGACTTCCTCCCGATCAATTGCGACCTGCCCGCAATCGCCGGAATAGGGAAGCTCGGTCGTACCGATGAGGGTGAATTTGTGCTCGTACGGCAGCACGAAGACGACACGGCCGTCATCGTGCTGCAGCAGGTAGCCCTGCGCGCCGTCGTAGAGGCGGGGAACGACGATGTGGCTGCCCTTGACCAGCCGGAGCTGCGGGCGAGGTCGGGTGACGCCTGCTCGACACATGACCTCTTCCGCCCACGGGCCCGCCGCGTTGACGAGGATGCGGGCGGCGATTTCCGAGGCGGCGCCAGCCTTCTCGACCACGGCCCTCCAGTGGCCTTCGGCGCGCCAGGCCCTGCGCAATTCCGTGCGCGGCGAGATCTGCGCGCCATTCGCCTTGGCGTCGCGGGCGTTGAGCACCACCAGCCGTGCATCCTCGACGCTGCAATCCGAGTAGACAAACCCGGTGTCGAGGCCGCGCCGCAGCGGCCTTCCGTAGGGATGGTCGCGCAGCCGCACAGTTTCGGTGCCGGGCAGGCTGCGCCGGCCGCCCAAATGGTCGTAGAGGAAGAGCCCAAGCCGCAATACCACGCGCGACCGCGGGCCTCGATCGTAGGGCAGCACGAAGCGCAACGGACGCACGATGTGCGGCGCGTTTGCCAACAGGATCTCGCGCTCGGCGAGTGCCTCGCGGACCAGCCGCAGCGCGCCGTGTTCGAGATAGCGCAGCCCGCCATGGATCAGTTTGCTGGAAGCCGAGGAGGTCGCCGCCGCCAAATCGTCCTTTTCGACGAGCCGCACCGACAATCCGCGCCCGGCCGCGTCGCGGGCGATGCCGACCCCGTTTATTCCTCCGCCAACGACCAGCAGATCGAACATTTTGGGCCTTCAGTCATGGGCCTCGACTAGGCGGCGGTGAGCCGTGCCGTTGCCATCATGATCGCCTTGCGGGATAGCCTCTGCGACCAGGCATGATTGACCTGGTTGCCCCCGCCATGGCTCATGCAGCCGAGGCAGATGTGGAGGTGTCAAGGTCGCGCGGCCGAGCTTTACGTCATTCACCGTCTGCCTCGTATTGGCGGACCTCACCTCAGGGTCGGATCGCCGCGGGCCGCTGGACGATAGACCCCCAGAATTCCAGGGCCGCACGCGAGCAGCGCTCCGCTTGCAGCAGGTTGACGCCGTGGCCGTAGCACCCATGCATCATCAGCACCGGCGTCGAAGCGTCCCACGGCCACAGGAAATCATCGACGATGCAATGGACGCCGGCGCCTTCCGGCAGGGCAATGCGAGGCATCGGGACCTCCTATGAAACCCAACTCGGGCTCATTATCGGACAGAATAATGTGGTGGGTAGAATATCCTGCCGGCGCACCGTGGCCTGCCGATCGCGGCATGGGTTTCAACCATTCGATGAAGAGGAGCGCCGATGATCGCCCGTAAAGATTTGCGCCGCGACGGCGCGGACCTACGCAAGCGGCTGTTCGGCCCCGAGGCAGGTACGCATTTCGTGCCGAACTACGCCGATCTGCGCGCCGAACTGGCGTTCGCTGTGGTGTGGAACCGCCCCGGCCTCGCCCTGCCAGACCGCATGATCGCGGCGCTGGCCGCGTTGTGCTCGGTGCAACGGCTCAACCATCTGCGCCGACACATCGTCGCCGCTCTCGATCTGGGATTGGCGGCGCGGTCGATCGTCGAGGTGTTCATCCAGTGCGGGATCTATGCCGGTTTGCCGGCAAGCGAAGACGCGATGGCGGTGGCCGAAGCGGTCTACGCCGAGCGCGGGATCGAGCTGGCGCCGGAGCCGCCGCGGGACGACCCGATCGAAACGCTCGACCGTCGCGGTCGCGCACTGCTCGAAGCGTTGCACGGCGATCGCGGCTATTCGGGGTACGCCGCGCCTGACAACGCGGTAACCCAGGCGCTTTATCCGGTGGCGATCCAGTACGGCTACGGGGAGATTTGGGACCGACCGGGCCTTGATCGGCGGCAGCGCGCTCTGGTCGCCGTTGCCGCGTTCACCGCCCTGAGGCTCGACGCCCAGGCGGCGAAATTCGCCCAGTCCGCGCGGAACGTCGGGCTCAGCCGCACTGAGATCATCGAAGCCGTGATCCAGACCGGCCCCTATAGCGGCCTTGCCCCGGCCCTCAACGCGCTGGCCGCGCTGAGCCAGGCGCTACGCTGAGTTGTTCCTCGTCAGTCATGTTGCGCGCGGTCATGTTGCGCGCGGTCAGCCGACCGGCGCGAGGTGAACCCGCGGCACGCGAACAAAATCGCCCGCAAGCCGCCCGCCCTTCATCCGGTCGCCCGCCGTCAAGTCCGACCGTGTTCGCCCAGCCTCCTGCAGCTCTTCGTACACATCCGACGATTCGCGCGCTGCCGCCGTCAGCCGGTCACCATCCTCGGCCAGCAACAGCCGGTCGGCGACCAGTCGATCCACGGCCTTCGTCGGTCGCGCGGCCCGGGCATCGGGGCAGCCTACCTCGCAGGTCTGCCGGAAGGCGAGGGTCTGGCGGATACCGGCGTGCATCTGGTCGATCGGGTCCACGAGACACTGTTTCCCGAGGAATCTCTCCCCGCGGCAAGCCGGTGGCCGACGAATTAGTACGCACATCCTACGGACACCGGTCAGTTTGATTTCGCCATTGTCTTTAGGCGATTCAAAAAATGGGGCGAGTGATGGGACTTGAACCCACGACATCCAGATCCACAATCTGGCGCTCTAACCACCTGAGCTACACCCGCCATCCGCGCTGGAGGTAGCGAATCCCCGGTGCACCGTCAAGTTACGCGGTCAAGTTAGACGGCCAAGTTAGACGGCCGAGTCACGCAGCCAAGTCAGATGGGCTGGGCGGTCCTGTCTTTTTCCGGTAGCAATCGCACCCCACCTTTGCGCGGGATGAGTGAACTGACCGCAACCTGGCGCCGTCACGCGCTCCTTACGCCACAGCAGATGGCCGAGGCCGACCGGCTGACGATCGAGGGCGGCACGCCGGGCACCCTTCTGATGGAGAATGCCGGCCGCGCGGTCGCCGATGCGGTGGCGCGGCGCTGGTCGCGGCGGCCGGCCGTCGTGTTGTGCGGTCCCGGCAACAACGGCGGCGACGGGTTTGTCGCGGCCCGGATTCTGGCCGAGCGCGGCTGGCCGGTGCGCCTCGCGCTCCACGGCGCGCGCGCCGCGCTCAGGGGCGACGCGGCCGCCGCCGCGGCGCGCTGGGCGGGGCCGACGGAGCCGCTGGAGGAAGCCAGC
>DASYZD010000119.1:0-8110 GCA_035946655.1 Allostellaceae bacterium | reverse complement strand
CGCGGCCGGGTGTCGGCGGTCAACCTGCGTCCGACCTGACCGTCGGCCGCCAAAGGGGCGCTGCGGCGCCCCTTTCTCTATGGGAGTACTCATTGGCCAAGGAAGATCTGATCGAATTCGAAGGCACCGTGTCGGAGCTCCTGCCCGACGCCCGCTTTCGGGTGCGGCTCGACAATGGGCATGAAACGCTCGCCTACTCGTCCGGCAAGATGAAGAAAAACCGCATCCGTATTCTTGCCGGCGATCGCGTCACCGTTGAGATGACGCCGTATGACCTGACCAAGGGGCGGATCAATTTCCGCCACAAGGACACAACGGCGCCCCCGGTCATGCCCCGGCCGCAGTTCCGTCGCCGCTGAGGCGGCGAGCGTTCGCACCGGGGAGATCGCCTCTCTTGTCACCGAAACCTGGGCAAAACCGCGAAAGAAGTTGACTTGTCGCGGTTCATCCCCAATTGCAAGGCCTGGGCGATCTGCCCACCTACAGCTTGCGTAAGGCAACAAATTCTCAATGAAATTTAACGAACTTGGACTTTCGCCTGAACTTCTTCAGGCGGTCGTAGACGCCGGCTACACAAATCCCACCCCGATCCAGGAGCAAGGCATCCCCGTCGTCGCCACCGGGCGCGACGTGCTTGGCTGCGCCCAGACCGGCACCGGAAAAACCGCCGCCTTCGCCTTGCCGATGATCGACAAGCTCGCCGCCGGCCGTTCCCGGGCGCGCATGCCGCGCTCGTTGATCATCGAGCCGACGCGTGAACTGGCGACGCAAGTCGAAGCCGCTTTCGAGGTCTACGGCAAATACCACCGGCTGACGACGGCGCTGCTGATTGGCGGGGAAAGCTTTGCCGACCAGCTGAAAAAGCTCGACCGCGGGGTCGATGTGTTGATCGCCACCCCGGGGCGCCTCCTCGATCTCTTCGAGCGCGGCAAGATCCTGTTGTCCGACGTCCGGATCCTGGTCATCGACGAGGCTGACCGGATGCTCGACATGGGGTTCATCCCGGATGTCGAGCGCATCGTCGGCCTGTTGCCAAAACAGCGTCAGACGCTGTTCTTTTCGGCGACGATGGCGCCCGAGATCCGCCGCCTGGGCGATGCGTTCCTCAATGATCCGGTGGCGATCTCGGTCACCCCGCCGACTTCGCCCGCCGCGACCGTCGAGCAGTCACTCGTCGTCGTGGCGGCGGAAGATAAGCGCGAGGCGTTGCGCCGGCTCATTGCCAGCGAAGAGGTCAAGAACGCGCTCATATTCTGCAATCGCAAGCGCGACGTCGACATCCTCCAGCGCTCGCTGTCGCGCCACGGCCTCGATGCCGCGGCGCTGCACGGCGACATGGCGCAGCCCAAGCGCACCGAGACCTTGGAGCGCTTCAAGAACGGCGAGATCCGGCTGCTGGTCGCCAGCGATGTCGCGGCGCGCGGCCTCGATATCGAGGGCCTCAGCCATGTCTTCAATTTCGACGTGCCCTATCACGCCGAGGATTACATCCACCGCATCGGGCGCACCGGGCGCGCCGGCCGGCCCGGCCGCTCCCTGACCCTGGCGGCGCCGGAAGACGGCAAGGCCGTTGCCGCGATCCAGCAGCTGATCGGCAAGGACATCCCGGTTCAGACGATGCCCGATGTCGCGTCCGCCGAACTCGATTTCACCGGCGGCGATCGCCGCCGCGGCCGCGGTGGCCGCGCCCCGGCGACCCGCGTAGCGTCGGCGCGGGCCGCGCCCAAGCGCGCCGCGGCGCATCCTGACATCGGCCGCGCCGCCAGCCGGAACGGCCTCACTGATCGACCGAGCGAGCCCGCCGTCCGGGGACGTTCAAGGCGGGCACCCGCGACGCCGGCCGAACCGAGACGGCAGGTCGCCGAACCCGCCGTCGCGATGTTCGCGCAGCCGGCCGCGAAGCCGGTGCAGCCGCGACATCCGGAACAGCGGGAGCCTCGGGTTGTCGGCTTTGGCGACGATCTGCCGGCATTTCTCGCGCGCGCCCCCCGGGTCGCCGCCCGCGCCTGATCCGCGCCGTCAACCCCCAAATCGTCCATCCCCGGGCTTGACCGGGGATCAGTGTGGATGCCCACGGATTGCTGAAGGCCCACGGGACAAGCCCGGCCATGACGGGTAAATTGGATGCGACTGAGATTGCAAAAAGTCGAGGATGAGGGGATGAGCGACGAGGCCGGCTGGGTCAAGGCCGCTAACCGGGGCGATCTCGCCGCGGGTGACGTATTGGGGGTCCTGGTGGCCGGCAAGGAGATCGCGCTCTACGATCTCGATGGCACGCTCCATGCCACCGACGACATCTGTACCCACGCCTACGCCAAATTGTCCGACGGCTGGCTCGACAAGGGCGAGATCGAATGCCCGCTGCATGCCGGCCGCTTCGACATCCAAACTGGTAAGGCGCTGTGCCCGCCGGTAACCGACGACCTCAAGACCTACCCTGTGCGCCTCGTCGGCAACGAGATCCAGATCAAGCTTGGCTGAATGGGGAACCGCATTCCCGCCAACAGCCGGGGATCCACTTTTCGGCGCCTGAGATGCCCGAGATTGGATCCTGGCCGTCGCCGAGAACGCGGTCTTTTCTTATGCGTACACCCGCTGGTAAAGCTCGATGATTTCCTCGCTCGTCGGCACGCGGGGGTTGTTGGCGGGGGAGCCCGAGGCCAGCGCTTGGCTCGCCATCACTGGCAAGAGTTCATCGTAGCGGGCGCGCGCGATGCCGTAGGCTTGCGGGCTCGGCACCTGCAGGTCGGCGTTGAGCCGGCGCAACTCGTCGAGGAGGCGCGCCACCGCGCTCTGGCTGCCTTCGCCCTCCTCGGCCACCCCCATCGCGCGGGCGCAATCGGCATAGCGTTCGAGCGCGGAGGGCGCCGAGAACGCGGTGATCTCGGGCAGCAGCATCGCGTTTGAGAGGCCATGCGGGACATGGAAAAACGCGCCGATCGGCCGGCTCATGCCGTGCACCAGCGCGACGCTCGCGTTCGAAAACGCCATCCCCGCCTTCATCGCGCCAAGCATCATGGCTGCGCGCGCCGCCCGGTTTTGCGGCTCGGCGCAGGCGGTGCGGATGTTCTTGGCGATGAGGCCCATCGCGGTTGTCGCCAGGCCATCGGTGAAGGGGCTGGCGCGGCGGCTGACATAGGCCTCGATCGCATGGGTCAGGCTGTCGATCCCGGTATCGGCGGTGAGCCGCAGCGGCATCGTCATCGTCAACTCGAAGTCGACGATCGCCGCAGTGGGACAGCAGGCGAGCCCGGCGATCAGCATTTTCTCGTCGGTCTCGGTGTCGGTGACGACGGTGAAGCGGGTGACCTCCGACCCGGTGCCGGCGGTCGTCGGAATGGCAAGGATCGGCGGCCCGGACCGCGGGATTTCGTTCGGCACCTTGTAGTCGCGCAGCTGCCCGCCATTGGCGTAGAGCACCGACATCCCCTTGGCGGTGTCGATCGAGCTGCCGCCGCCGATTGCGACGAGACTGTCATAGTCACCGGCCTGGAGGCGTTCGGTCCCGGTCGCGATGACCGCGGTCGTCGGGTCGGGGACGGTGTCGGAAAAGACCGACCAGGGGATCCGCGCGCCATCGAGGAGCGCCGTCGCCCGCCCCAGGATGCCGCTTCCGGCGATATAGGGGTCGGTGACGATCAGCGGCCGCGCGAGGCCGATCCGCGCCAGCAATACGGGCAATTCCGCGAGCGCCCCACCGCCGATCGCCATCAGCCGCGGTGCCGTGATCAGTGCCGCCATCGCGCTCCTCCTTCAACCCGGTTTCTGCAATCGAAACCGCAGGATGCCGCCCGGCTGTTCGCTTGCTTCGATCAGCTCGCAACCGGTGGTGCTGCAGAAATGCTCGAAGTCCTTGGTCGCGCCGGGGTCGGTCGCCAGGACTTCGAGGATGCCGCCCGGCGGCACCGCCTTCAGCGCACGGCGCGCCTTCAGTACCGGCAACGGGCACAGGAGCCCGGTTGCATCGAGCGTGCTGTCGGGCCGCATCGTCGCTCTAGGGTCTGCGTCTGCCATCGTGCATCTCAAGGATCGCGGCTCTCCGGCTCGCACTGCGGGTCATGCTTTTAGCGGTGAGCGCGGCGCTCGGCAACAGGCGGCGACGACCGGGACAGGGTTCGCGGCTCGCTGGGGAATGCTAGAATGGCCTGCCGGCGAGGTCACAAACCACCAACGAACCGGAGAAGGAGATCATAGGTGCCCGGTCCGATCCTCCCGGCTGACGTCCCGGCCCCGCTCGATCCGGTCGGCACCGGCGATGCGCGATCCCATCTCACCTCGGTCGAGCCGATTGTCGTGGGTGTCTCGCGCGCGGATGCCGGCACCGGATTGACCCTCGGCGATCCCCGTCTCGCCGCGAGTGCGGACAGCGATGGCGCAAACAGGATCGCCGCCGCTCGAGCGACCACGCACGCGCTGCCTGCATCGGGCGGCGCCGGCGACGCGGCTGGTTCGGTGGTGCCGTTCGGCGGGTCCGTCTTGGCGGATACAGCGGCACTCGGCGGTGCGGACGGCGCCGCAACAAGCAGCGATGATATCGCGAGCCGCAATGCCGGCTGGACCACCCCGACCGGTTCCAACGCGCTGTCCGGCGATATGGTCACCGCGGCCGGGCTGGCGGGCGGCGCGGTCGAGAGCACCGTATCGGGCGGGGGCGCGATCAGCGCGGCGCCATCGGGAGCGCTGTCCGAAGCTCGGTCCGCACCCGGGGGCGCGAGCGGCGCGCCAAACGATCCGGTCGCCGGATTTGCCTCGACTTCCCCCGTCGTGGTGAGCGGGAGCACGCCCGGAGGCTTGACCTTCCACATCCACTTTGATTCTTCGGTGGGCAGCGCGCCGGCCAGCTTTGACACCGAGGTGATCGCGGCCTTTCAGTTTTTCGCCAATACCTTCAACAACCCGGGCGTGGTGCTTTACTACGATGTCGGCTACGGGGAAGTCGGCGGAAGTACGATCGGCGGAGGGGCTCTCGGCGAAAGCTCGACGTCTTTCGGAGCGACCTACGGCTATTCAACGCTGCGCTCGAAGCTGAGCGCCCACGCCGCGACCGGCGATGCCGCCGCCCGGACCGTGCTGGCCAACGACCTGCCGTCCACCAATCCGGTCTTCGGAATGTTCTTGAATACGCCGACCGCGCAGGACAAGGCGCTGGGGCTTATAAGCGGATCGTCGGGATCGTTCAGCAATGTCGACGGCCAGATCGGGTTCAGCAAATCCTTGACCAGTGGCGGGGTGCCGCAACCGGGTTTTCTGGGTGTCGTCGAACATGAAATCTCGGAGGTCATGGGCCGCAGCTCGGCACTGGACGGCGCAGGCGATTACTCGGTGATGGATTTGTTCCGCTACGCCGCGCCGGGTGTCCGCCAGCTCTCCGACACCGGCAATCCGTCCTATTTCTCGCTCGACGGCGGGAGAACCGATATCTTCAATTGGAACAACCCATCGAACGTGTTCGGCGATAACGGCGATCTCGGCGACTGGCTCTCCACCAACACCTATACGCCGGATGCCTTTAACGACGACGGCGACCCCAGCGTCAGCAACCCCGTCACCTCCCGCGACATCGCGCTGATGGACGTGCTCGGCTGGGACCGCGCATCGTCGACGACCTATACTATCGGCACCGGTCACACCAGCACCGGCATCGTCATCTATTCCGGCGACAACGAGTTTGTGAAGTCCGGCGGTACGGCGGTGGCCACCTTTGCGATGAGCGGCGGCCTCGAAACCGTCTCGGCCGGCGGCGCGGACCGCACCGCCAAGCTGCTCAGCGGCGCCGAGCAGGATGTCTTTGGTGCGGCCCGGTTTGTCGTCGTCAACGGGGGTACGCAGGTCGTCGGAGCGGGCGGGGTGGCGAGTGGCGGCACGCTTAGCAACGGTGGTGGGCAGTTCGTCGATTCCCGTGGCGTCGCGAGCGGCGCGACCATCAGAGGCGGCGGAAGCGGCGGCTTCCAGGCGGTCTACGGCGGCACCGCAACCGGCACTGTGGTCAGCAACGGCGGCGCCCAGTTTGTTGCCTTTGGCGGCACCGCGATCGGCAGCACCGTGCGCAGCGGCGGCTTTCTCGAGGTCTTCTCCGCCGGCAGGGCGAGCGGCACGACGATCAGCCGAAGCGGCTCCGAAATCGTCTCTTCAGGCAGCATCGCCAATGTCACCACGATCAATGGCGGGCTCTTCGAGGTGGCGAGCGGCGGCGTCGCCGGCGGCACCGTGACTTTCGTCAGCGGCGGCACGTTGCAGCTGGATGCCGGGGCCGGCTTTACCGGCACCATCAAGGGTTTTGCCAGCCCTGACCGGATCGATCTGCGGAGGATCTCGTTTGCCGCGGGGCCAACGCAAAGTTTCACCGAGGCACCGAGCAGCACCAGCGGCACGCTCACCGTCACCGACGGAACGCATACCGTCCAGCTCACCCTGCTCGGGTTTCATGCGACGAACGATTTCGCGCTCTCGAGCGATAACCACGGCGGAACGCAGGTTACCGACCCGCCGGCCGCGTTTGCCGCGTCATCGCTGACCTTCGCCGATATCGCCCCGGCCCGGCTGCACTCCGGCGCGCCAAACCCAAGTAGCGCCCGCAGCTATCTGCCGAGCGCGCTCGCCGCCAACGACCGAGCCTATGCCGGCCGGACGCTGCTCGCGACCGGCCCGCCCGGCGCACCGGGTGAGGGCGACCGCCACCATCCGCTGCTGCCGGCGCTGCGCTGACGGCGAGATTTGACCGCGGCCGGTGCGCGGCTACACTAGGCGGAACGCCGGCGCTCGCCGCGAGTAATGAGGAAACGAGCAGGAAGGGGGACTGGACGCCATGACTTCCGCCATCTCGGCTGACGCCGCCACCAGGGTCGATCGGGTCGAGTGCATCGATGTGCCGGCCGGCGGCAGGTCGGTCGAGGCCATTGCCGGCGGAGTAGGGTGTATTCCCGATAGCGCGAGCGGCTTGCCATGACCACGGTCACCAGCGGTCAAACGCTCAACATTTCCGCCGGCCAGACCAGCAGCGGGATTGTCGTAGAGGGCGGCGGCAAACTCGATGTTCTCTCCGGCGGCGTTGCCGACGGCACGGTGCTCAGCGGCGGTGACGTCACATTCTTTCTAGGCGACCCCGCTGTCCTCGAAGTCGAAGCCGGCGGCGTTGCCAGCGGCACGGTCGTCAATGACGGAAGCACCGTCGATGTCCGCGGCGTTGCCGATGGAACAGTGGTCAGCGGCGCCTTCGGAAGCGATGGCGCCCTCTATGTCCTCTCCGGCGGCATTGCCAGTGGCACGGTGCTCAGCGGCTTTGGCAGGGGCGCCTTCCTCTATGTCGAGTCCGGCGGCGTTGCCAGCGGTACGGTGATCAGCGCCGACGGTATCGTCGACGTCTACTTCGGCGGGATTGCCGCGGGCGCCGTGATCAGCAGCGGGGGCTATGAGTACGTTATATCCGGTGGCGTCGCCGGGGCGACCGTAGTTAACAGCGGAGGTGTCGAAAGCATTTTGAACGGCGTCGCCAGCGGCGCCGTGGTCAGCAGCGGCGGTGATCTGTATATTGGCGACGGCGTGGTCAGCGGCGCGGTGGTCAGCAGCGGCGGCGAGGTTGATAGGGTCACTCTAACGAGCGCGTACGGCCAATGGTCCACCGACGGTGTGAATGTCATCGGTGGTGTGACCATTGAAAGCGGTGCAATCGCCTCGATTGAGATCGATGAGGGCGGATCGATCTCCGGCCTGATCATCGCCGCGCTCCCCATAATTTTCGGATATGACTTGGTTAATTCTGGTGGCGTTGCCGATGGAGCGGTGATCAATGGCGGGCTCCTCGTCGTTTGGTCCGGCGGCGTCGCCAGCGGGACCGTAGTTAGTAGCGGCGGCGGTCTGAGCATTGACGGCGGCGGCGTCGCCAGCGACACAGTAGTCGGCAGTGGCGGTGACCTGTTTATTGACGGCGGCGTCGCGAGCGGCACCGTCGTCAGCAGCGGTGGCAGCCAGATCGTGCTCGCGAGAGGGGTGGCGAGCGACACCACGGTAATGCCCGGTGGCTTCGAATTCGTCTCGCGTGGCGGCATGACGCGCCGGACGCTGCTGAGCGGTGGTAGCGAGAACGTCTCGGCGCACGGCATTGCGAGCGGGG
>DASYZD010000118.1:0-4232 GCA_035946655.1 Allostellaceae bacterium | reverse complement strand
CATCAATTTCGGTTCGCTCGCGGCAAACCTGCCGATCCCGTTTCACGCCTATCTTTTTGCGGCGTCTGCGACGTGCCGAAAACGGCGTATCCCTCGCGGGCGAGGAGGCATGCTGTTGCCTGTCCAATGCCGTGCGAAGCGCTCGCGAAGAGGACAACCGAAGGTTGGAGCGAGGCGGTCATAGGAGGGTCCCTGCCGTTCGAAGCGCTGACTGCGGATATCGCGCGCATCCGCGCCCGTCCTTGATCCCAGTCAATTCGACCGCGGGCGGAGCGGTGCCATAGGTTCGGGCATAGCGGGGTGTCGCGACGCGCGGCGCTGATCGTGTGTTACCCGGATGGTAGTGATGGCGGGCACGCGGCGGGCGGTGCTTGGAACGACCGCAGGGTTGCTGCTGGCGGGGCTCGGCTATCGCGCCTGGGAGCGCGGCATCTTTGCCGGCGAGAATGGACCGGCCTACGCGCCCTGGAAGGACTGGAGGGGAACGCCCGGCGAGGGGCCACGCCGGCCGCTCCATGCGGCAATTCTCGCCGCCAATCCGCACGATACGCAGCCTTGGCTGTTCCGGATCTCGGAAGACAGGATTGTCATCATGGCGGACCGGACGCGACGTCTCGGCAGCCTCGATCCGTTCGGCCGCGAGATGCAAGTGGGCCTTGGCTGCGCGATCGAGAACCTCGCGATTGCCGCCCGCGCCTTCGGCTTGGGAGCCAAATCGGTTCCCGTCGAGGGGAGGTTGACGGCTCCGCCGGGCGACGCGCCCGTCACGGCGGCCCTCATCGAGCTCGCGCCTGCCGCGGCGCCACCAAACGCCTTATTCGTGGCGATCCCGCATCGTCATACCAACCGCGGACCTTATCGCCGGGATAGGGCGATCAGCCCGATGCGCCTGCGCCAATTTGCGCAGCTCGTATCGAGCGAGGATCTGCGGGTGGCCTTTGTCGCGGAACCCGGCGCCCGACGCGCGCTCGGCATGCTGATCGTCGAGGCGACGGAGCAGATCATCGCCGACCCGCAGATGTCGGCCGACAACGCCCGCTGGTTTCACGCCGGGCGACGCGAAATCGATAAGCATCGCGATGGCGTCACCATCGCGACCTCCGGGTTGTCGCCGGCGATGATCGCACTCGCCGAGATGGCGCCGGATGTCGGCGCGCGGACCGCCGACAGAGAGTGGCTCGCGATGACCCGCGACACGCAACTCGGCACCGCGCCCGTGCTCGGCGCCATTCTGGTGCGCGACCGCCTCGACATGGTGCAAGCGATCGAAGCCGGGCGCGCCTGGCAGCGTCTGCATCTGGCCGCCACGGTGGCGGGTCTCGCCGCGCAGCCGCTCAATCAGCCGGTCGAGATCGCCGATCGCGACCGCGTCCTCGGGAAACCCGAGCACCTCGCAACCACCTTGGCAAAGCTCGCCGGAATGCCTGGCTGGGACCCGATTTTCGTGTTCCGGATGGGTGTCCCCCTCCGCCCGGCGGGCTTGAGCCCGAGGCGGCCCCTTCGCGCAGTTGTCTGCGCATAAGGGCGCTACCCTTTCAGGAGTTCGGTCCGAACCCGAATCGCCGACGGTCCGGTCGTGCCGTTCAGCGGCTCCCCTATCCAACACGCACGGCGGTGACCCGGCTGTCCGGTGCGGTTTGTTCGTGTGGTCGCCGACTGCGGTTTTACCGCCTGCAACCCTGGGCGAGCGGAAACAGCGCAAAAACGACCTGAGCCCCTAGGCCAATGGCGCCTGCCAGAGTCGTATAGGCGGCAAGATACTTTGCGGCAGATCGATCCAATACGAACACGGATAGAGCCAGTTCGGCCAACATCAGCACCACGAAGGCCGAAATACCCATGAGGGACCGCGCGGCAACGGTACGGCGCACGTCGAGCCGATCCACGCACCACCGGCACACGTACCAGCTGGCGCCAAGGATAATCGGCGTTTCCAGCAATACGGCGCCGGTTTCACCCAGGCGAGGGGCGATCAGCAGAACCCGGATCGTCCCGAGGATGAAACCGATGAAGAAGACCATGAGGGCATAGAGAGATCCCGCTTGGGTTGCGACGACCATGATTTCATACCAAAGGATTTCGGGAGCCAGGGGGCGCCGGCGATCGGGACTCGCCAACTGGTCGAACCGCAAATGGGATGCCGTCGAGCCGGCATATTGCCCCGAGAGCGGAACGGGCCGTCATCAGCCCGGCCGGCAATCCGCCGCCCGGCTGCACCCATTGGCCGACCATCCAGAGGCGTTGCAACCCCGGCAGGGTCATGCGCAGCGGCTTGAACCCCGTGCCGGGCGTCAGCAGCCACCCCTCCATGCTCCCCTGCCAATTGCCGGTATAGCGGATGACCGTCGCCGGCGTCGCTACATCGACCACCTCGATCGCTGCCCGGACGCCCGGGATTTTCCGTTCGAGGATCGCGGTGACCGCCTCGACGACCCGACGCTTCTCGGCCTCATAGCGGGCCGGCTCGGCACGCCGCAGATCGGCCCAAAAAGCGAAGTTGCGGGTCGGGAGAAACGCGGTAACGGCGGTCTTGCCGGGCGGCGCGAACGTCGGATCGAAGTGAAAGAAGCGGAACGCCACTCCGCGCAGCGGCGTCGCCGGGTCGAGCATCAGGGGTGTGTCGAGAAGGCGCGTCACGTAAGGGGCTTCCTGCGAGAGGTCGCGCGCGATGCCGAGCGAGACCTGCAGGTAGGAAGGGAAAGTCTGCAGCGAACCGTAAACTTTCGCGGTGGCCCCGTCCGCATATCGGCCGCCGAGCAGATCGTAGATGGTGGCGTGCCCATCGGCAGCCGAGATCACCCAATCGGCCGCGATCCGCTCGCCGCCCGCGAGCTGCACCCCGACCCCGGCGTTGCGCTCGTTCATCCAGGCGAGGGCGAAGACGACGGCGAGTGCGGAAAGCTGCGACAATTCGCCGTCGCCGAAAAAGCGCCTCAACAGCGGGTGCGTGTAGCGCCGGCCATACTCCGCGACGGTGACACGGAACCAGCGCCGCAGCCGCGGCAGATAGGGCAACAGGCGCAACAGCGCCAGCCCCTTCTTCGGCCAGGCTTCGGCGAGGTCGGGCATCGGGAAGCCGGCGAAGCCCCGGACGGCCGCCGCGAGCCGGCGGATCTCCCTGGCGTCCTGCGGCGCACGGCTCAGCAGTTCGGCTTCCATGCGCTCGGCATTCGAATAGATGCTCAGCGTTTCGCCCGCTTCGGTTTCCAGCCGCGCGAACTCTTCGGGATAGACGAAGGTGAGCCTGTCGATGTCGAACACCTCGCGCCATTGCGCGTGCAGCGCGCCCTTCGGATCGGAGCCGACCAGCCAATGCAAACAGGTCTCGAAAGTGTAATCGCCCCGCCGCCAGCTGGTCGCAAGGCCACCTGTCGCGTCATGCTGATCGAGAACCTCGACTTCATAGCCGGATCGCCGTGCATAGACCGCGGCGCAGAGCCCGGCGATGCCGGCCCCGATGACGACAAGCTTCCGGGAAGAGTCAACCATCCTCGCCGCCCGAGATTTTGGAACACCCGGCAGATTGCATTCCGGAGACCGTTGCGTCGTTGATCGACATCAGGTCGACCACGGACCTGGGCTAAACAACAGAGCTGCCGGCGCGCTTCAGCACGCTAAGCCTCAACGACATCTCGTGCCCGGGCTTCGCCTCGCCGCCGGGCAGGAACGCCGTCGGCGGCGGCACGCACACAGCCTACGAGGTCGGCCCGCGGACGCGGTTGATCGAGATCAAGCGGCACGCGGTCGGCTGCCGGTATAAGCCGGTCATCTCTCAGCGAGGGAGCCGACATGCCGAAGGCGCGCATCCTCGATCTCTTGGGTGAGAAGGCCCTCCTTCTCCCGGCGCTGCTCGGCGCCGCGGTCCTCGCCAACGAGCGCGCCAAATACGTCCTCGCGCTCTTGCAGCTGGGCGCTGCCAATGCGGACTACCCAGCCCCGACGCCGGAACCCTGCGCGAAGAGCGCGAGGCTTGCGGCATCGGCGAAGTAGGACTCGACCGGGTCGTCGCGCGCAGCGAGGCGCTCGGGCCCGGCGTTTATCACATTCCTGAAGCGGCGCACCTGATCGCCATTTTGACGGAAGCGCTCGACGCGATGCTGGCGCCGATCGCTCTCGTCGAAGAAGAGGACAACACGGCGACGCAGCACCTCGCTGACCGCAAGAAACGGCTCCTCGGCGAACTGCCGCGGCTCGAAGGGGACGTGATCGAGGGCCAAACCATCGCCGCCCTG
>DASYZD010000117.1:0-2855 GCA_035946655.1 Allostellaceae bacterium | reverse complement strand
AGCACGGTCGCGCCGACGGCAAAGAAAGCGAACGATTTGGCGATCGCGTGCCCGGTCATCTGATAGACGGCGCCGAGATGCGCATCGGCGCCGCCGAGACCGGTGGCAATCAGGATGATCCCCATCTGCTCAACCGTCGAGAATGCGAAGAGGCGCTTGAAATCGCGGACAAAGACGAGGAGGAGGGTGGCGACGGCGACCGACAGGAGGCCAAACCCGATGAGCCACGGCCCGGCGTCGAGCCCGGGCGCCAGCCCGACCACCGGCAACAGCCGCAGGATCACGTAAAGCGCCGCGGTCGTTTCGACGCCCGACAGGAGAGCGCAGATCGGCGCCGGCGCCTGGCTGTAGGCGTCCGGCATCCAGGTATGCATTGGCACGATGCCGATCTTGGTGCCGAAGCCAACCAGGATCAAAAGGAAAGCCGGCCATACCAGAGCAGGCGGCACGTGGGGCGCCGCCCGGACCAGCCCCGCCCAGGTGAAGGGTTCCGACCCGGCGACCCTCGATCCCCAATAGAGGATCAGAACGCCGAGCAGGGCGAAAACCGCGCCGAGCGTCGTCAGCACGACGAATTTCCAGGCTGCCTCCAACGCCTCCGGCGTGTCCTCGAAACCGACGAGGAAGGCGGCGATCAGCGTTGTCATTTCGACCGCGATCCACACCAGCGCGGCATTCGCCAGGATCGGCACCGCCAGCATCGCCAGGATGAACAGGTTGTAGAGCCCATAATATTGCCGCAGCTTGGCCTCTGTGGCGGGGAAGCGGCGGGCACCGAAATACCCCCACGAAAAGAGCGCGGCGGCGAAGCCGACAAAGGCGACCAGCACCAATACCAAGGCGCTGAGCCCGTCACAGGTCAGCCACCCGCCCGCCGCATCGACGTGCCCCACCCCCGCGGCGGTCGCGGCGAGGTTGGCGGCAAGCGCCAGGACGATAGCGGTCGCGGCAAGCGTCACCGGCGCGGCAAGGCGCTGCCCCAGCGGGGACAGCGACAGCGCGCTGGCGATCGCCGGCACAACGAGGATCGCGGCCAATTCCATCGCGTCTAACGCTCGCGCAACGCGGCCAGCCCGCCGACCGAGGTGGTGCCGAGCCGGGCGTGAATGCGCCCGGTCAACAGCCCGACCACCAGCGCGATCACCGGAACATCGACGGCGACGGCGAGTTCGGCGATCACCGGCAGGCCGGGGACGATGGCGATGCCGGCGAAGAACACGCCGTTCTCGACCGCGAGGAGGCCGAGGAGCTGGGGCACCGCCTCGCGCCGCACCGCGATCGTGAAGGCGCCGAGGAATATCGCCGCCAGCCCGAGCGGCAGGTTGATCCGGCCAAACGGCACCGGGACCGCATCGAGGATCGAGTCGGCGATGATGTAGGCGATGAGGATGAACCCGACCGCGAGGAGGAGCGAACTGGGAATGTTGAGGACCCGCTCGATCTCGCGGGTGCGGTAGATTTCGGTGTCGAGCGTGCGCCGCAGCAGCCAGGGGAGCAGCACGGTCTTGGTCGCGATCGTGATCGCCGCGACCGCCAGGAGGTCACCGGAGCCAGTCGCCGCGCCGAGGATCACCGCCGAAATCGCCAGCAGCAGCGACTGCGCGATGAACAGCTGGAGCGAAGCAAGCACTTGGCGGGTCGCCGTCACCCCCAGCGCGGTCAACAGAAACAGCGCCCCGCTCAAGGCATCGAGGGCGACGGGCATGGCAAGGGGCGAACCGTTCATCAGCCGCGCCCCTCAGATTTCGGCCAATCGGGTAATCATCGCGACCAGGGAAATGACGAACGCGGCGCCGAGAAATTCGGTGATGCGGAAGAGCCGCAGCTTGGCGAGCGAGGATTCGATGTAGACGAGAACCAGGATGAACCCGAACACCTTGAGGAGGACGAGCGGGATCGCGAGCAACACGTCGCCCGCGCCCATCCCTTTGGCCAATCCCCATGGCGTCACCAGAACGTTGAGGAAGATGCAGATGAGGACGAACAGCTTCATCGCCCCGGCCCATTTCATCAGCGCGGCGCCGCGCCCCGAATATTCGAGCGATTTGGAGCGGTCGATCATCGCCAGCTCGAATTGTCCCGCCGGGCTGTCGACCGGGAGGCGCCCGTCTTCGGCCAGGATCAGCATGAGGAAGGCGATCATCAGGAGGACGTGCGAGGGTTCGAAGAAATTGGCGATCGGCGTCACCCAGCGGGTCTGCACGATATAGGGGATCGTCGAGCCGGCGACGAAGGAGACGGTGAGAAAGACGACGATGAACACGGGCTCGGCCAAAAACCCGACCATCCGCGTGCGGCTCGCCCCCATCGGCCCGTACGGGTTGGCGCTGTCGACCGCCGCGAGCGTCCCGAAAAACCCGCCCAGCGCGAGCACGAACCCGCCGCCGAGCATGTCCCCCATAAAGGCGAAGAACAGCGGATAGCGGGTCAAGACCGGGATCAAGAGCGTGACGAAAACCGGCGCCGCAAACGCCATGTAGGGCGCCGCCCGGAAGATCCACGAGCTGTATTCCGAAACGATCTCGTCCTTGTGCAAGAGCTTCCAGATGTCGCGGTAGGGCTGGAAGATGCTGGGCCCGCGCCCGGACTGAACGATCTCCTTCAGCCGATTGGTGACGCCTTCGACCAGCGGCGCGCAGAGGATGACGACCGCGACTTGCAAGAGGTTATAGAGGATGCGTTCGAGCATGATCTATCGCGCCCGGCGGTGCGGGGCGAGCGGCGTCGTTGCGGCGGCCTTATCGGGCATCGGTCCCTACCGTCCTCGCGCGGCCCAACCTACGTTACCCCGGCCGACGGAGCGGCAGGGCATTGGCAGGAGTCATCAGCCCGGAGGCGGTTGCGGCGAACCCCAT
>DASYZD010000116.1:0-2913 GCA_035946655.1 Allostellaceae bacterium | reverse complement strand
TGGCGGGGAGAGGGACAGGGTGAGGGGCCAGTTGGTTCACGCCGGCACCGTGGCGAGGTCGAAGGCGGCGGCCATCAGCGCCTTGGTGTAGGGGTGCTCGGGGGCGTCCATGACCCGCTCGGCGCTGCCCTGTTCGACGATCTGGCCATCCTTCATCACCAGGATCTCGTGCGCCATCGCCCGCACGACCCGCAAATCGTGGCTGATGAACAGGTAGGCGAGGCCGTAGCGGGCCTGCAGATCGCGCAGGAGTTCGACGATCTGCGCCTGCACCGACATGTCGAGGGCGGAAGTCGGCTCGTCGAGCACGATAAAGCGCGGCTGTAATACGAGGGCCCGGGCGATCGCGACGCGCTGGCGCTGGCCGCCGGAGAATTCATGCGGGTAGCGGTCGGCCGCCTCCGGGTCGAGCCCGACTTCGGCGAGCGCCGTTTCGATGAGGCGCCGGCGTTCGGTCTCGCTCGCGGCGAGCCGGTGCACTTTGAGGCCTTCGCCGACGATCTGGGCGATCGACAGGCGCGGCGAGAGGCTCGAATAGGGGTCCTGAAAAACGATCTGCATCTCGCGGCGTAAGGGCCGCAGCCGCTTCTGCCGCTCACGCGCGATATCGCGGCCGGCAAAACGGATCCCGCCCGCGATGTCGCCCTGGGCATCGACGAGGCGCAACAGCGCCAGGCCGAGCGTCGTCTTGCCCGAGCCGCTTTCGCCGACGACGCCAAGGGTCGTGCCGGCGCGCACCGTGAGCGAGACGCCGTCGACCGCCTTGACGTAGCCGCGGATGCGCCGGAAGAGGCCGCGGCGGATCGGAAACCACACGCGCAGCCGCTCGCCCTCGACCAGCACCGGGGAAGCGGGGTCGGCCGGCGCTACCTTGCCCCTGGGTTCGGCCGCCAGGAGCCGGCGCGTATAGGGATGGCGCGGCCGGGCGAAAACCTCTTGTGTCGCCCCGCTTTCGACGATCTCGCCCGCGGTCATCACGCAGACCCGCTCGGCCATGTGGCGGACGATCGCCAGATCGTGGGTGATGAGGAGGAGCGCCATCCCAAGGCGGTCCTTCAACTCGCGCATCAGATCGAGGATTTGCGCCTGGATTGTCACATCGAGCGCGGTCGTCGGCTCGTCGGCAATGAGGATGTCGGGTTCGTTGGCGATCGCCATCGCGATCATGACGCGCTGGCGCTGCCCGCCCGAGAGCTGGTGCGGGTAGGCGTCGAGCCGGTTTTCCGCGTCACCCAAGCCAACGAGGTGGAGGAGTTCCAAGGTGCGGGCGCGCGCCGCCGCCGGCGCCATGTGCTTGTGAATGAGCAGCGTCTCGGCGATCTGCTTTTCGAGCGTGTGCAGCGGGTTCAAAGAGGTCATCGGCTCCTGGAAGATCATCGCGATGCGGTTGCCGCGCATCTCCCGCAGCCGCGCCGGAGCGGCGCCGACCATCTCCTCACCGGCGAAGCGGACGCTGCTTTCACGGGTGTGGGCGGCGGCGGGGTAGGGGAGGAGCTGCAAGATCGAGAGCGCCGTCACCGTCTTTCCCGAGCCGCTCTCGCCAACGAGCGCCAACGTTTCCCCGCGATCGAGGGCGAACGAGATGCGCTTCACCGCCTCGACCGGCGGGGCACCGCGCCAGCCGGCGAAGGTCACGCTGAGATCGCGCACTTCGAGCAGGCTCATCCGGATCCCCGCCTTCGCGGGGATGACGCCATGAGCGCCAGGCTCATGGCGTCACCTTGCGCGGGTCGAAGGCGTCGCGCACCGCCTCGCCGACGAAGATGAGAAGGCTCAGCATCAACGCCAGCACCAGAAAGGCGGTGATGCCGAGCCACGGCGCCTGCAGATTGGCCTTGCCCTGCGCCAATAATTCGCCGAGCGACGCGGAGCCCGGCGGCAGGCCGAAGCCGAGAAAATCGAGCGAAGTCAGCGTCGTGATCGAGCCGTTCAAAATGAACGGCAGAAAGGTGATCGTCGCCACCGTCGCGTTTGGCAGGACATGGCGGACGATGATGACCGGATCGGAGACGCCGAGCGCGCGGGCGGCGCGGATGTAGTCGAAATTGCGCGCGCGCAGGAACTCGGCGCGCACGACGCCGACAAGGCCGGTCCACGAAAACAGCAGCATCAGTCCCAGCAACCACCAGAAATTGGGTTCGACCAGGGTCGCCAGGATGATCAGCAAATAGAGCACCGGCAGGCCTTCCCAGATCTCGATGAAGCGCTGCAAGCCGAGATCGACCATCCCGCCGAAATAGCCCTGCACCGCGCCGGCAGCGACCCCGACCACGGAAGAGAACAGGGTCAGCGTGAGGCCGAACAGGACCGAGATGCGAAACCCGTAAATGAGGCGAGCCAGTACATCGCGGCCCTGGTCGTCGGTGCCGAGCCAGTCGGTCGCGGATGGCGGCGCCGGAAACGGTCCCGGCGCGTCGGTGATCGTGCGGTAGCTGAACGGGATCAGCGGCCACACCATCCAGCCCTTGGCGGTAATCAGCTTGATGACCGCGGGGTCGCGATAATCCGCTTCGCTCGGGAAATCGCCGCCAAAGGTGGTTTCGGGGTAGCTGTGCAAAACCGGCAGGTAATAGCTGCCCGCGTAGCTGACGAGGAGCGGGCGGTCGTTGGCGATGAATTCGGCGAAGAGGCTGGTGCCGAACAGCAACAGGAAGACCCACAACGACCAGAAGCCGCGGCGGTTGGCGCGGAAATTGTCGAGGCGGCGCCGGGTCAACGGCGTGACGCGGCGCCCGAGAAACACATCGCCGCGCAGACGCTCAGGCGGCGCCGATGCCACAGGCGCATCCTTCGGCTGCGGCAGATCGTTCATGGCTGCCGGCAGGCCGCTACGACGGCTGCATAGGTGCCGTGCGTCCTTCGAGACGCACCCCTTCGGCGCGCTCCTCAGGATGACGTTCCATTGTTAATGGC
>DASYZD010000115.1:0-13280 GCA_035946655.1 Allostellaceae bacterium | reverse complement strand
CGATCGGCCACTGGCGCGCGGGGCGCGTGCCGAGCGCGTGCCGCTTCTCGGCAGCGGCGCCTGAGCGGGATACGGCGCTTGCCAAACCGCGCCGCCGGCCTTACCTAATCCCCCGCGTAACCCTCACGCAGGGCTGCGGCGTCCGCTTATGGGCGCTGCTCCGGTGTCGGCGAAAGCCGATTTTCTCCTGCGGCGGCATAACCGGAAAGGAATGAGCGATGGCTTTACCTGAATTCACGATGCGCCAGCTCCTGGAAGCCGGCGTCCATTTCGGCCACCACACGCGGCGCTGGAACCCGAAGATGTCGCCCTACATCTTCGGCGTCCGCAACGGCATCCACATCATTGACCTGGAGCAGAGCGTGCCGCTGCTCAGGCAGGGTCTCGAAGCGATCCGCGAGGTCGTCGCCGGCGGCGGCCGGGTGCTCCTCGTCGGCACCAAGCGCCAGGCCCAGGAAGCGATTGCGGAAGCCGCCAAACGCTGCGGCCAGTATTATGTGAATTACCGCTGGCTCGGCGGCATGCTGACCAACTTCAAGACGATCTCGCAATCGATCAAGCGGCTGCGTGAGCTCGACGAGCGCATCACCGCCGAGGAGACCGGGCTGACCAAGCGCGAGCTCCTCGAACTGACCCGCGACCGCGACAAGCTCGAACGCGCGCTGGGCGGGATCAAGGAGATGGGCGGGCTGCCCGACATCCTCTTTGTGATCGACACCAACAAGGAAGCGATCGCGGTCGCCGAAGCCAATACGCTGCACATCCCGGTCGTTGCGATCCTCGATTCGAACTCCTCGCCCGACGGGATCGCCTATCCGATCCCGGGCAACGACGATGCGATGCGCGCGGTGCATCTCTATTCCGAACTGGTTGCCACCTCCGTGCTCGACGGGCTGCAGGCCGAGCTGTCCGCCTCGGGCGTCGATATCGGGGCGCGTGACACACCGAATGTCGAGATCGAGAGCGAGGAAGAGCCGGCGGGTGACGAAAACCTGACCGAGGCCGCGACAGCCTATGCGGCGCCGGCGGCGCAATAGGCGACGCAGGCGAGGAACTGAGAGGATCGACGAATGCCCGAGGTGAGCGCGGCGCTGGTCAAGGACTTGCGCGACAAGACCGGCGCCGGGATGATGGATTGCAAGCGCGCGCTCGGCGACACCGGGGGCGACATTGAGGCCGCGGTCGACTGGCTGCGCAAAAAGGGCCTCGCCGCCGCGGCGAAAAAGTCCGGGCGGGTCGCCGCCGAGGGGCTTGTCGGGGTCGCCACACGGGACCTCGCCGGTGCCGTGGTCGTGGTTATTTCCGAGACCGATTTCGTCGCGCGCAACGAGCTCTTCCAGGCCTTCGTGCGCACCGTCGGGGTGCTCGCGCTCGGCACCGCGGGCGATGTCGAGGCGCTGAAGGAGGCGCCCTATCCCGGAACCGGCCGCAGCGTCGCGGGCGAACTGACCGAGCTGGTCGGACGGATCGGCGAAAACCTGGTGCTGCGCCGCGCGCAGCGGCTTGTCGTAACGCGCGGGGTGATCGCCTCCTACGTGCATAATTCGCTGGCGCCCGGTCTCGGCAGGATCGGCGTCCTGGTCGGGCTCGAATCCGCCGGGGCGGGCGACGCGCTTACCACCCTCGGACGCCAGCTGGCGATGCATGTCGCGGCCGCCAACCCGCTCTACCTCGACATCGCCGCGGTCCCGGCAGCCGCGCTCGAGCGCGAGCGCGCGGTACTGCGCGAACAGGCGAAAGCGAGCGCGAAATCGGAAGGGATCGTCGAGAAGATGGTCGAAGGCCGGCTGCGCAAGTTCTACGAAGAGACGGTGCTGTTGGAGCAGGTCTTCGTGATCGATGGCGAACGCCGCGTCGGCAAGGTCGTCGAAGCCGCCGCCAAGGAAGCCGGCGCACCGATCCGGGCCACCGGGTTTGTGCGGTTCGCCCTCGGCGAGGGGATCGAGCGGCCTTCGACCGATTTTGCCGCAGAGGTCGGAGCGCAGGTCAAACACTGAGCGGCCACCGAGCGACGCCGGCCGCGGGCGCTTATGCGTGGCGCTCGCGCCGATGCTCCTCGGCCTCGGCCTTGTTAAGGATGCGGCGGGCGTCGGCGAACGCGGCATCCGCCGCCCTCTCGTTGCCCTGCTGGCGGTAAAGGCGGCTGAGCTCGAGTTCGGCGTAGGCGACCCGCGGCGTCTCTTTTCCGGCACCGCGTTCGAGGACTTGGATAGCGGCAATAAAGGCGTCGCGCGCCGCGTCAATCCGCTTCAGCGCCTCGTAGGCGAGGCCGAGATCATGGAGATCGTCGGCGATAAACGGATGGGCGGCACCGAGCCGCTGCTGATCGATCGCGGTGGCCTCTTCGATCAGCGCCAGCGCGTCGCCGGGCTTACCGTCGCGCAGATCGAGATTGGCGAGCTGCGACAGGCTGCGCGCGGTGTCCTCCCCATCGGCGCCGTGCTGCTTGCGGTCCTCGGCCAGCGCCTCATCGAGCACCCGCGCGGCTTCGGTGAAGCGCCCCGCGGCGATGAGGACGGCGCCGAGCGCACGCAACGGTTCGGCTGAACGGCCGCCCGGGTTGCGCCGCGCGATCTCTACCGAGCGGCTGGCCCAGGCCTCGGCCGGCCGGGTGTCGCCGCGCGCCAGCGCGATCCGCGCGAGCCCGGCGTAAATCGCCGCCACCCTTGGCTGATCGGCGGCACCCTGCGCTCCCAGCACGCGCGCGGCGATGATCAGCAGGGGCTCCGCATCGAGATAGCGGCGACGATCGATGTCGGTGAGCGCCAGCGCCGCCATCGCCTGGGCGGCGCTCGGTGAATCGTTGCCGGACGCGGCCAGTGCGATCTTGAGCGCGCGCCGGCGCAGCGCCGCCGCGTCGTCAAGAGCGCCATCGCGCAGACGGGCTAGCGCAAGTTTTTCGATGACCGGCAGCAGCTGGGGGCTGGCCCTGCCCTCATGCGCTTCCGCAGCCGCGAGCTCGCGAGTGAGGAGCGCGGTGGTAGCCTCGTCGGCCTCACTCCGGCAAGGCGCGGCGATGCTGATGACAAGGGAGCAAATGCCGATCGCACCAGCGGCCGTGGCGCGCGCGATCCCGCTCATGCGTTAGCGATATCGGCATTGCCGCCCCCGGTCCAGGCTTGACGCTCGGCGGGTTGCACCCTGATGCTACTAGCGGCACGGCAAATCGGAGGGGACGCCATGACCCAGACTGAACAGGCGCACAAGGCCGAGCGGTTCCGTGCAATGCATCGGGGCCCGCCCCTCTTGCTCTTGCCCAATGCGTGGGACGCAATCAGCGCCCGGATCATCGTCGCCGCCGGATTTCCGGCGATCGCGACAACCAGCGGCGGGGTGGCCTGGGCGCTCGGATATGCCGACGGCGAAGCGGCGCCCTGGGATGAGGTCGTCGCCGCCACCGCGCGCATCGCCCGGGCGGTCGCGGTACCGGTCACCGCCGATATCGAAACCGGCTATGGCGAGACCCCCGAAGCGGTCGCCCGCTCGATCGGCGACATCATCGGGGCCGGCCCCGTCGGGGTGAACCTCGAAGACGGGCTGAAGACGGGGACGCCGCCGATCCGCAGCGTGGCCGATGCCGCCCTCCGCATCCGCGCGGCGCGCGAGGCGGCCCACGCTGCCGGGGTACCGATCGTCATCAACGCCCGCACCGACCTCTACATCAAGAATATCGGCGACGATAAAAGCCGGTTTGATGAGTCCGTGGCGCGCGGCCGGGCCTATTTCGCTGCCGGCGCGGACTGCTTTTATCCGATCGGCCTGCGCGATGCCGGGACGATGGGGCGCCTGGCAAAGGCGCTCGACGCGCCGATCAACATCAACGTGCGCGCCGGCTCTCCCGACGTTGCCGAACTGGAGGCGCTCGGCGTCAAGCGCGCCAGCACCGCGACCGTGCTCCCGCTGATGGCGATGGGCCTGGTGCGCGAGCTGGCCGGACAGATGCACGCGACCCGGCGGTTTGACGCGCTCGCCCCGGCGATGACCCACCCCGAGGCCCAGCAGCTTCTCGCGCCGCGGTAAGGGTGGCGCGCACCGGCGCGCGCGTTTCTACGGCAATCGCCGCAGGATCGCGGTGTGGCGGCCTTGTGGGGTCAGCGGCAGGGCGAGGCTGAAATCGTTGAACCAGCCGACGAACTCGAAGCGGCGGCTCAATTCGATGAGGCAGAGGAATTCCTGCGGAAAGAAGATCTTGGTCGGCACCCGGCTCTCGATGCGGTGAATGGTGCCGCGGTCGTTGACATCGAGAGTGACGAATTCGTTATAGGTCTGCGCGACCGGGTCGATCGGCTCGGCGCGGTAGGTCATTTGGACGCTGATGCCGCCCCGACGCCGGGTCCAGCGCCGGCGGTAACCGCGGAAGGTCTCGAACCAGACGACGCTGTCCAACAGATAGAGCCCGCCCGGCGGGAGCACTGCCGCGACCCGGTCGAGATGGCCGAGGAACTCGCTGTTGGAGCCGACATAGATCGAGCCGAGCAGCACGTAGGCCAGATCAACGCGGCCGATGCGGTCGGGGTCGAATTCGCGCAAATCGGCGGCGAAGAAATCGGCCGTGATGCCGAGGGACGTGGCCTTGGCACGCGCCGCATCAAGCATCGCTGGAGAGAGATCCAGTCCGCAATAGCGGGTGGAGCGCCGGTGCCACTCGGCGAGGTAGGGCGCGGTGCCGCAGGCGATCTCCAGCACCCGATGCACCGGGATCCGCGAGAACTTGCCGATCGCCGCCGCGAAAAAATCAACTTCGCGCGTGGCATCCTCGACCGCGAAGGCGATGTCGTAATATTCCGGGTAGCGGTATGCCTCCATTACCACTCGTGCATTTGCCGTCGCACTGCCTCCTCCGTTTCATGCGAGCCTTATACGCCGAATCTCTCCAGACGCGAGCGGCGAGACAGCGGCCACCGCCTGGTTCTATCGGGTCCGACGAGGATGCACTGTGAGCTGCTCTTCGAATTACCGCCGATCGCTGATTGCAGGGTTCGGAAAGCTTATTTCTGAGTGTAGGCGACGCGCCAAACCGACCCTTCGTCAGCGATCAGCAGGCTGCCATCCTTGGCGACAGCGAGACCCGACGGCGTTGCCCAGTATTTAGGAGGACTGGTGTTGACGAGCATAAAGCCTGTAACGAAGTCCTCGTAACCGCCCACCGGCTTGCCGTTCGCGAACTTGACGCGCACGACCTTGTAACCGTCGGGTTTGCCGTAGGGGCCGGTCGCGTGAAACGCGACAAAGGCGTCCCCTTTGTATTCGCTTGGAAATTGGCTCCCCTTGTAGAACACGACAGCGAGCGGGGCGGAATGCGGCTCGAATGCGACTTCCGGGGTCTTGGTCTTCGCTACGAGATCGGGCCGCTTGGCGCCGTAGATCGGGTCCGGGTGCGCGCCGACATAGGCGTAGGGCCAGCCGAAAAAATCCCCCTCGCCGATTTGTGCTAAATAATCGGGCGGTAGCCCTCCGCCCAGCTTGTCGCGCTCGTTGATCGTACCCCACAATTCGTCCGTGCCGGGGTTGAGCGCCAGCCCGACGACGTTGCGCAGTCCGCTTGCGAACGTCCTCATGCTGCCGTCGGCCTTTACCTCTTGCACCGTGGCGGACAACGGTGGCTCGTCATCCGCCACGTCGCCGATGCAGCCGATCGCCAGATAGAGCCGGCCCTTCGCATCGAAGACGATCTCGCGCGTCCAATGTCCCGTTGGCCTGAGATCCGCCGCCGTCGTCACCCGTTTCGGTTCGCCGGTGAGGACGGTGTCGCCGTCATGATAGGGCAGCCGCCAGACCGCGCCTAGGTCAGCGACGTAAAAGGCGCCATCGTGGAAGGCCATGCCGTGCGGCTTCGAGAACCCGGTGGCGAAGGTTGTGATCGTGTCGGCGACGCCTTTGCCTTTGGTGTCGCGCAGCATCATGATCCTGCCATTACTCGACGCCGCCAGGAACACATCGCCGTTCGGCGCGACCGCCAACCAGCGGGCGTTGCCGGCACCCGTCGCGAAAAGTGAGACTGAAAATCCCTTCGGCGCTTGCGGTATCACACCGGGCGGCCGCAGGACGCCGATCGGATCGATATCGTCAGGTGGCGTGGTGTTGGGAGCCGGCATGTCGTCGGCCGATACAACAAAACGTTTCCCCACTGTGTTCACGGGGGCTAGCGGCGGTACATTTGGCTTGGCGATCTCCGAGGGTGTCGCGCTCGGCCGGGCGGCAGCTGCCGGCGGAGGTTTCGCCCCGGGCGGAACGACCTCGATTTTTCCATTGGCGCCGCGCCGAAGCGGCGCGATTAGCCCCCCGCCAGGGGGCAGTTGCTGCGCAACGGTCGCCGCGAGCCCCACCCAAAACGGTACAGCGCCGATCGTACCGAGCAAGACCCACTTCAAGATCCAGCGAGCCCGGCCAAAAATGGATGCGGTCGGTGGGAGCATTATGGGCTGACCCACTTGAAAATACAGTTCGCCGATGGGTCTATCATCGTCCCCTCCATTATCCAATCCGGGCGCGGTGGCTTCGTGCACGAGGGCTGGCTGGAAAGATACGCACCCGCCCAGGACGAGAGTACGGGATTTCTCCAGGGTTGCGACTGGTTACGGATCAGCCGTTAGGGTTCCAATTTGACCGGGCACCATCGCCGGGCCAATGCACTTGACCTTCAATGACAAGCAAATGACGTCGGATGCCGGCAAAGGTCGCTCTCGATCTCGACGGCGCTGTGCTTACCCCGAACGGGGACCTCACTCGCCGCGCCCGACCCTTGACCATCGCCGACCCCCGGCGCACGATTGCCGCCAAGAACTTGGCCCACAATCGGAATTGCCGTAGCGAGGGGATTCCGGCGGAGCGATGATGCGACACCGCGGGGGAGGCGCTCACATCGTCGCGCAGACGGCCGAAGGACGCCGGCTGGCCGAAGCCCGGCAAGGGGTCGCGTGGCGGCGCTGGGGTCCCTATGTCAGCGAACGCCAATGGGGCACGGTGCGCGAGGATTACAGCGCCGATGGCGATGCCTGGGCCTATTTCCCGCACGATCATGCGCGCAGCCGGGCCTATCGCTGGGGCGAAGACGGGATCGGCGGATTTGGCGACGACCATCTCTATCTATGCTTCGGCATCGCCCTATGGAACGAGCGAGATCCGATCCTGAAGGAGCGGCTGTTCGGGCTCACCAACGCCGAGGGCAATCACGGCGAAGACGTCAAGGAACTTTATTACTATCTCGACGGCACGCCCTCTCATTCATACATGCGAATGCTATATAAGTATCCGCAGCGTACGTTCCCGTACAACACTCTGGTCGAGGAGAACCGGCGCCGCTCGGCGAGCGAGCCTGAGTTCGAGCTGGTCGATACCGGGATCTTCGACGACGAGCGTTATTTCGATGTCGAGATCGAATACGCCAAGGGTGGCGTCGACGACATCCTGATGCAGCTGACGGTGCATAACCGCGGCCCCGACACGGCGCCGTTGCGCCTGATCCCGCAGATTTGGGCCCGGAACACCTGGACTTGGCAGCCGGGCTCTGTGAAGCCGCATCTCGCCGCCGACGGGCAGACCGCGATTCGGATCCAGCATCCCGAGCTGGCGCCGATGCGGCTCCTATGCGACGGCGCCCCCGAACTCCTGTTCTGCGACAACGAGAGCAACGCGCACCGGCTGTGGGGTTACGGGAGGTCGGGGTTCCCCAAGGACGCGATCAACGATTATGTCGTGGCCGGCGACCGGGAGGCGGTCAACCCGGGCCGCTTCGGCACCAAGGCGGCCGCGCATTACCGGCTTAGCGTGCCGGCCGGCGGTGATGTCCGGGTGCGGGTGCGCCTCCGCGGCGATGGCGGCGGGTTCGGCGATTTCGCGGCGGTGATGCGGCGGGGCCGCGCGGAGGCCGACGAATTCTATGACGCGCTGCAGGCGGGCATCGAGGATGCCGAGGCGCGCCTCGTGCAGCGCCAGGCCTTTGCCGGCATGCTGTGGTCGAAGCAGTATTATTACTTCGATGTCCGACAGTGGCTGCGCGGCGACTCGCACGCCCCGCCGCCGCCCGAATCGCGCCACACCCAGCGCAACGTCGATTGGCGCCACCTGTTCAATTCCGACGTCATCTCGATGCCCGACAAGTGGGAATACCCGTGGTATGCCGCCTGGGACCTGGCGTTTCATTGCGTCGTCTTGGCGCATATCGATCCCGACTTCGCCAAGGACCAACTGATCCTGTTGACGCGCGAATGGTACATGCACCCAAACGCGCAATTGCCCGCCTTCGAATGGGAATTCGGCGATGTCAACCCGCCGGTGCATGCCTGGGCCGCGTGGCGGGTCTACGAAATCGACCGTGAGGCCCGTGGCGGCGAGGGTGACCGGGCGTTTCTCGGACGCGTCTTCCACAAGCTGATGCTGAATTTCACTTGGTGGGTCAACCGCCGGGACGCCGAGGGGCGGAACATCTTTCAGGGCGGATTTCTCGGTCTCGACAACATCCGCATCTTCGACAGCAGCCAGAAGCTGCCGACCGGCGGGCATGTCAACCAGGCCGACGCGACCGCCTGGATGGCGATGTACACGCTCAATTTGATGCGGATCGCGCTCGAATTGGCGCCGGCCGACCACGTCTATGAGGACGTCGCGACGAAGTTCTTCGAGCATTTCCTCTTGATCGCCGAAGCGATGACCCGGCTCGGCGATTCGCGGTTTGGCCTGTGGGATGAGGTCGACGAGTTCTATCACGACGTGCTGCAGCTCCCCGGCGGGGGCTCGGTGCCGCTCAGGGTGCGCTCGATCGTCGGGCTCATCCCGCTCTGCGCCGTCGAGGTGCTCGATGGGAACGTGCTGGCCCAGCTGCCCGAGTTTTCGAAGCGCCTGCACTGGGTCTTCGAGAACCGTCCGGAACTGGCGCGGCTGGTGTCGCACTGGCTCGACGAGAGCGAACAGGAGCGGCATCTGTTGTCGCTCTTGCGCGGCCACCGGATGAAATGCCTGCTGAGCCGCATGCTCGACGAGCACGAGTTCCTGTCCGATTTCGGCATCCGCTCGATGTCGAAGCACCATGAGCGGCACCCCTACGAATTCGATTTCGCCGGGCAACAATTGAGCCTGCGCTATGTGCCGGGCGATTCGGATTCGCGGATCTTTGGCGGCAATTCGAACTGGCGCGGACCGATCTGGATGCCGCTCAATTACCTGATTATCGAGTCGCTATACCGGTTCCACAGCTATTATGGCGACGAATTTCGGGTGGAATGTCCGATCGGCTCGGGGCAGATGCTGAGCCTCGCTGAAGTCGCCGAGGAAATCATCGATCGGCTGTGCCGCATCTTCCTGCGCGGCAAGGATGGATCAAGGCCGGTGTTCGGCGCCGACCAGCACTTTGGCGCGCCCCGATTCCGCGACCATCTGTTGTTCTACGAATATTTCCACGGCGACAGCGGCCGCGGGCTCGGCGCCGCGCACCAGACCGGCTGGAGCGGGCTGATCGCGGTGCTGCTGCAAATGCGCGCCGCCGCGCGGGCCAAGACTGCTGCCGCAACCGCGGCCACGGCGCCTGGTCAAACCGCCGCGGCCAACTGAAATGCCGGCCTACCTCCTTCGAATCAGAGCCGGACCGGTTAGGTTTTCTGGTAGAATGCTGGTTATCCTGTTTCGTTTCCACGTTTCGCTTGTTGCGCATGACCGAAACCCAGTTCCTGATCGCGGCCTTCGCCGTTCTGATCTTCGGGCTCCTCCTCCCGTTGCCGCACGGGGCACGCTGGACCCTGTTTCTTCTATTGATCGGCCTGGGGGTGCTGGCCGCTGTCGGCGGCGGCGTGCAGCACTTCACCGACCTATTCGACTAGCAGCGGTGTGCCCTGCGGCGTAGTGCCGAGCGCCGGGTCATGGCAAGATCGGCCCAGGCTTTGCTTGCGAGGTCCGCCATGAAGATCGCGCGTCTCGACCACCTGGTCCTTACCGTCGCCAATATCGAACGCACCTGCGCCTTTTACGTGCGGGTGCTCGGCATGGAGGTCGTCAGCTTCGGCGAGGGGCGGACGGCGCTGCGCTTTGGCCAGCAGAAGATCAATCTGCACGCCGCCGACGCCATCCCGGGGCTGGTCGCCGACAGGCCGACCCCAGGCTCGGGCGATTTGTGCTTCATCACCGAAATGCCGCTGGCCGAAGTCGCCCAGCATCTGGAGCGCTGCGCGGTGCCGATCGTCGCCGGACCGGGCCCGCGCGCCGGCGCCATCGGCACAATCCAGTCGGTCTATATCCGCGACCCCGACCAGAACCTCGTCGAAATTTCAAATTATTGAGTGGGCCGGCGGGCATGGCCGTGGCACCCTCGGACTTCCTTTTTTCGGGAGGCCAGCCATGAAGATCGAACGCATCGACCATCTCAACATCACGGTCGCCGACATCGACCGCAGCGTCGAATTCTACCAGCGGGTGCTCGGCATGCGCACCGAGACCATGGGCGAGGGCCGCGCCGCACTATTGTTCGGCAATCAGAAGATCCATCTCGATCTTGCCGGCGCCACCAAGATGAGCGGCGAGAAGCGGATGCCGGCGCATATCTGCTTCATCACCGAGACGCCGATCGGCGAGGTTGCCGCCCATCTCGAAAGCTGCGGCGTGCCGGTCAGGATGCAGGGCCCGCGCGCCGGCGCGGTCGGCACGATCCAGTCGCTCTATATCGACGACCCGGACAACCACTCGATCGAAATCTCGACCTATTGAGGCTTGCCCGCTAATCCTCGACCACTCCGGGGCCTCCCCTTGGCCGGGCGTGACCCGGCTATCCACGTCTTTTTGAGTTGGGGCGACGGTAAGGCGTGGATGCCCGGATCAAGTCCGGGCACGGGGCGTTGGGTGGCGTGCGCCTTCAATCCTCGACCGAAGCGGCGAGGATCAGGCTCAGCTGGCACAGCGGGCGGCCGCTCTCCACGGCCCAGGCGTTGAAGGCGGCCTGCACTTGGGCGCGGTCCTGGCGGTTCTTCGGCGGCGCGGAGTTGGCGCCCCAGTGCTTCAGCGCGGCGATCACCGAGTGCGTCAGGACAAACGTGTCCTTGCCGACCATGCGCAGAAAGCTCGGGCCCGAATTGCCGCCGAGCTGGCGGAAGTCCTTGGCGAGCGCCTCCCAGAGGCCGACGACATCCGCGCCCGGCCAGGCCGCGAGCCAGGCGCCGAAGCCGCCGTGCTCTCCCGCCACACCGAGCATCGCGGCGGCATTATCGCGCACCGCCTTCAGCTTGCCCCAATGGCGGATGAGGCGTGCGTCGCCCATCAGGGCTTCGAGCGCCTCGTCGGGCATCGCCCGCACGCGATGCGGGTCGAACCGGTAAAAAACCACCTCGAACGCCGGCCATTTCGCATCGACCAGGCTGTGCTTGAGGCCGGCGCGAAAGACCCGCAGCGACATGTGCGACAGGTAGCGGTCGTCGGGCGTCGCCTTCAGCTCGGGCGGCGTTTTCGGGGTCGGCAACCGGGCGTCGAGCGCCGCCGCGCCGTGCCGCGTGCGCGCCGCATCGAGGATTTTGTCGAAGGATTCGATCGGCATCGTGCTCCCCGTACCCAACTGGCCGACGGGCGATTATCACACCATAGTGCGTTGGCCGCGCCAACCGGCGTTAGGGTGGTTATGATGCGCCGCGCACCCTATATCGAGGAGGCCACATGGCCGTATTCGACAGCCTCGGCTACGCCCGCTTTTTGCGCGATGGCGGCGTACCGCAGGAGCAGGCTGAAACGCACGCGGAGGCCGCACGGCGCTTCATCATGGCCGATCTTGTAACAAAGGAAGACCTCGACGTTCAAACGCTGCGCATTACCGTGCGTCTCGGCGCAATGCTAGTCGCTGGCTTCGGCATCATGACCGCCATCATCGGCCTGCTACTCAAATTTCACTGAAGTGCGGTAGGGCGGAAGAGCAGGGCGCATTCCGCCAACCCACGGCGAAATCAGAAACCGACGGATTATGCTCCGCTCATCCGCCCTACGCTTGCTTTTCAAAGAGTTCATTCTTCCGGACGCCTTCCGAAAGCAGGAGCTATGAAATCGATCCATAGCCAATACCCGCCCAAAAAGATAAGAAATCCGCTTCCTACAAAAATCGTGATTGGAAGTTTTTGCGGCGGAGTATCAACGGCAGGACTACGAAAGAACAAAAAATCCAACAAATAAACCCCGAGATATAGACCACTCAGGAACATGGCGGATGCTACACAGAATGCAATAATTTTTCTCATAGTGCCGTCGCTACCGATCGCCCCAAAGGGATAGAAGGGCGGCAGGCTGAGGAACCGGCCTACCGCACCTGCCGCATGAACTCCTCATACTGAGGGCAGCTCATCGCCTCCTCGACGTTCTCGTGATAGCCGCCGTCCTCATGCGTGCAGAACCAGAATGGCGGGTAGGTGGGCGGCACCGGAGGAGCCAGAGCCTCGGCTGTCAGCACGAACCCTTGGTCGTTCCGCATCACCTTCCGTCGGTAGTAGCCATCGTCCATCTTGTGCCCCCCTGGCAAATGTACACCACGGCTTGATATGGGCTCGCTCGCGCCTTACGCAAGGGTTCCTCCTTCGTTCTGAGCCTAAAGCGAGACTAAACTGTCTAACATATTGAAATAACTGTAGATATTTAGCTTTCCCCAATGACGGATGAGGCGCGCGTCCCCCATCAGGGCTTCCAGCGCCTCGTCCGGCATCGCCCGCACGCGATGCGGGTCGAACCGGTAAAAAACCACCTCGAACGCCGGCCATTTCGCATCGACCAGGCTGTGCTTGAGGCCGGCGCGAAAGACCCGCAGCGACATTTGCGACAGGTAGCGGTCGTCGGGCGTCGCCTTCAGCTCGGCCGGCGTCTTCGGGGTCGGCAACCGGGCTTCCAACGCCGCGGCGCCGTGGCGGGTGCGCGCCGCATCAAGGATTTCGGCAAACGGGGTGAAACTCATCCTCCGCTCCGGTCAATAGGCCGTTTGCGTCGGCGAGGGTTGGCCGACATCGATCTCCGGCACGGCGAATTTCTCGCGCAACCGCAGCAATCGGTAGCCAAGCCCCAAATAGGCGCCGCATTCGGCACGCGCGGCGATGAAATCCGCCGGGGTCGTGTCGTGCCGCTGGCGCAGATGCGCGATCACCACCGAGTCGATCGGGATGCGGCTGAAATCATGCAACAGCATCCGGCAATGCGCCGCCGCATAGGGTCCGATCCCCTTGAAGCTGACGAGGTAATCATGGTCGAGCCGATCCGGACTGCCATGCCCGTCGTCGTCGATCGCGCCCTCGTCGAGCATCCGTCGGGTGGCGGCGATGATGCTGGGCGCGCGA
>DASYZD010000114.1:0-9336 GCA_035946655.1 Allostellaceae bacterium | reverse complement strand
TCGTCTCCTCGATCTGCGCGCGCAACTGGGTGCAGCGAGCCGCGATATCGGCCTTCTTGCCGGCGCCGTCGATGATCGTCGTGGTGTCCTTGTCGATGCTCACCTTCCGGGCCCGGCCAAGCATCTCGAGCGTGACGTTCTCCAGCTTGATGCCAAGATCGTCGCTGATCACCTGGCCGCCGGTCACGACGGCAAGATCCTCCAGCATCGATTTGCGCCGATCGCCAAAGCCGGGGGCCTTGACCGCCGCGACCTTGAGCCCGCCGCGCAATTTGTTGACGACGAGGGTCGCCAGCGCCTCGCCCTCGATGTCCTCGGCGACGATCAACAGCGGATTGCCGCTCTGCACCACCGCTTCGAGGAGGGGCAGCATCACCTGGAGACCGGACAGCTTCTTCTCGAAGAGGAGAATGTACGGCTTTTCGAGTTCGCTGAGCATTTTTGCCGCGTCGGTTACGAAGTAGGGCGAGAGATAGCCGCGGTCGAACTGCATGCCCTCGACGATGTCGAGTTCGGTTTCCAGGCTCGTCGCCTCCTCGATCGTGATGATGCCCTCGTTGCCGACCTTCTTCATCGCCTGCGCGATCATCTCGCCGATCTCGCGGTCGTCATTGGCCGAGATCGTCCCGACCTGGGCGATTTCGGCATTGGTCGAAATTGATTTCGAGACCTTTTTGAGGTTGCTGACCACCGATGCGACGGCCATGTCGATGCCGCGCCGCAAATCGGTCGGGTTCATCCCTGCGGCGACCGCCTTGACGCCCTCGCGCACGATTGCCTGGGCGAGGACCGTCGCGGTGGTGGTGCCATCGCCCGCCTGGTCGCTGGTGCGGGTGGCGACCTCCTTGACCATCTGGGCGCCCATGTTCTCGAACTTGTCGGAGAGTTCGACCTCCTTGGCGACGGTGACGCCGTCCTTGGTTATGCGCGGGGCGCCGTACGATTTGTTGAGGAGGACGTTGCGCCCCTTGGGGCCGAGTGTCACCTTGACCGCGTTGGCGAGAGTGTCGATGCCGCGCAACATGCGGGCGCGCGCATCGCCGTTGAATCTGAGTTCCTTGGCAGACATGTCGGCGTCCTCCTGGTTAAGCGGCTTTTTTGGTTGCGACGGCCGGGTCGATGACGCCCATGATGTCGCTTTGCTTCATGATCATCAGGTCTTCGCCGTCGAGCTTGACTTCGGTGCCCGACCACTTGCCGAACAGCACGCGGTCGCCCTTCTTGACGTCGAGCGGCTGGAGCTTCCCGTCGTCGCCGCGGGTGCCGGGGCCGACAGCGATGACTTCGCCCTCCATCGGCTTTTCCTGCGCCGTGTCGGGGATGAAAATGCCGCCGGCGGTCTTTGTCTCCGCCTCGACACCGCGGATCAGGACGCGGTCCTGCAATGGACGCAGTTTCATCGATGGTCTCCTCGAACCGGGATTAATTTGGAACGATTTGGCACTCGGCCAACCGGAGTGCCAACAGGCATTCAACTATGTGGGTGGCCGGGCGCGGAGGTACAACTCAAAAATACGATCAAATATCTCTTCTGCTCTTTGAAATAATAAATTATCGCAAACTGAGATCGTTCTCACGGACCATGCGCTCATGTCCGTCGGTCTCGTTTTTGACTCGATTTTGTGGGGTATTTCCGTCCATTGGAAACAGGCGAACAACCTTATACCGGCCCTTTGCTTTATGGTCGACGGTTCGGTTCGGGAAGAATTCCACCGCTCGACCGACCTCGAATTTGTGGTCCGGCACGCGGAACCGTGTCGGCGGCGGATTTGGTCCAGATGACGGGTTTGGGGGTGCCGTTGGTGTCGGCGATGAAGCGGTGGATCGCGGCCTGGAGGCCGCCAATCGATTTGAACACGCCGCGCTTGAGGCGCGGTCGCGTCAGCTGGCCAAGAAGCCTTCGACCGCGTTGGCCCAGCAGCACGAGGTCGGGGTGAAGTGGAAGGTGAAGCGGCGATGCCGCCCGAGCCAGGCTTTCACCTTGGGGTGCTTGTGGGTGGCGTAGTTGTCGAGGATCACGTGAACCGCCTTGCGCCAGACCGCCCGCTTGTCCTTGCCGAGCGCGCGCATGATGGCGACAGTGCCGGCGCCCTCGGCGGTCAGCAGGATGATCCGCGCTCGCCACACGTGCTTCTGCGGGCAGTTGCGATCCCGCACGATCGCGTCCAGCCGGACCTGATCCTCGGGCGAAACAGCGACGGTAATGCCTTTGCGCATCGCGCAGCATCGCACAGATCTGCGCCACCCAGAATCCCCTATGGGAGTCTTCCGTCAGGGGCTATCAACTAGCTTCCAAGGGACAAGTACCCGCTGGCGATGAGGCCGACGACAACCGCCAATGCCACCGCCAGGTAGATCAGCAATGGCGCTGCCCTGAGGCCGGTTGCGGGCCGGGTGCCGGTTGCGGCGCGACCGCCCTGTCCGGCAACGGCGGCCATCGGCAGGCGTTCGATGAGCCCGCCGGCAATCCGGCGCGCCTCCGATACGCTCCATCGATCGGAGAGACCGGCGATCATCCTCGCCAGCTGTTCGGCCGCCGCCTCCCGCGTCAGGTGCGCCAGCCGCGCCGCTTCTTCGCGCGGGTCGAGGTTCAACCGCGCCAGCGCCGACAGCACGCTTAGCGGCATGCCGTCCATCTCCTCGCCGACCGAGGCGAAGAGGAACGCATCGAATTCCGGGAATATCGGCGCGTAGGCGCGCGGCAGCGTCATTATAAGAACTCCCAGGCCGATACTCGGGTCAGCCGAACCGAACCTCGCGACCTGCCCGACCAGCCGCGCCGCGGGGTTTCCGGGTCAGCTGGGGAGGCCGCGGTTTCAGGAGGGTTGGCCGAGTTTTTCCGCGCAGGCGCGGGCGACCGCCGAGTTTGTCGTTTCGGTTCCCGGTGTCATTGCCCAGCCGCCCTTCTCGATCAGCGCGCGCTGGTCCCACGAAGCCGATTTCTTGAATTCGACCAGCTTGGCGGCAGCGTCGGCTTGTTGCGAGAATTTCTCGACGCAAATCGGGGTCAGCACGCCGACGACGGCGCTCTCCGCCCGATCGGCGGCCATTCGCTCGGCGGTACCTTTCAGCATCCAGCCCATCGACGAAAAGCCGATCACCGATATCGCCACCGCACCCGCCACCGCACCCCACAGCACCGGCTTTATCACTGGATGGAAGTCCATTGCGTTTACTCCGGGTGTCGGGAGGATCGATTTCCCCCTGATCTGCTACGCGTGCCGCGAGCGAGGGCATCTACTATCCGGTGCGCAGCCGCGCGCTATCCGCGTGTGCTGCGCGCTTCCCTTGCCCCGGAATTATGCATTTCAAGGTATTCTCTGCGTGCTCCACATGGTATTCACCATCCATGATTTCAATGATAATAAATCCAGTGACATCAATTTTTAAGGAAATTATTGAAAATGCGCCGAACCAACCGAAATGATTTATCACTTTAGGGAGATCTACGGCTGGTGCACGCGCTTGACAGGGTCGGAATGGGGGCGGGCGAGATCGGGCTTTTTCTCGATGTCGACGGGACACTGCTCGATCTGGCGGCGCGCCCGGATGGCGTGGCGGTGCCGCTCGGGCTGCGCGATACGCTGGCCGCGGCCGAACGGCGCCTCGATGGCGCGCTGGCGCTGGTCAGCGGCCGGCCGATCGCCGAGCTCGACCGGCTGTTCGCGCCGTTGCGGCTGCGCGCGAGCGGCGTCCACGGCGCGCAGATCCGCGAATCTGCCGGTGGCGCCAGCCGCTGGTTGACCCAGGCCCGGCTGCCGGAGCGAGCCTGGCGCGAGCTTCTCCGTCTGCTCGACGCGTTCCCGGGGACGCTGGCGGAAAACAAGGCGATCGGGTTTGCCGTGCATTACCGCAATTCGCCGGCGAGCCATGAGGAGCTGCTGGCGGCGCTCGGGAGCCTCGTCGCGCAGTTTGCCGAACTCGGTCTCGAGCTGGTCGCGGGTCTTCGGGTCTTCGAGATCCGGCTCAGCGGGTTCGACAAGGGAAAGGCGATCGCCCGCTTCATGGAGCGCGAGCCGTTTGCCGGGCGGCGGCCGATTTTTGTCGCCGATGACCGGATGGACGGTCCCGGCTTTGCCGCCGCCTTGACGCTTGGCGGCCAGGCGTTTTCGGTGGGCGAGCCGCTGCCCGGTCTGTCGGGCTGGTTCGCCGGGCCCGCGGCGGTGCGGGCCTGGGTCGAAGGGATCGCCCGATGAAGGCGCCGGTGCAACCGCTCGACCGCATCGGTGACGGCCGCACGCTCGACCTCGCGCTGATCGGCAATTGCCGGACGGCGGCGCTGGTCAACGGGGTGGGACGCATCCTGTGGTGGTGTTTTCCGGCGTTCGATTCCAATCCGGTGTTCTGCCGGCTGCTTGCCGGCGAGGAGGAGAAGGGGTTTTGCGATGTCGTCGTCGCCGACCTCGCCGGCGCCAAGGCGGACTATGTCCGCAACACCGCGATCCTGGAGACCGAGCTCGCCGACCGCCATGGCGGCCGCGTCCGCATCACCGATTTCGCCCCGCGCTTTGATCGCTACGAGCGGATTTTCCGGCCACCGCAGCTGGTTCGCCGGATCACGCCAGTGGCCGGGCTGCCGCGCATCACCATCCGGGTGCGCCCGAGCCATTCCTATGGCCGGCCGGTCACGGCGCTATCGGTGGGTTCCAACCACATTCGCTACCAGGGCGCCGAACCGGTCCTCAGAGTGACCACCGATGCGCCGCTCTCCTATATCGTGCGGGAGACGAGCTTTCCGCTGACCCGGCCGCTCACGCTGATCCTCGGCCCGGACGAACCGTTCGAAAGTGCGGTCGATCTGACCGGGCGGGAATTCGAGGAGCGCACCCGCGGCTATTGGCACGGCTGGGTGCGCGCGCTGGCGGTGCCGTTCGAGTGGCAGAGCGCGGTGACCCGGGCGGCGATGACATTGTTATTGTGCAGCTTCGAGGAGACCGGCGCGATCGTCGCCGCGCACACCACCTCGATCCCCGAGGCGCCCCATAGCGGGCGCAACTGGGACTATCGCTATTGCTGGCTGCGCGACGCCTATTTTGTCGTCGAGGCGCTGAACCGGCTCGGCACCACCGAGACGATGGAAGCCTATATCAACTACATCATCACCGTGGCGGCCGATCTGGAGGCGCCGTTGCGCCCGGTTCACCCGATCGTTCCCGGGGTGGAGCTTGACGAGAAGGTGGCGGCCGACCTCGCCGGGTTTCTCGGCCAGGGGCCGGTGCGCATCGGCAATGCGGCGGCCTTGCAGGACCAGCACGACGTTTATGGCAGCGTCGTCCTGGCGACGACCCAGATGTTTGTCGACGAGCGGCTGCCGCGGATGGGCGACGCCGCGCTGTTTGCGCGGCTCGAGCCGCTCGGCGAGCAGGCGGTCCGGCGGGCGCTGACCCCGGATGCCGGGATCTGGGAATTTCGCCAGCGCGCGCGCGTCCACACCTATTCGGCGGCGCTGTGCTGGGCGGCCTGCCACCGCCTCGGGCGGATTGCCGAACGGCTCGGGATCCTCGACCGCGCGGCGTTCTGGCGCGGCCGGGCGGCGGCGCTGGGCGAGCCGATCCTGGCCCGCGCCTGGAACCCAAAGAGGGGCGCCTTCAGCGGGACCCTCGGCGGCGATGAACTCGATGCCAGCGTCTTGTTGCTCGCCGATTTGGGGCTGGTTGCTCCCAGCGACCCGCGGTTCATCGGCACCTGCGAGGCGATCGGGCGCGAATTGCGCCGCAACGGGCGGATCATGCGCTACACCAACGATGACGGTTTCGGCACGCCGGAAACGGCATTTCTGGTGTGCAGCTTCTGGTATATCGATGCGCTGGCGGCAATCGGCCGGCGCGACGAGGCGCGCTCCCTGTTCATCGATCTGTTGGCGCACCGCAACGCTTTTGGGCTGTTGTCGGAGGACATTCACCCGGAAACCGGGGCGCTGTGGGGCAACATCCCGCAGAGCTATTCGATGGCCGGCATCGTCAATTCGGCGATGCGCCTGTCGGTCAGATGGGAGGACGTGTGGTGCCGCGTCTCATCGTAGTGTCGAACCGGGTCGCGGTCCCCGGCACCCAGGCGCCGCAGGCCGGCGGCCTCGCCGTCGCCGTCAATGCCGCGCTCAAACACCGCGAGGGGATCTGGTTCGGCTGGAGCGGGAGAGTGGCCGAGGATGGCGCCGCCCTGCCGCCAGCGGTGGTTGAGCGGCAGCGGCGGACGTTCATCACGCTCGATCTTTCCAACGCCGATTTCCAGGAATACTACAACGGCTTCGCCAACCGCGTGCTGTGGCCGATCCTGCACTACCGCGTCGATCTGGCGGAGTTCACCTCGGTCGAGCTCGCCGGCTATCTGCGGGTCAACGCGCTGTTCGCCAACGCGCTGTCTCCCTTCATCCGCCGCGACGACACGATCTGGGTTCACGACTATCACCTGCTGTCGCTGGCCAAGGAACTGCGTGCGTTGGGGCACGACAACCCGATCGGCTTCTTCCTCCATATCCCCTGCCCGCCGCCGGACATCCTCTTGGCGCTGCCGCAGCATGCCGAAACCCTGGGGGCGCTGCGCCACTACGACCTCGTGGGTCTGCAGACCGAGCAGGATGCCGACAATCTCGGGCGCTATTTCTACCTGCAGGGCGGCGCGCCGGGGCGCAATCGCAACTCGTTCGCGTTTAACGGCCGCCGCGTCCAGGTCGGCGCCTTTCCGGTGTCGATCGACACCCGCCTCTACGCCCGCGCGGCGCGCCAGGCGGTGCGCTCGCCGGTGGCAGCGAAATTGCGCGACAGCCTCAACGGCCGGCGTCTGATCCTCGGTGTCGATCGCCTCGACTATTCCAAGGGCATCACGCAGCGCATCCAGGCGCTCGGTCACCTGCTCGACGCCAACCCGGAATGGCGCGGCAAGATCACCTACCTCCAGGTGACGCCGAAGAGCCGTACCAGCGTGCCCGAATACGAGGAGATGGACCGCGAGGTCAGCACCCTCGTCGGGCAGATCAACGGCACCCACGGCGAAGCATCCTGGACGCCGATCCGCTACGTCAACCGGTCCTATACCCGCACCGCGCTTGCCGCGTTCTACCGTGCCGCCGATGTCGGGCTGGTGACGCCGTTGCGCGACGGCATGAACCTGGTCGCCAAGGAATACGTCGCGGCGCAAGACCCCGAGGATCCCGGCATCCTGGTGCTGTCGCAATTCGCCGGCGCAGCGGCGGAATTGGACGGCGCCCTCATCGTCAACCCGCTTGAGACCGAGGCGATGGCGCAAGCGATCCGCACCGCGCTCGAAATGCCGCTTGCCGAACGCCAGCTGCGCCACCGCCGCATGTTTGCCCATCTCGCGGTCAACGACGCCGACCGCTGGGCCGACCAGTTCCTGACGGCGCTGACCGAAGCACGGCAACGCCCGCGCGTCTTCGACGGGCTGCCCCAGTTCTTCGCCTTTTCGAATGGTACGACGGGCTGACGATCCCATCTCTCTAGGATCGCAACCAGCGCCGGAGCCAGCGTGCCGCAGCGAGTTGATCCGGCAGTGGCGGCGATCGTCGCCGCGCGCCACGCCGATCCGTTTGCCTTTCTCGGCATGCACCTGGCGGCCGAGGGGCTTTGCGTCCGCGCCTTCCTGCCCGATGTTGCGGCGCTGGCAGTCGTCGACAGCGCGAACGGCGCGGTCGCCGGCAGGGCGCGGCGGGCCCATCCCGCGGGTCTGTTCGTCGCCAATTTCCCGGCGCGGCCCGAGCCGTTCCCCTATCGCTTGCGGGCGCGGCGCGGTGACCGTTGGGATGAGTTCGAGGACATCTACCGGTTTCCCCCGGTGCTCGGCGACCTCGATCTGCATCTCCTGGCCGAGGGCAACCACCTCACCAGCTATAAAAAGCTCGGCGCCCATCCCCTGGTGCTCGACGGGGTCGCGGGAGTCGCCTTTGCGGTGTGGGCGCCCAACGCCAGCCGGGTCAGCGTGGTCGGCGATTTCAATGTGTGGGACGGCAGGCGCATGCCGATGCGCCGGCACCCGGGCGGCGGGTTCTGGGAGATCTTCGTGCCCGGGCTTGAGGCGGGCGCCCTCTATAAATACGAGTTGCTCGGCCCCGACGGCGCGCTTCTGCCCTTGAAGGCCGACCCCCATGCCGAAGCGGCCGAGCCACCTCCGGGCACCGCCTCGCTCGTCGCGGCACCCTCGTCCTACGCCTGGCGCGATGATGCATGGATGGCGGCGCGCGGCGAGCGCAACGACAGCGAGGCGCCGATCTCGATCTACGAAGTCCATCTCGGCTCGTGGCGCCGCAACCTGGCCGCCGGCGGCCGCTATCTCAGCTATCGCGAGCTGGCCGAACAGCTCGTTCCCTATGTCGCCGATCTCGGCTTCACCCATATCGAAGCGATGCCGGTCAGCGAATATCCGTTCGACGGGTCGTGGGGCTATCAGCCGATCTCGCTGTTCGCACCGACCGCGCGCTATGGCACGCCCGATGATTTCCGCGCGTTTGTCGATGCCTGCCACCACGCTGGCCTCGCCCTGTGGCTCGACTGGGTCCCCGGCCATTTCCCGAATGACGCTCATGGCCTGGGGTATTTCGACGGCACCGCGCTTTACGAGCATGCCGATCCGCGCCAGGGCGTCCACCGCGATTGGAACACGCTGATCTATAATTACGGCCGCCGCGAAGTGGCGAATTTTCTCCTATCGAGCGCGCTTTATTGGCTGCACGAGTATCATGTCGATGGCCTCAGGGTCGATGCCGTCGCTTCGATGCTCTACCTCGATTACAGCCGCAGGGAGGGGGAGTGGATCCCCAACGAATATGGCGGGCGCGAAAACCTCGCGGCGATCAGCTTCCTGCGGCGGATGAATGAACTGGTGTTCGGCGACAGATCAGGGGCGACGACCGCGGCCGAAGAATCGACCGCCTGGCCGATGGTCTCGCGCCCGACCTATGTCGGCGGCCTCGGTTTCGGCTTCAAATGGAACATGGGGTGGATGCACGACACGCTCGGCTACATGGGACGCGATCCCATCCATCGCAAATATCATCACAACGACCTGACCTTCGGCCTCCTCTATGCTTTTCATGAAAACTTCATCCTGCCGCTCTCCCATGACGAGGTCGTCCACGGCAAGGGCTCGCTCTTCGGCCGGATGCCGGGCGACCGCTGGCAGCGCTTTGCCAATCTGCGCGCCTATCTTGCGTTCATGTGGACGCATCCCGGCAAGAAGCTGTTGTTCATGGGGGGCGAATTCGGCCAGGAGCGCGAGTGGAACCACGATTGGGGGCTCGACTGGCAATGCCTCGACAATGATTTGCATGCCGGCGTGCAGCGCCTGGTCCGCGACCTCAATCATCTCTATCGCGCAACGCCG
>DASYZD010000113.1:0-2550 GCA_035946655.1 Allostellaceae bacterium | reverse complement strand
CAGGATCTCGGCCCCGATCACTTCGACCGCAGGGCCAAAGCCGCGCAAACCAGGCGCCTGGTCACCCGCCTCCACAATCTCGGTTATGCCGTCCAAATCACGCCCCTGGCGGCCTGACCAGATGTCAGTTTCTTGTTAGAGGCCTCGATAGCCTGCGGGTTTACCGAGAGATCCTCTCGCCCGCGGGCGAGATCGTATTCTCGACATCGTTGCCACAGGATCTTGCGGCGCGCCGCCACATCGAGCGGCAGCGAAAAGAACTGCTGCAGCGCCTCCGGGAAGGCGCCGCCAGATCGGCAGCGTCTATCGCACCCTTTCCCGTCTCGACCGGAAGGGGCGCCTCAGCAGACCCTTCTTCTCGTCATACCGGCGCAGACCGATATCCATCGGAGACATAGGATTTGTCAGGAATTTCGCCGATGCAGGCGAGCGCGAGTTGACCACGGGGCTGTTGGCGAAGGATTCCGGCTTCCGCTGATCGTCAACGGCAAGATCGGCGTCAAGGAAATCGAGCGGCTATCCGAAAACTCGAACTCGGCAAGGAAATTCTCGCCGACGAGAACGACGCGCCTCAGAATATCCCGATCCGGCCAAACCCGTCTAAATAGCGATCGCGCCCGGCAACCCTCAGCAAGGATAGCACCGCGAGCCCTGGGCGCCCTTCCTATAATACGAGCCTGGTCCGCAGCCGTCCTTCCCGGTAGTTCCGTCGCAAGCCGCCAGATGAATCGGCGTACGGGCGGCGGCATGTGGAATTACGCCGGCAGGCGCGGCTGCTTTGGCTTGCCAGCCAATGACGCCGCCGATGGCCACGAAAGCGGTGATAGCAGCGGCGATGACGAATGCGCGCATTTGCCTGACCTCCATCAACGATGCGGTATAATCCCATCTGTCAGCGCATATCGCTAGCAAAATCTGGTCCCATTTGCGCCCGCATACCGGTAATTCGAGGGGCACAGATTCAATCCCTGTCGCGCCCACCAGCCTTGCCTTGATACGCCGTCGTCAAGGATCGACGCTGACGCTGCGGGGCCACCCCGCGCTGCGGAGTTTCGCATCGCTGGCCAGGCCCGTTGGTGAACGCGGGTCGTAGTGATCGACGGCCGGTATGACCGGCAAGGGCGCGTTGTTACTTGCCTCCATCAAGGCGCCCAGCACGAGGACCGCGGCAGCGACCCCGACGATCGCCAAGCCTGCAGCTTCGGAGCCGCCCCCGTCGTGCCGCCAGTCACGGAGGTGACCCGTGTGCGCCCACCCGTTCGAAGGGATCGGGTGCCAGGGCAGGTGCCGGTCCCGCGCATATGCGGGAGAGGTCGCGAGGAGGCAGGCGGCGACAAGCGTCGAAACGATCGCTTTCATTGCGGTTCACCCGGCTGGCCCAAAGCCAGCGGATGATCGCCCGCAATGCTTAAGAAACCATTCGCCAGCAAGACGCCGGCCGAGCCCGACCGCCCGCCTCAGCGGATATGAGGGGCGCGCTATTCGGCTGCGGTCGGCACGGCGCGCGTCAGGGGTCCGGCCGGCGTCGCGATATCGTAGAGCCGGGCGCAATTGTCCCAGAGGATCTTCTTCCGCGCCGCCGCATCGAGCGGCAGCGAGAAGAACTGCTGCAGCGCTTCCGGGAAGGCGCCGTCCGAATGCGGATAGTCCGAGGACACGACGAAATAATCGGCGCCCACCTTCTCGACGACATTGACCGCCGGCTCCTCGTCGACATCGAGCGCGACATAGCATTGCCGCTTGAAGTATTCGCTCGGCGGCATCGTCAGCTGGCGCTCGCAGCCGGGGCCGAACTTCTCCCACTGGTCGTCCAAGCGCCACAGCCACCAATAGAGCCAGCCCGCCGTCCCTTCGAGAAAGGCGCAACGCAATTTCGGGTGACGCTCCAGGACGCCGCCCGTCGTCAGGCTGGCGAGCGCGCCCATCAGTTCGACGGGGTTGCGGATCGCGTGCGCGATCGGGTGGAAATTGGCGTGCCCGACATAGCGCCGCCCGGCGTCGTCCTTCAGCGCGGTGTTGCCGGTCGGGTGAAAACCGATCGGCACGCCCAATCGCTCGATCTCCTCCCATAAGGGCTCGCATTCCTCATCGTGCAGATGCCGGCCATTGACCGGGTTCGGCGTGCCGATGATCGCGACCGCGCCCTTCTCTCTGACGCAGCGGCGCGCCTCCCCGACCGCCGAGGGGATGTCGTGCATCGCCACCTGCGCCGCGAATTTGAGGCGCGAGGGATCGTGCCGGCAATAATCATAGGCCCAGTCGTTGAAGGCGCGGGCGAGCGCCGCGGCATAATCGGGCGCGAGGTCGTCGTGGCAGAGGATCTGCCGGCCGCGCGTGCCGTACATCACGGCCACATCGATCCCTTCGATGTCCATCGCCGTCAAGGTCGTTTCGGGATCGAAGCCGCGTGCCCGGGCGAGGCGGAAATGCGGGTGCCGGGCGCGGCTGCGGCGCCGCAATTCGCGGCTGGAGGTCGTGGCGCCCGCCTCGTTGGCGTGCGCCGGGATCGCCAGCCCCTGCACTTCCATCCCCATGATCGCGTCGGTGTTG